>JBCDBM010000095.1:0-12886 GCA_039183665.1 Pseudomonadota bacterium | reverse complement strand
ACGAAATCAACTACGAAAAGCCCGACGGCATCGAAATTAAAACACCGAAGCCAACGGAAATTATAGTTTCGGGCATCGACAAACAAAAAGTCGGGCAGACAGCCGCTGAGATCCGCGCGTTTCGGCCGCCTGAGCCTTATAAAGGCAAAGGCGTTAAATACGCAGACGAATATATCTATCGCAAAGAGGGCAAGAAGAAGTAGCGCGTAGGCGACTTCTGAAGGGTTACGACTATGGCCATCTCAAAAGCAAAAACGACGAAATCACGCGCTTCGAGGACACGGCGAAAAATCTCTCGTGTTTCCAAGGGGCGTCCGCGCTTGTCAGTGTTCCGGTCCGCGAAGAACATTTCGGCGCAGGTGATTGATGACGCTCAAGGCAAAACGCTGGCATCCGCGTCGTCGTTGGATAAAGAGCTGTCGGACACCGTAGGCAAAGGCTCAGATGCAAAAGCGGCGGCAGTGGTCGGCAAGATTGTCGCTGAGCGCGCCCTGAAAGCGGGCGTATCGGACGTCGTTTTTGATCGCGGCGCCTATCTATTTCACGGCCGGGTTAAAGCGCTTGCGGACGCCGCGCGCGAAGCCGGATTAAAGTTTTAAGGGAGCTGTCAGGTTATGGCGCGAGACGATAGAAAAGGACGCGGGCGAGGCCGCGGCGGCGATCGCGAAGAACGCGACGAGTTTGTAGATAAGCTCGTTGCGATCAATCGCGTCGCGAAGGTTGTCAAAGGCGGCAAGAACTTCGGATTTGCTGCGCTTGTCGTTGTCGGTGACCAAAAGGGTCGTGTCGGGTTTGGCAAGGGCAAGGCGCGCGAAGTGCCCGAAGCCATTCGCAAAGCATCGCAAGAAGCCAAGCGAAATTTGAGCCGTATTCCATTGCGCGAAGGCCGCACTTTGCACCATGACGCCTCGGGCCGTTGGGGCGCTGGCAAAGTTGTGATGCGCGCGGCGCCCGCCGGTACGGGCATTATCGCCGGCGGTCCCATGCGCGCGGTATTCGAAACGCTTGGCGTCCAGGACGTGGTGGCCAAGTCAATCGGCTCTTCGAACCCGTACAATATGGTGCGCGCGACCGTTGAAGGATTGAAGGCGCAAACGAGCCCCCGATCCGTCGCGGCGCGTCGGGGCAAAAAGGTGTCAGAGATTTTGCCCCGCCGGGATAGCGACCCTGCGCCGGCTGAGACGGAAACGGAAGCCGCCGACGTCGCTTAACCGGGCGTCGCGCAAAGGAATAGACCCATGGCCGATAAGAAAACCATCAAAGTCAAACAGACCGGCAGCCCAATCCGGCGCCCGCAAGATCAGCGTGCGACGTTGGTGGGCCTGGGGCTGAACAAAATCGGTCGTGTTAGCGAACTGGAGGATACGCCTTCAGTGCGCGGCATGATCAACAAGGTCTCTCATATGGTTGAGGTCATCGAAGACTAACACAGGCATAGCGCGCTGATCGGCGCGCAAATTGAGGCGAGGCGGCGTGGATCAAGCGCCGTCGAAAGTCGAGGCGAAAATGAAACTAAGCGATCTCAAAGATAACCCTGGCGCACGTAAGCCGCGCAAGCGTGTGGGCAGTGGTATCGGTTCGGGTACAGGTAAAACGGCAGGCCGCGGTCATAAAGGCCAGAAATCACGGTCTGGCGTTGGCGGTATTCGCGCCTATGAAGGTGGACAGATGCCGCTTTACATGCGGTTGCCAAAACGCGGTTTCAACAAACCAAACCGCGCCCGTTATGTAGAGTTGAATATCGGTCGTCTGCAGGCGGCTATCGACGCCGGTAAGCTAGATTCCGCGCAAAAAATAGATGCGGCCGCTTTAGTCGAGGCCGGCGTTTTGCGGCGGGCGCGCGACGGCGTCAGGCTGCTCGGGACAGGCGGATTGACGGCAAAAGTAGATATTGAAGTGGCCTACGCCACCGCAGGCGCTAAGGCGGCAGTCGAAAAAGCCGGTGGCGCAGTGTCGATGCTTCGCGAGAGCGCCTCGGAATAGGGGTTGCAGCTGCGCGTGCGAGCCGCCAAATGGCGATCATGCGCCGGGCCCAAGGTTTAGTGACGGATTGTAGATGACTTCAGCAGCCGAACAATTTGCGTCGAACATCACGCTTTCCTCTTTCGCAAAAGCGGACGAGCTGAAAAAGCGCTTGTTGTTCACGCTTGGAGCGTTGATCGTCTATCGACTGGGCACGTTTATTCCTATTCCGGGCATTGATCCTGAAGCCTTTAGCCAAGGGTTCCAGGGCCAAGAGGGCGGCTTGCTCGGTGCGCTCAACATATTTGCTGGCGGCGCCGTTGAGCGCATGGCGATATTCGCGCTCAACATCATGCCCTACATCTCAGCCTCCATTATCATGCAGCTCATGACGGCTGTCGTGCCTTCATTGGAAGCCATTAAGAAAGAGGGCGAGCAGGGTCGGCGGCAGATCAACCAATATACCCGGTATCTCACCGTATTCCTGGCGACGATGCAGGGATACTTCATTGCGGTAAGCCTTCAAGGCCAGGCGGGCGTCGTCACCAATCCGGGTCCGTTCTTCCTTGCAACCACGGTCGTGACGCTCGTTGGCGGCGTGATGTTCTTGTTGTGGCTTGGCGAACAAATCACCGCGCGGGGCGTCGGCAATGGCGTTTCACTCATTATCTTCGCGGGCATTGTCGCCGAACTTCCGCGGGTCATCGCGGGTCTGCTTGATCAAGGCCGCACCGGCGGCGGCATAGGCGGCGGCGCCATTATTATCATTGGCGTGTTGGCGCTCGCCCTGATCGCATTCGTGGTTTTTATGGAGCGCTCACAACGGCGCATCTTGGTTCAATATCCGCGCCGCCAAGTGGGCCAGCGCATGACCCAAGGCGAAAAATCACATCTGCCATTGAAACTCAATCCGTCCGGCGTCATTCCGCCGATTTTCGCATCGTCATTGCTGTTGCTGCCGGCAACCGCGATTGGCGCCATTGGCGAGGGATCTCCAGATTGGCTGCAAACGCTTGGCATCATGTTTGCGCCTGGACGCCCGCTTTATATCGCCCTGTATGCGGCGCTCATTATCGGATTTACGTTCGTCTACACCTCTGTCGTGTTCAACGTCGAAGATGTGTCGGATAATCTCAAAAAGTATGGCGGTTTTATTCAGGGCTACCGCCCAGGGGCGCGAACAGCCGAATACCTTGACTATGTTGTTTCCCGCTTGACGGTCATCGGCGCGGCCTATCTGACGTTCGTCTGCATTCTGCCGGAGGTGCTGAAAGCGGGCTATAGCCAGGCCATTCCAGTCTATATCGGCGGCACATCGCTGCTAATCGTTGTCTCCGTGACGCTGGACACCGTCGGTCAGATCCAAGGCCATCTCGTTGCGCAACAATACGAAAGCCTCATCAAGAAATCGCGGTTGCGAGGAGGGCGACGATGATCCTTATTCTGTTGGGCCCGCCAGGGGCCGGCAAAGGCACGCAAGCCGAGCACATCATAGATCGTTGTGAGATTCCCCAATTATCCACAGGCGACATGCTGCGCGCCGCGGTTTCCGCCGGGACGCCAGTTGGCAAAAAAGCCAAAGCTATCATGGATTCAGGGCAGCTCGTTTCTGATGACGTGGTCGCCGCGATCGTCGCAGAACGCATTGAACAGCCTGATTGCGCAAACGGCTTTCTCCTTGACGGGTTCCCGCGGACGCTTGTTCAAGCCGACATGCTGGACAAAATGCTGGTAGAACGCGGTAAAGCGTTGAGCGCCGTGATTGAGCTGCGTGTGGACGAGGGCATTCTCGTCGATCGCCTTAAAAAACGGATTGAAGAGACAGGCGGCGCGCGTTCAGACGACAATGAAGAGACATTTAAAGAGCGGCTAAAGGTCTATCGCGACCAGACAGCGCCGCTCATTCCCTACTACGAAAAACAGGGGAAATTGAAGGTTGTAGACGGAATGGGATCAATCGACGAGGTTGCGGCCAGTATCGACGCCATTCTTGATGAATTGAGGGCTTAAGCTCCCTTCAAAACGGTTGACGCAGAGGCGCGCACGCCTATATTCACGCGCTCTTCTTCAATCGAATATCGGCTCGCACGGCGCATAGGCCAGAACCGCGTCGCTCGAGCCTTTTGGCGTATGGAGAAACAGTCGCTCATGAGTGTCTTGAGCGCACGAAACAAAGGATAGAGCCCGTGGCCCGGATCGCAGGCGTTAACATTCCAACCGATAAGCGCGTCACCATCGCGTTGAGATATATTCACGGCATCGGACCGACCAAGGCCGCAGAAATCTGCGACAAGGTAGGTATCCCGAACGAACGACGGGTGAATGAGCTCTCAGATGCTGAAGTGCTTCAAATCCGAGAGGCTATAGACCGCGACTATACCGTCGAAGGCGATCTGCGTCGCGATACGGCCGTCAACATCAAGCGCCTTATGGACCAAGGGTGCTATCGCGGGCTTCGGCATCGTCGCGGTTTGCCGGTTCGAGGTCAGCGAACGCATACCAATGCGCGCACGCGCAAGGGCCCAGCTAAGCCGATTGCCGGCAAGAAGAAATAAGGAAAGCGTCCAATGGCAAAGCAGCCCGCCGGCCGCGTTAAGCGTCGTGAACGGAAGAACATCTCGACTGGTGTCGTTCACGTCAACGCGTCTTTTAACAACACCAAAGTGACGGTTACAGATGAACAAGGAAATGCGATTTCCTGGCAGTCCGCTGGCGGCATGGGCTTCAAGGGCTCACGCAAATCAACGCCATACGCCGCGCAGTTAGCAGCCGAAGACGCTGCAAAAAAAGCGATGGAACACGGACTTCAAACGGTAAGCGTTGAAGTGCGTGGGCCGGGGTCTGGTCGCGAAAGCGCACTTCGGGCGCTCCAGTCGGCAGGCCTTGCTGTCACGACAATTCGTGATGTCACGCCTATTCCTCATAATGGTTGTCGGCCGCGTAAACGTCGCCGCGTATAGAACTTTCTTTCAAAAACGGAGCTGTCGTCCAAATGGATGCCACGAATGTCTTAGAAAAAAACTGGCGCGAACTCATTCGCCCTTCCAAGCTTGATGTCGATCACGGTGCTGATGCGACCCGCAAGGGCGTCATTGTCGCCCAGCCATTGGAGCGCGGTTTCGGGTTGACGCTCGGCAATGCGCTGCGGCGCATTTTGTTGTCTTCCCTACAAGGCGCGGCCGTGACGTCCATTCAAATTGACGGCGTCGTACACGAGTTTTCGTCTATTCCTGGTGTGCGCGAAGATGTTACGGACATCGTTCTCAACGTGAAACAGTTGGCGCTGCGTCAGCACACTGACGGCCCGAAAAGGCTTGTATTGCGTAAAGAGACGCCAGGCCCGGTGACCGCTGCGGATATCGAGGAAACAGCATCCGTTGAGATCCTCAATAAAAACCACATTATTTGCCACCTTGATGAAGGCGCGTCGCTCCGCGTGGAAATGACCGTCGACACGGGCAAAGGGTATACGCCCGCTGAACAAAATCGTCCTGAAGATGCGCCCATCGGCCTCATCCCGGTTGATAGTCTTTACAGCCCAGTGACGCGTGTCGCCTATCGCGTGGAGAATACGCGCGAAGGGCAAGTCTTGGACTATGACCGCTTGATCATGGAAATTGAAACGGACGGTTCGATCACGCCGGATGATGCGGCCGCCTACGCTGCGCGGATTTTGCAAGATCAGCTACAGATCTTCATCAATTTCGACGAGCCGAAGAAAGACAAGGCTGCGGACACGCATGAAGAGCTTCCGTTCAACCCGGCGTTGCTGCGCAAAGTCGATGAGCTTGAGCTATCTGTTCGATCGGCAAACTGCTTGAAGAACGACAACATCGTTTATATCGGCGATTTAATCCAAAAAACCGAAGCGGAAATGCTCCGTACACCGAATTTTGGCCGTAAATCGCTGAATGAGATCAAAGAGGTTTTGGCCGGCGTGGGTCTGCATTTGGGAATGGATGTACCCGACTGGCCGCCTGATAACATTGAAGAACTCGCGAAAAAGTTCGACGAATAACCCCTGAAACGGGGCGAAGGAGACACCGCCATGCGACATGGATTGGCGCATCGTAAACTGAACAGAACACACGAGCACCGCAAAGCGATGTTCGCGAACATGGCGTGCTCGTTGATTAAACACGAGCAGATCACGACGACACTGCCGAAAGCCAAAGAGCTCCGGCCTATCGTTGAAAAACTGATCACTATGGCCAAACATGCGGACAAAGACGAAACGCGGGCGCTTCATTTGCGTCGTCTTGCGATATCGCGCATCCGCGACAAGGACATGGCTAAAAAGCTGTTTGAAACCTTGGGGCCGCGCTACGCCGAGCGCGATGGCGGTTACATTCGAATTATGAAAGCCGGTTTCCGTTATGGCGACAACGCACCACTAGCGGTCATTGAATTCGTTGATCGCGACGAAGACGCTAAGGGTCTGGATTCCGGTCCCGTGATTGGCGTTGAGGACGACGAAGAAGAAACCGTCTAAGGCGGCATTCCCCTCGCGTCTGTTTAAGACGCGCCAGGATTGACGCCAATCCGCGATCATGCTGTCAATTCAGCGCCATTGAACCGAATAAAAGCGCCCCTATAGTGAAGGTTCGCGTTCGCTAACGGGTTTCGCTATCATGGTTCGTCAGACTATTTCAGGTACTGTTACGCTATTTTTAGCGTGCGCCACTGCATGCGCCCAACCGGCGCCGAGAGAGCCCGGGGAACAAATACCAAGCGCAAGCGACACGATAAGCGGTGAGTCCGTCGTCGCCCCCCGCTCCATGGAGCAGATCAAATTATCTTTTGCGCCGGTGGTTGAGCGCGTCGCGCCGGCCGTCGTGAATGTCTATACCAAGCGCGTCGTCCAACAGCGCAGTCCTTTCGCCGGGGATCCCTTTTTCGAACGGTTTTTTGGTCAGAGCCAACCGCGAGAGCGTGTGCAAAACTCGCTTGGATCTGGCGTCATTGTCAGCCCGGACGGGTTCGTCGTTACCAATAATCACGTTATCGAGGGCATGACAGAGATTACGGTGGTCTTAAGCGACCGGCGCGAATACCAAGCAGAGTTATTGCTGGCTGATCCGCAAACGGATCTCGCTGTATTGCAGATCTCAGCAGATGAAACGTTGCCCTTTCTGACCTTTGCGAATTCAGACGCGGCCCAAGTCGGCGATATCGTTTTGGCGATTGGTAACCCATTTGGCGTCGGACAAACGGTAACCAGCGGTATCGTTTCCGCTCTGGCGCGCACTGCGGTTTCAGTGTCCGACTATCAGTTCTTTATACAGACGGACGCGGCGATTAATCCAGGAAACTCCGGCGGTGCGTTGGTGGACGGAGAGGGGCGTCTGTTGGGTGTCAACACGGCGATTTACTCCCGTTCCGGCGGTTCCAACGGCATAGGGTTTGCGATCCCATCGAGGCTGGTGCAGCAAGTGCTCAAAACCGCGGTTGATGGGGGCGTTTTGGTGCGCCCATGGATCGGCGCGTCCACAACAGATGTCGACGGCGAACTTGCGCGTGCTCTAGATCTGGATCGTCCCGTGGGCGTCATATTAAACGGCCTTTGGAACGGCGGGCCGGCAGATCGCGCCGCGCTCAAAGAGGGCGACGTGATAATCGAAGTCGATGGACAGCCTGTTTATGATGGGCACGCCTTAAACTACCGTGTCGGCGTCAAAGACGACGGGGATGAGGCATCGGTCGTTTACATACGCAATGGAAAGCAACGAGAAACCGAAATCACCTTAGACCTGCCGCCAGAAAGTCCGGCGCGTGATCCGCGAGTCTTATCTGGTTCTCATCCTTTAAACGGCGTTACCGTCGACAATCTATCGCCGCGATACAATGAAGAGCTGGGACTGGACCCCTTGTCTGCGGGCGTCGTGGTCGCGCAAGTTGAATCACGTTCTTTTGCGGCGCGCCGCGGACTGCGTCCTGGCATGAAAATCCTGTCCGTAAACGGCGGAAAAATAGACACCGCTGCAGATCTTGAACGGGAGCTAAATCGCCCCGCGCAGTCATGGCGCTTTGAGTTGGAAACCGGCAACGGCGTCCAATCATGGCGGGTTGGCGGCTAAGCGTGCTGTGCCGTCTCATCAAGGCCCGCGAAAAATGAAAATGATCTCACAAGTTATTGATGTTATTTCCATAACCCTGTTCAAACTTAACGGTTATCGAGCATTGTCGCGATGAGCAATCCTTCGATATGGATGGCGGTCGCCGCAGGTGGCGCTTTGGGCGCCGTTGCGCGATACGGCGTCTCGCGGGCGGCGATGCATTGGTTGGGACCGGCGTTTCCATGGGGAACCTTGGCGGCCAATGTCTTCGGTTCATTTTTGATGGGCGTCCTGATTGCTTGGCTCGCATCGCGTGAGCCGCAAACAACGGTTCTGCGCGCCTTTCTAGCAGTGGGTCTGCTCGGCGCGTTTACAACCTTCTCAACCTTCTCCTTCGATGTTGTTGCGCTCTACCGAGACAGGACGATTTTTGTCGCGGCTGTCTATCTGTTCGGCTCCATTGTTTTTGCGATCGGCGGTTTGGTCGTCGGGCTCTTGGCGGGACGGGCATGGTTATGAGCGGTGTCCAAAAGAAACGAGTTACGGATGACGAAGACGGCATGCGCCTGGACAGATGGTTCAGATCGCATTTTCCTCGTGTTCGGCATGGCGCATTAGAGAAATACCTACGAAAGGGCGAAGTGCGCGTAGATGGCGGACGCGCAAAATCAAATCGTCGCCTTCAAAGTGGAGAAGAGATCCGTATTCCGCCGCTCCCTAATAATGCTGAAAAAAAATCTGCAAAATCCAGTTTTCGACCGGAAGATCGCGCAGCCATTGAGTCGATGATTGTGTATGAGGACGACGCGATCATCGCGCTGAACAAGCCTTTTGGCCTTGCCACACAAGGCGGCGCCAAAACAACCCGTCATTTAGACGGGTTGCTATCCTCCTACATTAGCGAAGCGGGCAAACCGCGTCTGGTTCACCGTCTTGATAAAGACACAGGCGGTTTAATCATCGTCGCCAAATCCCGGCCCGATGCTCAACGGCTCGCTGACGCGTTCCAAAGCCATGATGTTGAAAAGACCTATTGGGCGCTCGTCGCCGGTGGACCGCGCCCGCGACAAGGAACAATTTCAATGCCGATCGAAAAACAATTGTCGCAAGACAAAGAAACGCCTTTCGAACGGGTCGAGCCAGTTAAGCAGGGCGGCAAAGACGCTGTTACAGATTATCAGATTTTAGACGAGGCAGGCGTAACTGCTTTTGTGGCGTTTCGCCCAATAACCGGACGCACCCATCAGATTCGCGTTCATGCGGCGGCCATACACCATCCCATTATCGGTGATCGTAAATACGGCGGCGAGGAGGCGTTCATCGACGGCGTTGCACCGCGCTTGCATCTATTTTGCCGGTCAATGTCTTTTCGACATCCGAGGACGGGTCGCCGCATGACGCTCGAAGCACCGCTTACAGAACATATGCGCGAGACTTGGAACTTCTTCGCCTTTGACGCAGAGGCGGACTGCGAATGGCCCGATCGATAATATGCCAGAAGAGGATCAACGCATAAAAAAGTTTTATCGAGAAGCGACGGTCGTGTTGCAAGGCGAGAGATATGCGGTGGCGTTGGATGGAAAAATCGCCAAGACCCTCCGTCGGCGTCAGATGGCTTCCGCCGGTTTCATGTTGGCAAATGCTTGCGCTGATGAATGGAACGCCCAAGGCGACTTTATCAATCGGGAGACAATGCCGCTAACGGCGCTTCTTTCTGCAACGATCGACAGCGACGACGACGACGCAGCGACGTGGCGCGCCGAGACCCTACAATACTTGCAAACGGATCTTTTATGTTATCGCGCTGATGAGCCGGCGGCGTTACTGGAGCGGCAGAATCGTGTGTGGGATCCGTATATAGAGTTTATGCATGAAGACTTTGGTGCGCCTCTGAATGTGACAGCCGGGATCATAGCCGTCGATCAGCCAAGTGACTCCGTCGCGGCAATCAAATCTACCCTCGATGACATGTCAGCGGAGACGGCCTTTGGCGTGAACAGAGCAACGTCAATATTGGGATCGTGTATTTTGGCATTGGCCCTTTGGAAAGGCATCCGCCCAGTTGAGGAAATATTCGATGCGTCGCGCCTTGATGAAGGCTTCCAGGAGGAACGCTGGGGTATAGACGAGGAGGCAAAGGCGCGCACCGATAAGCTCAGTGCGGAATTTTTGGCCGTCGCTCGGTTTTTGGTGTTGTCCGAGAAACGCGCTTAGCGCTCCAACGTCTCGCCTCGGTTCAGCGCTCGGAACATCATGAGTTCCGCCCCACGCAACAACGTATCGCGGTTTTCGTCCATGGAGTCGAAGTCCAACAGATATTCGCGAATATAGTCTTCTCGCGTCATCGCTTCTGACGCGCCCGATAGGAAGTTGAATTTTTGCTTCGCCGCGGCAGCCGCGCGTTCTTTTGCACCTGATGCGTCAATTTCATCTAAGAACGCATCATATTGCCGTTGGCGCGCGATCTCGTCTGTGGGCGCATCGGTGACACGCATCTGGCCGTCTTGCCAGGTCTCGTTCAACTTCACGAACTCTTCAGCGGTCATACTGCCGTCGCGATTCACATCAGCAATAGTGAAATCGAGTTTCGCTTCCTCAAAAGCTTCCGTCCGTGTGAGGACTTCTTTGTCAAAAGCGTCCTGCAGTTTTTGTTTGGTCGATTGTCCAGCTTCAGTCTCGTAATAAGGATCATCAGCCGTATAGGTCACGGTACGTTTTTCCGTTTCAACGACTTCGCCGTTGATCGTGCGCGTGAACGTGAAACTCTGCTGCAACTGTTGGCGTGAGTT
Source organism: Pseudomonadota bacterium (assembly GCA_039183665.1). GTDB lineage: Bacteria > Pseudomonadota > Alphaproteobacteria > Caulobacterales > Parvularculaceae > Hyphococcus. The sequence goes on along the minus strand of JBCDBM010000095.1, from coordinate 2,079 downwards.
TAACAAATCCGCCGCATTGTCTGAATCGAGTTCCGCGGTCGACGCTGGAGCGTTCTGTTCGACGGCTGGTTCTTGGAGCGGTGTCGTCACGATTTCGGTGTCGTTCGCCCGTGCGCTGCTGGTTATCGCGGCTGTGCATGCCGTCGCTATGGCCAGTAAACGAGAACCGCTCATCGGTTATTCCTTTTTTGACGCATGATGCCAAAACACTAGCATAAGATCGCAAGGAACCATCTGCGCGCCATATTAAATTTTGATTGACGGTTATTCCGTTTGGACGGATGGGGGGCTTGTGTCGGTGAGGGGGCCGAAGATCTCTTCGAAAGCCCTTCGAAGGGCCGCGTCCGCATCAGCCATAGTCACCGGTAATCCAAGGTCTACAAGGCTCGTGACCCCAAATTCGGGCGAGGCGACGCCACAGGGCGTGATTCCTGAAAAATGCGTAAGGTCAGGCTCAACATTCAACGCGAGCCCATGAAAACTCACCCAACGCCGCACACGAACGCCAATAGCCCCAATTTTATCTTCTCGCAGCGATTCTCCCGGTTGGGTCCGATTGATCCAAACACCCACGCGGTCCGGCCGTCGTTCGCCGGTGAGAGAAAATGCTTGTAACGTGCGGATGAGCCACTCTTCGAGCCCGCGGACGAATAATCGCAGGTCTTTCGAGCGCTTTTCCAGATCAAGCATGACATACACCACTCGCTGGCCCGGTCCGTGATAGGTGTATTGACCACCGCGGGAGCTTTCGAACACGGGAAAGCGCGCGGGGTCGAGCAGGTCGCCTGATTTCGCACTCACCCCGCCTGTGTATAGCGGCGGGTGCTCCAACAGCCAGACAAGCTCCGACGCCGTCCCTTCGCGGATTTTCTTGGCGTGCGCCTCCATAAAGGCGACGGCTTCCGCATAGGGTGTGAGCCCTGGAGATAGGGCCCACCGGGCGGGGGTTTCATTGCGCAGCGACGCGAACGATTGGTCAGAAAAAGGGGTCATGGCGACGTCGTTTCTTAGCTCAAGGGCTGCTCAAGCGCGCCAGCGCTTTATTTCACTGCCCGACGCGATGCGCAAATCGCCGCTCAAGGCCTATATTCTGCCAAACACGCCATTGCGGACTTCACAGCGTCGCGGCCTTTTGCTATCCCCGCCGCTCGCTTTGGCGAGATGCGGTCGTGGCGGAACTGGTAGACGCGCAGCGTTGAGGTCGCTGTGGAGCAATCCGTGGAGGTTCGAGTCCTCTCGACCGCACCAATTCCGGTCTGTCACCCCGCCGGTGCGATGGCCTGAAAATTCGCGCTTGTCTAGTTTTTAGGATCGATCTTGAACTCTCAGTCGCGAGGATGGCTTTGGTACACCGGTTGCTCTGTGTGATCGCCAAATCGCTGCCAGAAACCGCGCCGCCTTAGCGGCGCTGGATAGAGACAATAGCCCGTTTTCAGACGCCAATGATTCCGGATGTTGAACCACCGTCGATGACATATTCCGCACCTGTCACAAAGGCCGCCTCGTCGCTCGCGAGATAGACACACAGCCCTGCAATTTCTTCCGGCGTTCCCATCCGTTTCATAGGCGATAAGCCTTCAAGGACGCCTCTTGCTGCTTGCGGCTCTGGGGCATCGTTGATGGCTTGGCGAATAAGCGATGTTTCTATGACGCCCGGATGGATGCTGTTGCAGCGGATATTGTGGCCAGCGCTAGCGCAGTGAACGGCGACGGATTTGGCGAGCAGGCGTAAGGCGCCTTTCGTCGTCGAGTAACCAACATTACCGGGCAAAGCGAGGATACCGTTCATCGAAGAGTTTAAGATGATAGAACCGCCGGGGCCGTCAGGGTTCGCTTTCATCGCTTCGACAGCGTATTTTGCGGTTAGCATGACGCCGGTCATGTTAATGGCGACGATTTTGTTCCACGCCTCTATTGTGATGTTCTCTATATCGGTGTCTCCGCCTTCGACGCCAGCATTTGCGAACGCGATATCGAGACGACCGAACTTTTCTTTGTTTTTCGCCATCAGCGCTGGCCAGGACGCCTCGTCTTCGACCCTTTGAGTCTCAAAAACCGCCCCAGTCTCAGCGCTAATTT
>JBCDBM010000094.1:0-12998 GCA_039183665.1 Pseudomonadota bacterium | reverse complement strand
GCTGCGGCTCCGCTTAAAGCGCCCATTAAACTTGTCGACAGGATGAAAGCCGCTACCGTATCTATAGTTTTTAGTCCAAAGCCAGTCGGCGCGTCGTAATCATCATCATAGCCGGCTGATTGTCGTCCCCTGCCGCCCCGACGTCCGATTGCCCTAGCGGCGCGACGCGCGCCACCCGCAATTTCTCGCGACGAAACCGGCGAAAACAATTCGAAGATCGCCACCGCATCCGCCTCGTTTAATTGTTCATCAGTCAGTGTACCAGCGGCATTGCTGATTTCGACCGCGGTTTCTCGAACTGCTTTCATCACGTTACCGCGGTACTTAACTGTCTTCGCGCCTAGCCGCAACGCTTTCCCCCATATCATTCCAGTCACATCCCTGCCGTTTAGCGGATCATTCGGTCCGTACCCATACAAGTTCATCTGGTCGGCATAGCCAATCGGGTCTGTTTGGAGGAAGCGGCCGGTTTCCGCGTCGTAATAACGGGCTTTGTAGTAATAGAGCCCGGTTTCAGGGTCTAACTTTTGGCCTGTGAAGCGGAACGGGAAGCCAGCGGGATCGTCAGACACCCCCATAGGGGGAGTATTTGAAGCTCTCAATGGCGCCGCCCGCATGGTCGGTGACCTTGACCGCAGAGCCCAGCCGGTTTTGGTGCGCCCAGCGTTCGCTAACCGCCGAGGGAAAATTCGATTGCGTTGACGCCGGCGAACTGAACCTTTGCGCGCTGTCCCGCCGTGACTTGATGTACGCCCGTGATCGCACCGGTGAGGATAGCGGCGCCCGCAGGCACCGCTATGCCGCGCGTTGCGGCGTTCTCCAACAAGAACCGTACAGATTCCAGGGGTCCGCCCGTGGCGGGGTTCGGCGTCTTGGCGCCTACAGACGCTCCGTCAACGAATGTTTCGCAATGCCAGTCTTCTAATGTCCAATCGCGCCAATTGGGAATCTCGTCGCCGACAATCATGCCGCGATTACAGCCCAAATCGCATATGGAGGCGACTGGGCCGTCGTCATTAACGTGCGCATACGGACTGGTCGCAATTTCAACGCCCGCGCATATGGCGCCGATGTAAGACTTCGCCTCGTCCAGCGACCAATCTTGTTTCCTCGTCTCTCCGGTTGTCGGGGCGTCCTTAGAAAGGATCGCGACGATTTCCCCTTCGACCGCCGCGAAGCCGCCATCGAAAATACGGATTGGAGCGGGGAGCGCTTTTGCGTCCCAACGGTTTTCTTTGAAGACAGGGCCCACGTGACGGTTGGCGCCGTACTTTTCGATGTTGTCGCCGAAGACGCCTGCGACCTTCCATCCGCCCAGCGCCGATCCGTATAGATTGATGGCCAAGTCTTGGACGGCGTAGGCATCGTCAAAACTATCTGGGTGTGCTGCTGGAAATTCTGTCACCAAACGATGCGCTTTGCGCGCCTCAACGAAGGCGGTCGCGATGGTACTGCGGGCGGCGGGGTCGAGCATTTTTTGCCTCTATTCAGCGAACTATTAAAACGCGGGCTCTTGTCTGCCTCGCGTTCTGCCGGAAGCCTTGTTCCATTGCAACGCAAGCCGGCTCAACGGTCTGGATGGGGCCGAATTGATTTATCTTACCGTGATGATAGCGCTTTTGACCGCGTTGGCGTATCAGAAGCACAAAACGCTAACAAGACGCGTCCGCTCCCCAATAACACGTTGCTGACGCACAACAATAACGGAAGTCCCCATGCTCGCAGAAAAACTGAAAAGCGCGCCCATCGTTCCTCTCGTGCAGGCGGATGATCCCGATGTCGCCGTGAAGACCGTTACGGCGCTACGAGCTGGGGGGCTGGATGTGATCGAAGTGGTGCTTAGAACGAAAGGCGCGCTTGATTGCCTTGAGGCGATCGCGGGCCAGTGCCCTGGCGCTTATGTCGGGGCGGGCACGGTGCTTTCTTTGGATCAGGCTGAAGAATCGGTGCGCCGCGGCGCGCAGTTTATTGTCTCCCCCGGGCTTAGCGACGACGTGGTCGCCTTTTGTCAATCAAAAGACCTAGACATCTTCCCCGGTACGGTTACCGCTGGCGAAGTACAACGCGCTTGGAACTTAGGGCTGCGTACGGTGAAATTTTTCCCGGCAGGGCTGTCTGGCGGACCCGCGATGGTAAAAGCGCTCTCGTCTGTCTTTGGCGGTATGTCTTTTATGCCGACCGGGGGCGTGTCGGCGTCTAATCTGAAAGACTACTTATCCATTCCATCTGTCGTCGCTTGCGGGGGGAGCTGGCTTACCCCGCAACACGAAACCAACGCTGGCAGTTTCGACGTGATCACGCAGTTGGCGCACGACGCTCTGGCGCTCGCGACCGAAGCGCGCCACTGAACCGCAGGCGTCTTAGGCCCCATCCAATTCCCCCTCGTGATAAACGCCGCGTCCCATGATTAGTGATCCTCAATTTATCTGGCTCGGCGCGATCGCCATACTCTTGGTTGGCGTCTCAAAGGGCGGATTTGGCGGCAGCACGGGTGTCCTCGCAACACCGTTATTGGCAGTCGCACTGCCGCTTACAACGGCGGCGGCGATTATGCTGCCCATTTTGGCCTTAATGGACATTGTTGCGATGCGCGCCTTTTGGGGGCGATGGTCCATGGCGCTGTTGCGCACGCTTGTCCCCGCGGGCATTGTGGGGATCATCGCGGGCGCGCTGTCGTTTCAGTATTTAGATGCGGATAGTCTAAGGATCCTGATTGGCGTTCTCGCCGTTATCTTCGCGCTCCAGTCCTTTGCGCGGGAGTTTCGCCCTCAGAAAGAGACACGGTCAGTTTTACCGGGTACTGGCCTGTTTTGGGGCGCGCTTTCGGGATATACGAGCTTTGTCGCGCATGCGGGCGGACCGCCCGCGACGATCCACTTACTGGCGTTGCGCCTTGATCGGACCGTACACCAAGCAACGGCGGTTTTTTTCTTTCTGATCGTTAATTGGGTTAAAATAATTCCTTATACGGCGCTTGGGCTCTTTACGCGCGATACGTTGATTGCTTCGGCCGTACTTGCCCCGTTGGCGCCCGCAGGTGTTTTGCTGGGCGCGTATCTCCATAAGCGCGTCAATCAGGCATGGTTTCTGAGGATTACGACGATTGGGCTTTTTGCAACAGGCGTAAAACTGCTTTGGCCGGCGTAAGTCTTCGACGCCATTGAGACTGATTAAAAATTCAAATATTTAGGCAGCGTTTCGCAAAGCCGTTCGATCTTGTCTGGCGCGACCGCTGCAAAATTGATGCGGCCGCCTGGCATGAGATAGATGGCGTGTTCTTGTTCAAGCGCTAACCGTTTCGTTTCTGTGATTGGCAGACAAGAGAACATCCCTTTGCCAGCTTTGAGATAGGATAGGTCTGCGTTGGGCATCGCTCGTTGCAAGGCTGCATGAGTTTGGCTGCGCGAGGTTATTATGCTCTGGCGCATTGCTTCCAGCTCCTGGCGCCACAGCGCGCGCAGGGCCGGCTCGCGCAAGATGTACTCGATCGTTTCTGCGCCGTGGTCGGGCGGCATGAAATAAAGCGCGCGGATGAGGTCGCAAATGTGATCGGCGTATCGGTCGGCCGCATCTGCGCCTTGGGGGTGTTTTACCATTAGCGCACCGGCGCGATCGCGATAGATCGCAAACGACTTCGATGAAGAAACGACGACCATGGATTCGGGCAGCGTTTCCATCACAAGACGGGCGCCGAGCGCGTCTTCCTCGACGCTGTCGCCGAACCCTTGATAGGCGATGTCTACTAGAGGGATGAGGTTGCGCTCGCCTAAGAAAGCGACGAGCGTTTCCCATTCGTCGGGTGACAAGTCAGCGCCCGTCGGGTTGTGACACGAACCATGGATGACCACGATATCGCCGGGCGTCGCCCGCTCCAAGCTTTCGAGCATCGCGGCGAAATCGATCCTCAAACGGTCTGAACGCAAATAGTCATAATACGCTGTCTCGAGACCAGCTTTCGAGAAGAAATGAACCTGGTGCCGCCAAACAGGCGTACTGAACCAGATCTTCGCCGCCGGCGTCAGCGATTTTATGAGCTCCGCCGCAACCCGCAGCCCGGCGCCAGCCCCTGGGGTCTGAAATGAGCGGATCAGGTCGTCACTGAGGGCGGGATGACCATGACCTAGAATAAGGCCCTCGATCGCGCCGCAATACGCCATATTGCCTGCGGGATTTAGATAACCTTTTGTGCGCCGATGGTTGATCAAATGCGCCTCGGCTTGCTGAACGCAAGACAATATGGGCGCATTTCCAGCCTCGTCGCGAAAAACGCCGATACTCAGATTGATTTTTGTTGGCCGAGTATCTTGCGCTGCACGCGTGAAGGTGCTTTCCGTCAGATCTTCTTGGTAACCAATAAAATTCTTGATCATCTTGTACGCCCTTGGCTCAAACACTTTCATATCAAGCTGTGGCGTATTTTCCAGGATTTGAGGCGGGGCGCCGCCATAGCCGAAGTGGTTGGCGCGCTGAGGATCAGCGGGGTAGGCCGGGCATGACTATCCGAACGGAAGGGACGCCGGCGGCGTCCGATGCAAATATTGGCGGAGTGCGATGACAGACGAGATGGCCCCAATGCCGAACGACGACGCTGGTCTCGATGCGTGGACACGCTGGTGCGCGGACCAGCTCGAAATCTATGAGCAAACCGCGCAGCGCGACCCGATGACAAACTCGGTTCGCCGTCTGGCGCACCAGTTGTTTGAAGCTGAACGCGCGGGCGATCTGAATATTGAGAAAATCGCGGATATCGCGAAAGGGTTGAGCGATGAAGCGCTCCTAGCGCGTGCTGACGAGTTCAAGCAGCGCCGATGCGTTAAGGTTTCCGCCCGGCCCGACGACGCGTTTATCGACGATATGCTCGCTACGCTCGATGGCGCGCCGTTTGCGACTGTCCAACAAGATTTGGAGCGTGCGCGGGCTGGCATTGTATTTACGGCCCACCCGACGTTCGCCATGTCTCGCCGGCTTCGCGCAATCATTGCTGATTATGCCGATGCCGATGTGGTTTCGGACGCCAAGCGTCAGGAAATTACCGCTGCAATCCGGGCGGAGCGCCACGCGCCAGACGACAAGATCACGCTTCTCGATGAACACGACGCGGCGCAAGAGGCAATCGTCAATGCGAAAGCAGCGGTTCGTGACGTCAATAGTGAAATCCTCGACTGGGCGCGCGGAAACTATCCACTGGACTGGAAGAAGCTCTCGCCAACGCCGATCAGCGTCGCAAGTTGGGTGGGATACGATTTGGATGGACGCACGGACATTCATTGGGGCCAAACCTTTGCTATTCGCCTTCAAGAAAAGGCGGATCAGCTAAACGCCTATGGGGTGGCGCTTCAGGCGCTGGCAATGGGCGTTATTGCGTCCGAGGGCGCCGCGCTCTCTGAAAAGCTCATCGCAGCAAGCGCGCTGGCGGCAGAGCAGGCTGAACTGTTCCGCAAGGACTTGGACGATGCGCAGTGCGTTACCGAGGCGGCCAATCATTTAACGCGTGACGATCCGCGAAAAATGACGTCTTTAGAAGGCGCGATTGAGATTATCGATCGTCTTATTGAAAAGGCTGATGGAGATGCGCAGGTCAAAGACCTATGCCTGCTGCGATCAGATATGCGCAATTACGGTCTCGGGGCCTCGCGTATTCATCTGCGCATAAACGCGGCGCAAGTGCGCTCCGCCTTGAGTGCGGATCTGGGTATCGAAGCCAATCGACGGTTCATCGACCGAACCGCCCTTAAAGACGCCGCCCAAAAAGCGAAAGATGTATCCAGGCGCCGAATAAACATTGCGTCGATTTTCCTTGAGGAAATGACGGCGCGGCGCCAACTTATGTTGTGTGCGGAGTTTATAAAGCACATCGACGCGGATACGCCGATCCGCTTTTTGATCGCCGAATGCGAGGCGCCAGCCACTGTCATGGGCACAGTCTACTTGGCGCGCCTTTACGGCATCGAACATCGCGTTGACATTTCGCCGCTATTCGAGACGCCCGATGCGCTTGAGCAGGGCGGTCGCTTCATGGCGCGCCTTCTCGATGAAGAAGCTTTTGTAGAGTATATTCGTGCGCGTGGGCGCGTTGCGGTTCAGATCGGCTTTTCAGACTCTGGCCGATTCATGGGTCAAATGGCGGCCAATCTCGCGACGGAAAGACTGCAAATATTGCTCGCCCGCGCTCTATCCGAGCGTGACATCACAGACGTTGAGGTACTCATCTTCAATACTCATGGCGAGTCGATGGGGCGGGGCGGCTATCCAGGCGATCTCAATGAGCGGTTCGATCATCTGATCACCCCCTGGACGCGCGCACGCTACGCAAAGGATGGGCTTCAGACCAACTTGGAGTCCAGTTGGCAGGGCGGCGACGGGTATCTGCACTTTGCAACGCCCAATTTGGCGGCCACGTCCGTGCGCGCGCTCTGTCAGTGGAGTTTTGATGCGCCGGCTGCTGACGGCGATGATCCTTTCTATGGCGATATAAACTACTCCTGGGATTTATTCCGTGTCTTGACGAACTGGCAGGAGAAACTGTTCGATGATGATGACTATCAGATTGTCATCGGCGCCTTCGGGCCGAGCATGTTATTTTCGACCGGCTCCAGGAAGCTGCGCCGACAGAGCGGCGCAGTGGTAACGGGGCCGCGGGCATTGCGTGCTATTCCACACAATGCGATTTTGCAGCAGATGGCGGCGCCCGCGAATGTCGCCGGCGGATTTGGAACGGCGGGCGGCGTTGAGCCCGACAGACTGCGAGATTATGCAAATCGGTCCGCTCGGCTCCAGCAAGTCCTTAAAATGATTACCCATGCGCGACGACTAACAAGCATGCCTGCGCTGCGCGCTTACGCTTATCCGTTTAGCGCGAGCCTCTGGATTAGCAAAAGTGCTCTCGATAACGCTGGTGATGACGCGCCCGCGTTCGCGGAGATTGCGGCGAATTTGCGAGACTCGCAAACGGCGACGTCTATTCATCGGCTTGCAGATCTTTTCGCCGCAGATTTGACGCCTCTTGATCGCATACTATCCGATTTAACGGGCGCCAACTTTAATACGGATCGGCGTGATCATCGTCGTCCGCTACACGCGCTGCATGCTGCGCGCCAAGCACTGATAATGAAAGGTATTTACCTCGCCGCCATAGCGCCGCGATTTTCGCAACGCCACGATTTGACGCGTCAGACCCTCTTTGAGATGGCGTTTGGCCTTCGCTTTGACGAGTTGGCCGCGGTGCTCGAAGATGTTTTCCCGGCGCATGAGGCTGACGCGGCGCTACTCGCGGGTGTCGAGGAGGAAAGTGACGAAGAGGACATGCAGATGCATGGATATCCGGCCGTCCATGCTGAGATTATCGAGCCGCTTCGACAAATCCATCGGTCCATTCGCGAAATCGGCGTCGGGATCGCCCATTTTTATGGCGCATTCGGATGATGGATGGTTGAGATTTCTCAGCGTCGCGGCGCCCAAAGTGTAAAGCCTCGACGGAGAATTTCTCTCAACGCTTAAGTGGACTCAATTTACGGGTCTACCACGAGCATGATCTTGCCAATATGCTTGGAGGCTTCCAAGGCTGTATGCGCGGCGGCCGCCTCATCCAGGCCAAAGCTGCGATGAATGACCGGGCGGATTTCTCCGGTCTCGATTTTAGGCCAGATCTTCTCGCGCAGTGCGGTCGCGATTGCCAGCTTTCCTTCAATCGGGACCGGTCGCAGCGTTGACCCTGTGAGCGTTAAATTCTTGAACAAGACGGGCCAAATGTTAAAGGAGACATTGGCGCCCGTCATGGCGGCGATGCTCACATGGCGTCCGCCGCGGGCCAAGACGCTTAGGTTGCGTGCAACATACTCGCCGCCGACCATATCCAAGATTACATCGATTTCTTTGTAGTCAGCATCGTTGCCGATTTCAGCGACAAAATCTTCCGTGCGGTAATTAAAACAACGCTGCGCGCCCAGTTCTTCACAGGCGCGGCACTTCTCGTCTGATCCGGCCGTTGCGAACGGGACGGCGCCCATGGCCCGGGCCATTTGAATAGCGGCGACGCCGATGCCGCTCGCGCCGCCATGCACCAGAAAGCGCTCGCCCTCTTTGAGGCCGCCAAGATCAAAGACGTTACGCCAAACCGTAAAAAACGTTTCCGGCAGGCCCGCCGCCTCGAGCATCGACAGGCCTTTGGGGATCGGCAAGCACTGTTCCGCTGGCGCCAGGCAATACTCCGCGTAGCCGCCGCCAGGGGTCAGTGCGCAAACCCGATCGCCGACTTTGAACGTCGTAACCGCGTCGTCAACATCGACGATGACGCCTGAGACTTCTAGGCCTGGGATATCGGAGGCGTCGGGCGGCGGCGGGTATTTGCCCACGCGTTGGGAGATATCGGGCCGATTTACCCCAGCAGCGGCAACCTTGATCAGCACGTCGCCCTTGCGCACTGTCGGCGTCGCGCGCGCGGCGGGTTTGAGGACATCGGGACCGCCATGTTCGCTTATATCAATGAAGCGCATCGTCTCCGGCGTACCCATGACTAGATCCCCTTCTAACTATGCTCAGTTTCAAAAAACGCGAGCAAAGATGGTATCAACATGCGCTGTATGAAAACTCGGATCAAAAAGCGCGTCGATCGCCTCGGGCGCCAATAGGCTCGCGACGTCGCTATCGGCCTTCAACAAGGTCGCGAATTGACCTTCGCCCCTCCATACGGGCATAGCGTTTCGTTGTACCAGACGATAAGCGTCTTCGCGCGACGCTCCCGCTTGTGTTAACGCCAACAATACCCGTTGTGAAAACACAAGGCCGCCCAGTTGGTCGAGGTTCTTTTTCATGTTTTCTGGATAGACGACTAAGTTCTCGATCACTTGGGCTAAGCGATGCAGGGCGAAATCGAGATGGACCGTGGCATCGGGACCAATCCCGCGCTCCACTGACGAGTGAGAGATATCCCGCTCATGCCACAGGGCGACGTTTTCAAGTGCTGGCGTGACGCTCATGCGCACGAGCCGCGCCAAACCCGTTAAGTTCTCTGTCAAGACAGGGTTCCGTTTATGGGGCATCGCTGACGAGCCCTTCTGGCCCTTTGAAAAATACTCCTCAGCTTCCAGGACTTCCGTACGCTGAAGATGACGTACTTCAACCGCTAGGCGTTCAATAGACGAAGCGATAACGCCAAGCGTCGCAAAGAACGCGGCGTGCCTATCGCGTGGAATAACTTGCGTTGAAACAGTCTCGATGTTGAGACCCATCTTTTCAGCTACGTAGGCCTCTACCGACGGATCAATACTGGCGAACGTGCCTACAGGACCTGAGATTGCGCAAACGGCAATTTCTTCCCGAGCAACAACGAGCCGTTGACGCGCCCGCTCAAATTCTGCGTAAAACCCGGCGAGCTTGACGCCGAATGTCGTCGGCTCCGCGTGAATGCCGTGGCTGCGTCCGATGCAAATATCGTCTTTGTGTTCGATGGCGCGTTTTTTGAGGCCGTCGAGTACGCGATCCAAGCCCTCAAGAAGGATGTCGCTCGCACGGGCGAGCTGCACAGACAGGCACGTATCCAAAACGTCTGAAGACGTCATGCCCTGATGGACGAAGCGCGCCTCATCACCCACGATTTCCGCCAAATGCGTCAAGAACGCGATAACATCGTGTTTGGTTTCGCGCTCGATTTCATCGATGCGCGCCACGTCGAATGTCGCGTCCTTGCCTTTCTCCCAAATCACTGATGCAGCGTCTTTTGGAATGACGCCGAGCTCCGCCATGCGCTGGGCGGCGTAGGCTTCGATTTCAAACCAGATTCTGAATTTCGTTTCGGGCGACCAGACGTCTGTCATTGCTGCGCGCGCGTAACGATTGATCATTTTAAACTCCGCTAGATATCCGTGCGAGATGGACCCGAGTCGGTCGGATCGGCTCCCATCTTCGTCTTTTTGATTACGGTCATGAAGAATGACCAAAAAGGGCTGCCTGGGCGTGCAACTGCTCAAGGCGCTGTCTCCGTTATAACAGGTTTTAGCGCCTGGGAACCCGGTGAGCGCCAATGCAATCAATCGAACTTCCGCGCGGCCGTGTTGCGCCCCGTGAGGGCTGCTTTCGGCTTGCGCTAGAGGCAACCGATCTGCCACACTTTCTCGGCTCCAATCCGGGCGTGTGGCGTTTCATTTTTCAAAACCCATTCGAACAGTGTTGAGGGGCTTTTCAATGAAAACCAGCCGAAGAGATCTTTTGCGCGGCGCGGCGCTGTCCGGCGTCGTCGCCTCCGCCGCGGCGCTGCCTGGCTGCCTTGAAACAGAGAAGTCGCCGGGAAGCGCAGGTCCAGCCAAAGGCGAAAGTGGGGTGTCGCTCAGCTCAATTGCGGAAGCGGAGAAATTGCAAAACCTCTCCTATACGAACGCCGAGCGCGAGCAGGCATTGGGGCATATCGAGTCCCAATTGGAAACCCTCGCCAGATTGCGTGCGGCTACTTTCTCGAACGCCGATGCGCCTGCGCTGTTGTTTGATCCGCGGCTTCCCGGAAAATCCGTCGGTTCACAAAAGAACCGCCTAACGCTCGTGCCGCGCGACACCGCGCCAGTGCCGTCGGATGCGTCTGATATCGCCTATGCGTCGCTGGCTGATCTTGGTGCTTGGTTGCGCGCCGGCGCCCTCTCATCGGCCGAGCTAACGGAGATTTATCTGACGCGCATTCAAAATCATGACGACGCGCTGCACGCGTTCATTACGGTGACGCCCGAGATCGCGCGGGCCCAAGCGCAAAAGGCCGATGAGGATTTTGCAAAGGGCCGCGATCGCGGTCCGCTTCACGGGATTCCTTTCGGGATGAAAGACATTGTCGATACTAAGAACATCCCCACGACTTGGGGGTCGGGAATATTCAGAGATCGCGTGCCGCCCGAAGACGCCGAAATAACCCGCAAATTACAACGGGCGGGAGCGGTCCTCCTCGGCAAGACGTCATGCGGCGAGATTGCCTATGGGGATCTCTGGTTTGAAGAGCGGACACGCAACCCTTGGAATACCGAGGAAGGCTCGTCCGGTTCGAGCGCCGGATCTGCGGCTGCGACTGCGGCCGGTCTTTGCGCTTTCTCGATCGGCACCGAAACACTGGGATCTATCGTCTCTCCCTCCGAGCGCTGTGGTGCTGCGGGCTTGCGGCCGACTTTCGGGCGTGTGTCGCGAGCGGGCGTAATGACCCTTGCGTGGACTTTCGACAAAGTCGGCCCCATTTGCCGCTATGCAGAAGACACGGCGCTCGTTCTATCTGAGCTCAATGGCTATGATGCGGACGACCCCTATGGCGCGCGCGTCGGGTTTTCCTATGACGCGTCGGCTGATCTTTCGGCGATGTCAGTCGGCTATTCGCCCGCTTGGTTTGAGGCTGGCGACGCGATCGACCGAGCCGCGCTGGAAGCGCTGAAAGAGCTCGGCGTTCAAGTGCGTGAATTCAACTGGCCGTCGCTCGATATCGACAGCATGATCAATATTCTCGATGTAGAGGCGGCGGCCGCGTTCCAAGAATTAACGTTAACAGATCGCGACGACGACATGATATGGCAAGCGAATGAGGCTTGGCCAAATTTGTGGCGCAGCGCACGCTTTGTGTCGGCTGTAGACTTTGTGCAGATGTCGCGACTGCGGCGGCGGTTGATGCAAGCCTTAGAAGATGCATTTGTTGGGTTTGACGCGCTGATCGGCCCGCACTTTGGCGGCGGCGGACAAGATGTGCTCCTCGCGACGAACTTAACCGGGCACCCGCAGCTGGTGGTGCGCGCAGGATTTGCGCAGACCGCAACACGACAAGCGGACGACGATGAGCCGGGTGCAGGGCCGACCTTTCGGACGCCGCGCGGGATCAGCCTCTGGGCGGATCTATTCCAGGAGGGGAAAATCATCGCGTTGGGGACGGCGCTCGAACAACATCTTGGCGCAGCGGAGGAGCGCCCGCCGACATTTTAAGCTGTCGTGACTTTTGACAATCGCCCAATTTCGGGCTGAAATTTAAAGTCATGAACTGTGGGGCGAGCGATGTTTCAACTTAGGCTGCTGCCGCGTGCGGCCTTTGACCCGATTTTGGTGAATGATCCGATTTATCTTCGGACGGCCGCCAATGACGACTTTGATAGTTGGGTCGCCCTTAGGGAAGAGAGCCGGTCGCACCTTGTCGCCTGGGAAGACGACTGGTCGCCCGAACAGTTGAGCGAGATCTCCTTCAGGCGGCGAATGCGCAACGGCGCGCGCGAGGCCAAGCGTGGCGCTGGTTTGGCGCTTTTCGTTTTTCGGCGCGAAGACCAAGCGCTTCTCGGCGGGTTGACGCTTGCGAATATTCGCTATGGCGCCGCGCGCTCGGCTGTTCTGGGCTATTGGATTGGTGCGCCCTATGTGCGCAGCGGCTACGCTTTTGCGGCGGTCCGCGCAGCCCTTTCGCACGCTTTTGACGCCATTGCCCTCAACCGGATTGAAGCTGCGTGCGACCCGGAGAATACGGCGTCCCGGTCATTATTGCTCAAATGCGGTTTCCAGTTTGAGGGCCGCGCGCGCGATTATCTCAAGATCAACGGCGCGTGGCGTGATCACGATATTTACGCTATCACTGCAGGCGATTACCGAGACAGTGATCCCGGCCCGGTGGTTGCATATTAACGGCTTTCAGAGGCGCTATAGCGGGCGATCGCCCTTGCGATCGCAACGCTTAACATCGAAGATAATGGGCGCTGCCGAGAACCGAGCAGTAAAAAAAGTGACAAGTAAAAGTAACGGTATCGGGCGGTAAGGGTAACAGTATGGTGGATTTGGTCGCGGCCGCTATTTTCGAGCCGGCAGTTAGCGGATTTTACCAAACGCCGGACTTAGTTCGAGGCGCAATCGCTGGGGCGCTGATCGTCGCCGCGGCGATTTTGGCTGGTTACGCGTTTATTCGCCGAAATGGCGTCGCTGTCTGCGCATTTTTGTAAGGGCTGATACGATAGAAGAACGTTGTGGCTCCTGCGGATTCAGGAGCGCTGACAAGCCAAGGAGTTTCT
>JBCDBM010000093.1:0-13209 GCA_039183665.1 Pseudomonadota bacterium | reverse complement strand
TAGTTCTCCAAGAACGCGGTAACGATGCGGCCTTTAGATTCGGGAATGAACCGGTTTCGGTCCATCTGCACATAGCCGCGATCTCGCAAGGTGGTCAGGATCGACGCATACGTCGACGGGCGGCCAATGCCGAGCTCTTCCAGCTTTTTGACAAGGCTGGCTTCGGTGTAGCGGGGCGGCGGCTGCGTGAAATGTTGGTCAGCTTTGATATCACTGACAGACGCGCCAGCGCCAACGGAGAGCTTCGGCAATACGCCGCCGCCGTCTTCGCTGTCTGCGTCGTCGCGGCCTTCCTCATAAAGGGATAAAAAGCCGTCAAATAAAATCACCGAGCCGGTCGCGCGCAACCCGGTCTTTTTGTCTTGCGATACCAGATCGATAGTCGTGTTTTCCAGGCGCGCTGATTCCATTTGGCTCGCCATGGCGCGCTTCCAGATCAGCGCGTAGAGCTTGGCTTCATCCGCATCTAGCCGCGCCACTCTATCGGGATGTCGCGAAAAGGCGGTGGGCCTAATACACTCATGGGCTTCTTGGGCATTCTTGGCCTTGCTTTTATAGATGCGCGGTTTC
The DNA here is from genome assembly GCA_039183665.1 of Pseudomonadota bacterium. Lineage (GTDB taxonomy): Bacteria > Pseudomonadota > Alphaproteobacteria > Caulobacterales > Parvularculaceae > Hyphococcus. Next base: position 12,639 of record JBCDBM010000093.1, on the reverse strand, counting down.
TCCGGCACATAATTGGGGCCGAACGCGCTTGAGGCGACGGAGCGCGCATCGTTGATGGCCTCGGGCGCCATGTCGACGCCGTCGGTCCGCATATAGGTGATAAGCCCGGTTGTCTCGCCGCCAATATCAATACCTTCATAGAGCTTTTGTGCGGTGCGCATGGTGCGCTGCGCATTAAAGCCGAGCTTCCTTGCCGCTTCTTGTTGAAGCGTCGACGTGGTGAAGGGCGGGGGCGGATTTCTTCGGGCGGGCTTTGCCTCGACAGCATCCACCGAAAATGCGGCGCTGCTGACCGCATTTTTCGCCGCCATTGCAGCCTCTTCATTATTGAGCGTGAACTTCTTGAGCTTCTCGCCTTCGTGCATCACGAGGCGTGCATCGAAGGGCGCTGACCCCTCGGCTTGAGCTGTTGCCGCGACTGTCCAATATTCTTCCGGCTTGAAGGTTTCGATTTCCAGCTCGCGATCGCACACGATACGCAACGCCACCGATTGAACGCGACCAGCGGATCTTGCGCCCGGCAATTTGCGCCAAAGCACGGGCGACAGTGAAAACCCGACCAGATAGTCGAGCGCGCGCCGCGCGAGATAGGCGTCGACAAGGTCTTCATCAATTTTGCGCGGCTGCGCCATGGCGTCTTGAACGGCGGCCTTGGTGATCGCGTTGAAGGCAACGCGGTCAATCGCAACGTCTTTCAGCGCTTTTTTTGCAGCGAGTGTTTCAAGCAAGTGCCACGAAATGGCTTCTCCCTCGCGGTCCGGGTCCGTGGCGAGGATCAGTCTGTCAGCGCCTTTGACGGCGGCCGCGATTTCATTGACCCGCTTTTTTGAGCCGGCGTCGAGTTCCCACACCATTTCGAAATCGCGTTCGGGATTAACGGACCCGTCTTTGGAGGGGAGATCGCGGATATGGCCGTAAGAGGCCATCACTTTAAAGTTGGACCCCAAATATTTATTGATGGTTTTGGCTTTTGAAGGCGACTCGACGATGACAACTTGCATTGATGGACGCCTCAGTGCGCTATGTGCTGGCTTCGCGGCGCGGAGTTTTGCGTCGCCTCCAGGGCGTGTGTCAACCGCAAGGCGCAATCGTATTTATGATTCTCTTAGAGTTAAGACCTCGCGTCCTCGCCGCGCTGCCACCCGTGAACGTCCCGTTCGACGCGACTTTCGAACTTCAAGGACAGTCGAAAAGTCTATTGATTTGAACGATCTATGGCGGATGCTTGTATTACTGACGGCGATTGCAAAAATTACCGGATGCGAGACGGGGGCGTCTAAAACATGCTTGAATATCGCCCACCGACATCTTCCGTGATTTCGCCAGCCAAAACGAGATCCAGCAAAATATCGGCGATAAGCCCAGGTTGGGACGCCGCAAAGGCGCGCATAATATCGTCCCGATGAAGCGGCGTTGGGCTCATAAAATCGAGAATGTTTTGGCGCAAATCGGCGCGCTCAATTTCGTTGGTATCGAGAGCGCCCCCCTCGGCCAATAACGGGTCAGGGTCGTCGGCCGGCGCATCGTCCAAACCCGGCGCTCGGAACGACGACCGCGGCGCGCGATTTTGCTCCGCCAAGACTTGTAGAATGTCTTCCGCTTTTTCCACGAGTGTCGCGCCCTCTTTGATCAGGCGATTGGCGCCAGCACACCTTGGGTCCAGGGGTGAGCCCGGCGCTGCGAACACCTCGCGACCTTGCTCCAACGCGTAGCGCGCGGTGATGAGCGTGCCTGATCGCGCCGCCGCTTCCACAACCATCACGCCCAGAGACAAGCCGGAAATTAAACGATTGCGTCGCGGGAAATCGCGGGAAAGGGGCTCTGCGCCCATTGGCCGTTCAGAAATCACCGCGCCATTTTCTGCAATAGCTTTTGTCAGGGCGTCATGTTCAGGCGGATAAAGAACGTCGACCCCGCCGGCAACAACAGCAATGGCGCCCGTTTTTAGGCTCGCTTTATGCGCTGCGCCATCAACGCCGCGCGCCAGACCTGAGACGACAACGACGCCCGCATCGCCGAGGTCTTTTGCAATCAACCCGGCTAACTTGCATCCCGCGCCAGACGCGTTTCGCGCGCCGACAATAGCCACGGCCGGCTTATCAAACATTGTCGGGTTCCCGCGCACGTAAATCAAAGGCGGCGGATCTGGAATCGCTTTCAACGGAAGCGGAAAGGCAGGCTCGCAAGACGCAATTAATCTGGCGCCCTGAGCTTCCGCCCTGGCGATCTCTTTTTCTGCTTCCCCTACCGGGATGGGCTTTGCTTTCGTCGCTCGCCCAGAGCCGCGAGCAAGTTCTGGCAGCGCCTCAAGCGCATCGCGCGCATTGCCGTAACGCTCGATCAGCTGCGCGAAAGTTATCGGCCCAATTGTGGGCGTGCGGATGAGACGCAGCCAGTCCAGGCGTTCCGATTCTTTAAGCGGGCGCACTAGGGTCGTCTTTTTTTGCGCCGATCTTTGGTTCTATCCCCTCAAAGAGCCGCGCGATATTTTCTTTGTGACGAATGTAAATCAGCATCGCCATAAAGAGTGCCGCGATCGCCAATGCTGGTTTGCCCATCGCAAAGAATATCAGCGGCGAGGCTGCCGCCGCCATTAACGCCGCAAAAGACGAATAGCGTAGAATAAACGCAAAGCCGATCCACGTAGCGGCAGCGAAGAGTCCGGCCGGAAAATAAAAAGCCAGCAATACGCCCATGAAGGTGGCAACGCCTTTGCCGCCCTTGAAGCCGAGCCATATCGGGAAGCAATGGCCGAGAAACGCGGCGGCGCCCGCAACTTCCGGCCGTCCGCCAAGCAGCGTGGCGACCACGACCGCAATTGCGCCCTTGCCTCCATCCAACAGGAGCGTCGCCAACGCTAGATCCTTGCGGCCTGTGCGCAGAACGTTCGTCGCCCCAATGTTGCCGGATCCGATTGTGCGGATATCACCGAGCCCGGCTGATTTCGTAATCACCAATCCAAAAGGGATGGATCCGAATAGGTAGCCTAAGATCCCCGAGAGAATGATCTCCATTGCGGTCATAGCTCGCCCCGTGTCAGAAGCGCATCAAGAACCGCCATTCGCGTCGGTACGCCGTAAAACACTTGCCGCAAAATGAGCGAGCGTTCGGGATCGTCCGCGAGTTCGCCCTCGATTTCGATGCCGCGATTCATGGGGCCCGGGTGCATAACGCGAGCGCTAGGCTTGGCGAATCCTAGCGACAGGTGCGTGAGGCCAAACTCGTTGAAATAGTCCTCAGCGGCGCTCTTATCGCCCGAAGACATGCGCTCGAATTGCATGCGCAGCCCCATCACGATATCTGCGCCGTCCAGTCCCTCTTTGAGCGTGTGGAATTGAGCGACCTGTGAAAACTCGTCGCTTTCGGGCATTAATTCTTTGGGGCCCACAAACCGGACATGGGCGCCAAGGCGCGTCAACAGACGCGCGTCTGAACCGGCGACCCGCGAATGACGGACGTCGCCGCAAATCGCGATGGTGAGGCCCTCGACGGTATTGAACTCTGAGCGAATTGTCGCCGCATCAAGTAGTGCTTGTGTGGGATGTTCGCGCACGCCGTCGCCGCCATTGACGACCATGCACGGCAACACCGCATCGAGCGTTTCATGAAGTCCCGGCTCTTTGGCTCGGACGATCATGACATCGGCGCTCATGGCGCACATGGTCCGCGCGGTGTCGACCAAGCTCTCACCTTTGTGCACGGATGAAGCAGCGACCGGCACATTGATGACGTCCGCACTTAGTTTCTTGCCCGCAAGCTCAAAGGAAAGATTGGTGCGAGTTGAATCTTCGAAGAAAAGATTGATCTGCGTTTTGCCTGCGAGTCGTCTCGGCGCCGGCGCGCCTCGACGCAAATAGCCCGCATAATATTCTGTGAGCCCCAAAATGAACTGGAGGTCGTCGTCGCCTAGATCATCGATATTGATGAGGCGGCGCGGTTTAAATCCGCCTTTGGGCGGGTGAGGGCGTTCCATCATCGTCATGCGCGCCGCTCCTATAAAACGCGAGCCCAAGATGAGCAATGACGCGCCGCTAAAAGGGGAAATAAACCCTAGCGTCCGTTGCGCAGCCGATCGATCGCCCCCTGTAGTATGAACGTCGCCGCGCGTTCATCGATTTTCTCAGCGCGCCGCGCGCGGCTGTCTCCCATAGCGATCGAATCGCGCTCCATGGCGGCGGTCGACAGCCGTTCGTCCCAGAAGGCGACAGGCAGCGGCAATACTGTTTTTAAGTTGCGCGCAAAAGCGCGAACGGACTGCGCCCGCGGCCCCTCGCTGCCGTCCATATTCAGCGGCAATCCGAGAATGACGCCAACGATGGCGCGCTCGTTGGCAATGGCGGACAAAGCGTTGGCGTCGACGGTGAACTTCTTGCGGCGAATGGTTTCAACTGGCGCCGCAACGCGACGCTCCGGATCGCACACGGCGATCCCAATAGTTTTTTCCCCATGATCGAGGCCGAGCAAAGCGCCTTTGGCGCCGAAGGCTGCCGCATCTGAGTCAAAATGGTTATTCATGCGGCGCATTACATGCGTTAGGGCGCTGTGTCGCGCAAGCCGTAGCGTGGTGCGCACCTGCCTCTTCTTTAGCCACGGGGCTTCGCCCAATTCGGATGGCGCTTTTGCGGTTATGGCGCGCATCGCTTCCGCATTCGCCACCGACATCGGGTTTTTGGAGTTACGGCGTTCGTTTAGTTGGCGGAAGAACCCCGGAAATAAAGACGTTGTAGAGTAAACTCAAATTAACCCACAATTTCAATGCCTTACGAAAATTATAGAAACCTTTGTCCAAATTTCGCCGCAATTCGCCCCTACATTCGTGCATGCAAACGCACCGGCTCTGCAACGCCCCTCCAAGTTGCTTTTCCGCCGGCTCCCTAAAAACGGCCCCTCAAGGACCCCGCCAATGGCGGGGTCCTCTCCGTTTCGATGTGACTCTTGTTTGATTCGTTTTTCGAAGATTTTTTGGATTTCGACGGCAAAACTTTTAGGCGCGCAATTGCGCGAAACGCGCGCATCACTGTACTCCAAACATCATGCGCCCCGTTTTCGTTGCTCCGTCCATTTTAGCGGCTGATTTTGCTCGGCTCGGCGAGGAAATTGACGCCGTCGCCCGCGCCGGCGCGGACTACATCCATGTGGACGTTATGGATGGTCACTTCGTGCCGAATATCACGATTGGGCCGGCGGTTCTCAAAGCCATTCGCGGCGCCGCGCAGCTTCCATATGACGTGCATCTCATGATTTCGCCCGTCGATCCCTTTATCGACGCCTTTGCGGAGGCGGGCGCGGACATATTGACCGTTCACCCGGAAGCGGGCCCGCATCTTCACCGCACGCTGCAATCCATCAAAAGCGCTGGGATCAAAACTGGCCTCGCCTTAAATCCGGGGTCGCCAGTGAGCCTCGTCGAGCCTGTCTTGGAGATGACGGATCTTGTACTTGTTATGTCGGTCAATCCTGGATTCGGCGGACAAAAATTTATCCACTCGCAATTGGATAAGATCAAAGCCGTTCGTTCTTTGATCGACCGTATGGGAACGAATACGCTTATCGAGGTCGATGGCGGCGTTGATCCGGATACGGCGCCAAAGGTTATTGACGCCGGCGCTGACATCCTTGTCGCGGGCTCAGCCGTATTTAAGGGCGGCGCGCAGTCCTACGCCGCCAATATCGCTGCGCTTAAGGCGGGGAGCTAGCCCACATGCCCGCGGCCTCAAAGTCTCCTTTGAACACGCCCCAGCTCGGCGCCCGTGAGGTCTTTGAGCGCGTTCGCGAAGCGTGGGGCGAGAGCCCGTTTTACCAGGCGGGCCTTCGCGGGCCGGCGCCCGATCGTCTGTATTTCCAGCCTATTGATCCTTTCACGCCCGACAAAGAAGTTGCCGAAGCGTTCGCGCGGGGGAAAATTGCGCTCGGCGAAGAAACCCTCGATTGCGAAGGCGATATCAGCGCGGTGTGGGAGCATGGGAGCGGCGACGGTCCTGTTTGCGCGTTTTTGCAAGAATTCTCCTGGTTGCGGCACTTGGAAGCCCTCGGTGATGAAGGAAAGAGCGCGGCGCGATCACTAGTGCAGGCTTGGCTTGAGCGGTTTGAAAAATGGTCAGCGATGGCCTGGGACCCATATTTTACGGCTGAGCGCTTAGTCCAAATGACGTGCCACGCCCCGTTGCTCTTGGCGGATGCGGACCCTCTATGGCGCAGTCGCGTGCTGACGGCTATGGCGCGCCAAACGCGGCATTTGGCGCGCGCCGCCCATCGGGCGCCAACCGGGTTTGACCGGCTGATGACCGCGCTTGGACTCACCGTTGCGGGATATTGCCTGCCTGGCTGCGAGGCGCCGGCTGAGCGCGGATTAGAAATGACGCGTCGCGAATTGCGCTTGCAACTGCGCCCTGACGGCGGCCATGTGAGCCGCAATCCATCGCGGCAATTGATGCTTGCTGTGCGCTTGCAAATGGCCGCGAGCGCATTGGAGGGGCGCGGGTTCCCGCCGCCCGGGTTTTTGCGCCATGCCTTGATGCGCGTTAATGCGCTGGCCTCGTTTTTCCGATGTGCAGACGGGCGTTTAGCGGTCTTTAACGGCGGGTACGAGGATGATCCGCGAGCGGTCTTGAGCGTTCAAAAGGCCATAAGCGGCGATGCGATCCCGACAGAATTCGCTCGCCACTCCGGTTATCATCGGATTTCCGCGGGGCGTGCTTTGCTTATCGTGGATACGATTACGGACACCGCTAAAAGCGCGTTCGAGAGCGCTGGCTCTTTGCATTTTTCGTCCGGTCGAAGCCGCATATTCGCCAATTGCGGCAATGGCGGCCATCGGGCGGCGGCATGGCGCGACGCACTACGCGCCCGGGCCGCCCATTGCGCGCTTTCGCTCGAAACGAAGTCTGGCGGCGACATCGCGTTTGGGGACATGAGCCACAAACGCGCAGAGGACGCGAAAGGTCAGCTCCTTGAAGTGGAGCGTCAGCTTTTCACGAAAGACGGCGCGGAGGGCGTCTATCGTCGGCGCCTGTATTTGGGCGTCAGCGGCGCGGATTTGCGCGGCGAGGAACTTGTTGTGGGCAACGCAGCCCAATCGCTGGAGGAGGCGATTTGGCGCTTCCACTTGCATCCCAGCGTTCGTGCGTCACTCGCTCGCGATCGCCGCAGTGTCATCTTATTGCTCCCGAATAAAGAAGGCTGGCGCTTTAAATCCAGTTGCGAGCCCTTGGAGCTAGAGCGCTCTGTCTATTGCGGTGCCGGGGGCATGCCAATCTCCACAGAACAGATCGTTGTCCGTGCGGCGCCCAGCGCCGCTGATGGGCAGCACGCCGCAGCGGCGAAATGGGCATTGCGGCGGCTTGATCCTGTGTAATAGGATTTCCTGACGAGCGCGCCCGCTACCACGGGCGGTCTCACTATGCGTTTGGAATCCGACCCTATGACGCCGTTAGACGACCTTTTGGCAAAGCTTTTTGGCCGCCGGCAGCGAACCACGCTGACGTCAAACACGCCGGATTTTTCGTTTCTTTTGCCGAGGCCTCCGCGAAAGATCGATCAGCGCGCGGCGCGTCGGTTCATAACCGGAAGGCGCGTGTTGGTCACGGGCGCCGGCGGTACGATTGGGTCTGAGCTGGCGCGCCAAATCGCGGAATTCGCCCCGGCGCACTTAGCGCTGATCGATAATGCCGAGTTTGCGCTCTACCAAATTGATCTGGAGCTTAAAGAACTCGGCTACGGCCCGATCATGAAATCGATGCTCACCGATATCTGCCGGCAGGAGCATTTATCCGCAGCTTTCGAACGGGCTGCGCCTGAGATCGTCGTCCACGCGGCCGCGTTCAAGCATGTGCCTATCGTCGAAGAAAATCGGTGCGCCGGTGCGCTCACCAACTCTCTTGGCGCAAAGAACGTTTTCGACACAGCGATCGAACATGGCGCAGAATCGGTGGTCTTCATCTCCACGGACAAGGCTGTGAACCCAACGAGTTTTATGGGCGCCACCAAGCGAATTGCTGAACTTTATGCGCAAGCCTTAGATGTCGCGCAAAATGACACGCGGTTCGTTACGGTTCGCTTTGGCAATGTCCTTGCCTCCAGCGGATCGGTCGTTCCGTTATTCCGTCGGCAAATTGAACGCGGCGGGCCGGTCACCGTCACGCACCCTGAAATATTGCGCTTTTTTATGACCACCCGCGAGGCGGTTCAGCTTGTTTTGCAGGCGGCCAGCTTGGACAGCGGCGAGCAGGCGATCGTCACCCATGACGGCCGCGTCTTCGTTCTCGATATGGGGGAGCCGGTAAAGATCCTCGACGTCGCCAAGCGTATGATCGAAGCCTATGGATTGAAGCCCGGCGAGGATGTGGAGATCAAATTTACGGGATTGCGTCCGGGCGAAAAACTGTTCGAAGAGATCTTTCTTGATACGGATAAATTGGTGAATACGGGGGCGGACGGCGTGTTCCTAGCGTCTCCAGCAATGATTGATTTACCGTTGCTGAACCCGCGCCTCGCTGACGTTATCGAATCGGCCCAAAGCGGCGATCAAGAGGCGCTTGACGATGCCGTCCACCATTTGGTCCCGGAGTTCAACCCGGCCTCGCCAACGACCTATGCTGGCAATCAATCGGGCGCATAACGCGCCTTGCCTGGTTGACCGCCGCTGCCGAAAGGACATCTCATGACCGACCTGCATCCTGTTAAGCGGGCGCTGATATCTGTTTCTGATAAGAGCGGGATAGAAGCCTTTGCGGCGCGCCTGGCAGCTGCGGGCGTAGAATTGATTTCAACGGGCGGCACCGCGCGAGCGCTACGCGAAGCAGGCCTCAATGTTCTTGATGTCGCTGAGGTCACTCAATATCCGGAAATGATGGACGGTCGGGTAAAGACGCTCCACCCGCGCATCCATGGCGGCCTTCTTGGCGTGCGCAGTAATCCAGACCACGCCAAGGCTATGCAAGATCACGACATACCGGAAATCGATTTGCTGATCGTCAATCTTTATCCCTTTGAGCAGACGGTCGCGCGCGGCGCCGGTTTTGATGAGTGCATTGAGAACATCGACATTGGCGGCCCAGCGCTTATTCGTGCGGCGGCCAAAAACCATGCGTTTCTCAGCGTGGTGACGGACCCAGCGGACTATGACTGGATTGCGGATAAGATAGAGTCCGTCGCCGGGTTAGAAAGCGAGGCGCGAAAGAAGCTCGCTGCAAAAGCGTATGCGTCGACTGCCGCCTATGACGGAGCGATCGCGGCATGGTTTAGCGCGGCGTTGGATGATCCGGCGCCGGAGACTTTTGTGCTGGCGGGGCGGCGCGCGGCGCAGTTGCGCTATGGCGAAAACCCCCATCAACAGGCTGCGCTTTACCGTACCGGCGCCAGCCGCCCGGGCGTCGCGAGCGCCGAACAAATTCAGGGCAAGGCGCTTTCGTACAATAATCTCAATGATGCGGATGCGGCTTTTGAGCTTATCAGCGAGTTTACGCCTGAAACGCCAGCTGTGGCGATTATCAAACATGCGAACCCATGCGGGGTGAGCGTTGGACCGGATCTAGCGGCGGCCTATCAACGCGCGCTTTTGTGCGATCCTGTTTCTGCGTTTGGCGGCGTGATCGCTTTGAACCAGACACTGACCGGGCCTGTTGCGCAAACCATTACGGAGATATTCACGGAAGTCGTTATTGCGCCGGATGCGGACGATGATGCGAAGAGATTATTTTCTGCGAAAAAGAATTTGCGATTGCTGCTAACCGGGTCCTTAGCTGATCCCAAAAGCGATGGTCCGATGGTGCGGCCCATTGCGGGCGGGTTTCTTGTGCAAAACCGAGACGGGTTCCAGCTGAGCAAAGACGACCTCAAGATCGTCACGAAACGTGCACCCAGCGCTGGCGAAATCGATGATATGCTCTTCGCGTTCAAAGTCGCCAAACACGTCAAGTCGAACGCAATTGTCTACGCCAAAGAGGGCGCGACGGCGGGCATTGGCGCTGGACAGATGAGCCGTCTCGATTCAAGCCGCATTGCTGCCCGCAAGGCGCAGGATGCTGCGAGCACAGCGGGGCTTTCTGCGCCGTTGACGGCAGGTTCTGTGGTCGCTTCTGACGCGTTTTTTCCCTTTGCGGACGGCATGCTCGCCGCCGTTGAGGCCGGCGCTACGGCGGTCATTCAACCAGGCGGGTCAGTTCGAGACGACGAGGTCATTGCCGCGGCGGATGATGCGGGCATCGCTATGCTCTTTACCGGCGTTCGGCATTTCCGCCACTGATCGGCTGCGGGCGCGCCAGTAGAAGCACGCCCGAAAAGAGTGTTATGCGAGGCTTTCGATTAGCGCATCGAGCTTTCGCAAGAACAAAGCGGATTTTCCGACGCTCGTGTCGCCCGACAAATCAAGCTGCCGCGCAGCGACCAAGAACGACGTTACGGCTTCGCCCTTTTGCTCCGTCCATTGATCAAGAATGGCGCTCGCCGCCTCCGCTGAGCTCGCCTCTGGCTGCGAGTCGCGAGAGTCGATTACAGCCTGGGTCAGTTGACCTTGCCGCACAGCCAGGTCTTCCACGATTTGGCGCAACGCAATCTTGTCGAAATTATCGGACGGCGGCTCACGATCAGCGGTATCGCGCAAAGCATCAATATGGAATCGTTGTCCAACGGCGAAAAAGATACTCGCGACATTAGCGTGCGACCATTGAGACTGATTAGCGAGGTCGACAATATCAAGGCCAAAAGCCAGCTCACAAAGGCTCGCGGCTTCGTAGGCGAGCGCTGCCGGAGCGCCGCGGGATTCCAAAGCGGCTGCCCGGGCCGCGAACTCCGCCGCCGCGTCTTTTGGTAAGACGTCTGGCAATGCGCGGCTAAGCGCGCGCATGGGCTCGCGATAGGTCTCAATATACGCCTTCAATCCTGACGTCTCGAATGCGGCGATGGCCTTCGGTGAGCTCATGATATGGCAAGCTTCTTCGCGCAGCAGTTGGGTCGCCTCCAAGTATAAGTCAGTTTGCAAATCAGCTGGTGCTTTATTGTCGAGAGCGTCAACCGACGCGCCGTAATCGACCATGCCGAAAATTTCGCGCACCGCCACATAAGCCAGCGCCGAGATATCGAACTCGAATCCGGATGTCTCCGCGATGCGCTGCATGAAGGCGACGCCGCATGCGTCCACGATTTCGTTGGATAGGCGCGTGGCAATGATCTCACGTCGCAGCTGGTGCGTCTTCAACGGATTCTCATAGCGATGCAGCGGCTCAGGGAAATACGCATAGACCTCGCCGTCGAAAATAGGATCGTCAGGCGTATTCGACTCAACAAGAGCGTCGAACAGCCAGAGCTTGGCGTAAGCGAGCAGCACGGACAGTTCTGGCCGGGTAAGCCCCAAAGAGCGGGCGCGTAATGTCGCGATATCTTCGGCTGTCGGCAATTGCTCTACTGTTCGATTGAGGCGGTCTTCGCGTTCAAGGGTTGTCATGAACCGCGCATGTAAATCGAGGTGCTCGGGCGCGCCTTCCGCCATCAGAGTGAGCGCGCGGGTCTGATCATAATTGTGATCAAGGACGTGCTCGGCGACGGAGTCCGTCATTGAGGCGAGCAGCGCATTTCGATCGTCTTGCGCGAGCGCGCCGTTTTCGATCGCCGATGATAGTAGAATTTTGATATTCACTTCGTGATCAGATGAATCAACCCCTGCAGAGTTATCGATAGCGTCCGTGTTGACGCGACCGCCGCGTCGCGCAAATGCGATGCGTGCTCGCTGCGTCAGGCCAAGATTTGCGCCCTCGCCAATGACTTTGGCGCCAATCTCGTCCGCATCGATACGAACCGGGTCATTGGCTCGGTCGCCGACGCGCCAGTTTTCTTCTTTAGAGGATTTGAAATACGTGCCGATGCCGCCAAGCCAGAAAAGCTCGACTGGCGCTTTCAGGATTGCTCGGATCAGTTCGTGCGGGGTGAGCGATGGTTCATCGACGCCGAGCGCGGCGCGAACTTCATCGCTTAGCGGAATTGATTTCAAAGAGCGGGAGAACACGTCGCCGCCTTTTGAAATGAGCGACTTATCGTAGTCCTGCCAGGTACTTCGCGGTGTTTCGAACAACCGCTTACGTTCAACAAAGGAGGCGGCTGGGTCCGGGTCCGGATCAATGAAGATATCGCGATGATCGAAAGCAGCGACCAACCGGATCTGTTCTGACAAGAGCATTCCATTGCCGAACACATCGCCCGACATATCGCCAACGCCCGCCACGGTGAAGGGCTCCTCTTGGATGTTTTTGCCCATTTCGCGGAAATGTCGTTTCACCGCTTCCCAGCCGCCGCGCGCAGTGATGCCCATGGCTTTGTGATCATACCCGGCTGATCCGCCTGATGCGAACGCGTCGCCGAGCCAAAAGCCATATTCGATGGCAATTCCGTTCGCGGTGTCGGAGAACGTCGCTGTTCCTTTGTCTGCGGCGACGACGAGATACGGGTCGGCGTCGTCCCAAGCGACAACGTTGGGCGGGGTAACGGTTTCGCCGTGGACGAGGTTATCGGTAATGTCCAAAAGGCTGCGAATGAACAAGCAATACGCCTCACGGCCCTCTTCGAAGATTTGTGCGCGATCACCGCCAGCGGGCAGTTGTTTTGGATAAAAACCGCCTTTGGATCCGTTGGGCACAATGACCGCATTTT
>JBCDBM010000092.1:0-13358 GCA_039183665.1 Pseudomonadota bacterium | reverse complement strand
TCGCCCCTGGCCCGGCGCATCGCAAAAAATGAAGGTCTAGATCTGGCTGCCGTTAAAGGGTCTGGCCCGCGCGGCCGCATTGTGAAGCGTGACGTTGAAAAAGCGCTGAGCGAAGGCGTGAGCGCGCCGGCGCCAGCCGCCGCCGCGCCTGCTGCAGCGCCAGCCGCGACCCAAGCGCCTGCATCTGTCGATGAACGGCTCTATCCGCCAGAAAGCTACGAAGCGGTGAAGCTTGATGGCATGCGCAAAACCATCGCCAAGCGTTTAACACAAAGCTTCAATCAGGAAGTCCCGCATTTCCCGCTGAACGTTGATATCGCGCTCGACAAATTGATGGCGTTGCGCAAATCCATCAACGCCTTGTCGCCGGAAGGCGAGGGCGCCTATAAGCTGTCAGTCAACGACTTCATCATCAAAGCGTCGGCTTTGGCGCTCAAAGCCGTCCCGCAGGCAAATGCTACGTATACCGATGAAGCCATTTTGCTGCACAAACACGCCGACATTGGCGTCGCGGTGGCGATCGACGGCGGCTTGATCACGCCCATCGTTTGGAAAGCGGAGCAAAAAGGGCTGCAGCAAATCTCCGCTGAGATTAAAGATATGGCGACGCGTGCGCGCGAGCGGAAACTCAAGCCCGAGGAATATCAAGGCGGGACGTTCTCGGTCTCGAATTTGGGCATGTTCGGCATCACGTCGTTCTCGTCGATCGTCAATCAGCCCCACGGCGCGATTATGTCGGTGGGCGCAGGCGAACAGCGCGTCGTTGTTCGTGACGGCGAGATGGAAGTCGCCACCATGATGACAGTAACGCTCACCTGCGATCACCGTGTGGTGGACGGCGCGGTGGGCGCGCAGTTCCTCGGCGCCTTTAAGCGCTTCGTGGAAGAGCCCACATCAATGATGCTTTAAGCGTTTTGCGACGAGGCCAATTTGGGTTTGTCGGAACGATCAGCAACAATCGAAATTCGACCAGCGCGGCAAGAGGACGTGGGCGCTATGCGCGACGTTCTGCTAAGCGCAGGAACCCTACTCAGACAATCCGGCGGATTTGGTTGGGACGAGGACGAATTCACCGAAGAACGGCTGACGACCTGGGTTAGGGCGCGCGAGGGGATTATTGCGCGAAGATCTGGCGCTGTAGTTGGAGCGGCTCTGCTTCAGTGGGCCAGAGCTGATTTGTGGCGAGACTTCCAAAACAGCGACGCTGGATTTTTGAACAAGCTTGCGGTTGCGCGCCGCGTTCGCGGCAATGGCATAGGCGACGCAATTATAAACTGGGCGGTTGATCAGGTGCGCGCTCGTAACAGAAAGTACCTGCGGCTCGATTGTGGCCCTTGGCCCAAACTGTGCTCGTTCTACAGGCGCCTGGGTTTTGAAGAGCTCGATCGCGTTGAGATAAACGGGGCTGTATTCGTTCGGTTTCAACGGCAGGTTTAGTAACGGTCAGGTGCCGGGGTTGTGATCGCTCAACATATTGCCGCCTTAAATCCGCCGGGCGAGCACTTCAATTATCGACCATATTCCCTGTGTCCGGCGGCGGATGCGTTTCTTTCGCTTCCGGGCTGGCGGGACGGGAATGTTGTTCTCTCCCTCGTCTGTCGAACACCCGTCTCGCCCTTACCGTCAGCCTGGCCATTCGAAGCGCTAAATGCTCGGTCAGTACGCTAAAAGACTAAAAAACAGCATTTTCTGCATGTCCGGCTTGCACCACGGGTAGTGTAAGTTTATAACATCACTACTCGCTGGCGTATTCGGCGGGCATCAACAAAAAAAGTTGCGTATTGAACTTATTAGGTGCCGTAGCGTATCGGCGCTGAATGGTTTCATCCCCCCATGGGAGCCATTCAGCGCCGTTTTCGCGTCTAGGCTCCGCAACCCAAGAAATTTGGTAGGAAATTCCCCGCACGCCCTTGCGCGCGGCAGGTCCGCCGTGTAACAGCGCGGCCTCACATGCGTGGGAGGTTATCGGCGAAGTCCAGCCGACGCCGCACCACGCGCCTTCAATCCTCGCGGTTTGCTGGTCTCACCAGTTATCGCGCAATGAAAGGGAAGGTTTTCTCATGGCGAAGAAAATTGCAGGCTATCTGAAACTTCAGGTGCCGGCAGGCTCTGCCTCGCCGTCGCCGCCAATCGGCCCCGCGCTTGGCCAGCGCGGTCTCAATATTATGGAATTCTGCAAGGCGTTTAACGCCAAAACGCAGGAGATGGAAAAAGGGATGCCAATCCCGACCATCATCACGATCTACCAAGACAAGTCTTTCACGTTCGAAACAAAAACGCCGCCGGCTTCTTACTATTTGAAGAAAGCCGCAAAGCTCGACAAAGGCGGCTCAACACCGGGCCGCGATGTTGCAGGCTCAGTCACGATTGCGCAGTGCAAAGAGATTGCTGAAGCCAAAATGGCGGATCTCAATGCGAATGACTTAGACGCCGCCGCCAAGATCATCATGGGCTCAGCGCGCGCTATGGGCCTCGAGGTGCGGGAGTAGTCAGATGCCAAAGATTGGAAAACGTACTCGCGCCGCCAGAGACGCCGTTGATCGCAAAATCGCCTATTCCGTCGAGGATGCGGTGAAGATCGTCAAAGGAAATGCCGGCGCAAAATTCGACGAAACGATCGAGATCGCCATGAATTTGGGCGTTGACCCGCGTCACGCGGACCAGATGGTGCGCGGCGTGGTCTCATTGCCTAATGGCACCGGGCGGACCGTCCGCGTCGCGGTGTTCGCCAAAGACGCAAAAGCGGATGAAGCGAAAGAAGCGGGCGCCGACATCGTGGGCGCAGAAGACCTGATGGAGAAAATCCAGGGCGGCTTCATGGATTTTGACCGCGTTATCGCAACACCTGACATGATGGCCGTCGTCGGCCGGTTGGGTAAGGTGCTTGGGCCCCGCGGCCTGATGCCAAACCCGAAGGTCGGCACTGTTACCCCCAATGTCGCCAAAGCCGTACAGGACGCCAAGGGCGGCGCGGTTCAGTTCCGCGTCGAAAAAGCGGGCGTCGTTCATGCCGGCGTTGGAAAAGCCAGCTTCGAAGAAAAAGCCATTGCGGAAAACGTACAGGCGTTCATTGACGCCGTGGCGAAAGCGAAACCTGCCGGCGCGAAAGGCACGTATATCAAGAAGATCGCCATTTCCTCGACCATGGGACCGGGCGTCAAAATTGATTCGGCTGCCGCGAACGCCTAAACTATTCAGGATAGAGAATAAAACAGGGCTGCGCTTGGCGCGGCCCTTTTTTGTTATTCGAACGGAGATCGAGTGTGCCTACGCGCGGATGAATTCGGCGTAAGCTATCTGTTTTTAAACCTTTCCCCCAACGAATTTCGCATAGCGTAACGCTCACGAGAATCAGGGTTCGTGCGCACGATTTGCAAAGGCGTCGGAAGCTCAGCGAACGTTGAACACAGTGCGAAAAAGGCCGTCTATTCCCGTAAGAGTTTGGTCACGGGATAGGTCGGTCGAAAAGGGATTGTCATGTCTGGTGATGATATCTTGAGCCCCAAACCTTCCGCTGAATTCGCCCATCTTTTGGCGCAGTTTCGCGAAGCCCGGGGACGGATCAATTATCCGCTTGCCCGTAAGGTGTTTCGCGAGCGAATGGTAAAAGGGCAGACGGTCATCGCGGGGCTTGTGGCGGCGCTCGCCGCCTCACGGGCCTCTGCGGCGGCGGCGGAGTTAACCGACGAAACCGCGATCGATTTGGCGTCCTTGCCGATGATCGACAGCTTCGAAGATATTGGGATCTATGACGGCGATTGCGTTACCGAGGAGGCCATCGCCGCGGCAATCGCCCATGTTCACGATGCGGCTCACGACGCCGTTTTCGGCCATCACAATCATAACCCACTAAGTGCTGACCCGTTCGCTGACCCCTTTGTCGATCCCTATCGAAGCGCACATGGCGAGCATGCGGATCATGATCATGAACGTGGCGACGGACATGGTCATGACCAAGGCGGGCATGGCGACCATAGTCTATACAACGTCGATGATCATGCTGGTCATGAGAATGGCCATAGTCACCACCATCATCATAATCACGCGTCTCGCGATGCCGAACACCATGGGCTTGAACATCATGCCGCTCATGAGGCGTCGTCGCCCGATCTTGCCCATGCGGATCACGGCGCTCATGGGGCGCGCGACCCGTTGATGACGCATGCTCATGGCGCGAGCGATCATGGCTCGCACAACGCTAGCCATCTCGGACATGTTGGACACGCCGCACTTGGCGCTTCGAACACCGTCGACCATGCAAGCCATCATCATCAGGCGCCAATTGCATTTGGGGATGCGGAAATTGCAGAGCTGACCGCCACAGACATCAGCGCGCCCTATGGCGCTGAGGCCGAAGAGTTGATACCGCTCTCCTCACTGCAATCAGACAACAACGAAAGTACTCCAGCCACGAGTGTCGCCAGTCATCAAAACGGTCACGATCATGCGCATCATCAGAGTACGCATCACGAGCACAACGCGTCGGTGGCCGAAGAAATCGTTTTGTTAGAGCTCGATATCATAGACGCGTTGCCTCAGGTTGATGGGCCAATATTCCTCTAACCCTGCGACCAATTAGCTACTAAATTCATTTGCACGCGGCGCAGCGCTGCGGCTACCCTCGATTACGAGATTAGCGAGGAAAGCTGGCGGCTCATGCTTGCCTTTAATGCGATATCGTTGGCGCGGCGGATATTGACCGCCATTGCGATCTTCGCCCAGGTCGTCTCCTTCACGTCTGTTCATGCTCAGCCACAAACCGACGAACAGGTCGTCATCTGTACCGCGATGGGCGCGCATTCGGTTTCTTGGAGCGAGCTAACCGGCGAGCCGTCTCCCTTCGACGACGGCGGCGAATCATCTGTACACGCCTATTGCACCTTCTGCTTGGTCTTCGCTCAGGTTGCGCCCGAAGATTATCGCAGCGGCATAGAGCGTCCGCAGCCGCTGTTCCAGCATCTTAACTATCCTACGCCTCGCGAGTCCGCAGCCTGTCATCAGCACGCTGCGGGACCGCCACTGCCATCTCGTTCTCCTCCCTCGAGCCAATCCTAGAAGATCGCCAAAGCCGCGCGTTTTGCGCGGCCGGTGAAGCTTATGAACGGCGTCTAATGCGACGCCGACGATTTTTGACGTGCTCATATGGAGAGAGCAATGCGTACCTTTATTTTTGGCGTCGCGGCGGCGGCGAGCTTTGTCACGCCGGTGTTGGCGGGACATGAAACGATCGCGAAGGATCATGCGCCGATTGGCGTCATGGGCGATCATCGGCACGAAAAAGGCGAGTGGATGGTGTCCTACCGATTTATGCGGATGGACATGGAGGGGTCGCGCATTGGAACGGATCCCGTCGCCCCAACCACGATTGCGACAACCGTTCCAAACCGCTTTTTTGGCCAACCGATGCAGCCGCCGACGTTGCGCGTCGTGCCCACAAACATGACCATGGACATGCATATGGCAGGCGTCATGTATGGCCTTTCCGATCGCGTCACCCTTATGGCGATGGGGTCGCTGGTGAGAAAGGAGATGGATCATGTCACCTATATGGGCGGCATGGGCTCCAACGTTCTGGGCGAGTTTACAACGGAAACATTTGGCGTCGGCGATACAAAGCTGAGCGGACTTGTCGGCTTCTTCAAGAAGAAGTCTGGCTCAGTCACGCACGACGCCCATCTCAATCTCGGCCTATCAATACCGACCGGGTCGCTGACTGAGACAGATCAAATCTTGACGCCAATGGGCGCTATGCCGTCGCCACGTTTGCCGTACCCAATGCAATTGGGTTCGGGGACGATCGATTTTGAGCCGGGCGTAACCTATAATCTCCGGACGGACGTTTTGTCCTTCGGCGTTCAATATATGGCTACGGTCCGTGCCGGCGACAATGACGAGGGCTACACGCTTGGCGATGTTCATCGCGCAACAACGTGGGCTGCTTACGGTCCGGCTAAGTGGTTCTCCGTTAGCGGCCGACTTGCGTATCGCTCGGTGGGACGCATATCGGGCATTGATCCGGCTATCGTCGCGCCGGTCCAAACGGCGAACCCGGACTTTCAAGGCGGCGACATTGTTGAGGTCGGCATGGGGGTCAATTTTGCCGGGCAAAGCGGCGTCATCGAGGGCCATCGCCTATCGGCCGAATTCGTGGCGCCGGTCTATCGCGATCTCAACGGTCCGCAATTAGAGACCGATTGGACGCTAACGGTCGGCTGGCAAAAAGCGTTTTAGCGGCGCATGAAAGCCGCCCACACTAGGCAATCCTGCTCCAAGAGCGTATTAATCATGATGCGTACTCTTGGGGCGTGCGCGGAAATTAGGGCTGGGGACCTGTGGCGATGAATACAGGGACTTCCGGAACATCATCGAGTTGGGGCCTTGGCGCGCGCGAGCGACCACCTGACGGCGCGGCTAAAGTCTTCTGCATCGGTTTTCCAAAGACGGGGACCGCCGCGCTTTCCGAAGCGTTGTCGATCCTGGGCTACAACGTCGCAAACGAACGATTGTTCCGGCCGGTGGCGTCCAACGCCAGCCTGTCTCATCGACAATTGGCCGAGTTCGGTTTGGAGATTGCCGCTGAGTATGATGCGCTCGTCGGCGCGCCATGGCCGCTTCTTTTTGAGGAGCTGGACGCCGCGCACCCGGATGCGAAGTTCATTCTTGTGACCCGCAATGTAGACAACTGGGCCTATGACGCTGCGCGCGAATTGGAGGCGGGGGCGAACGCCATTGATCGGCTTCTCTATGGCGACGCGGCCGATACGATGGATGAAGAGCGGCTCGCGGAGGCGTTCGACAAGCACACCCTTGCCGTCCTCGAGTATTTTCAAGATCGTCCGGATGATTTTGTCGAGCTCAATCTATCGGACGGGGAGGTCGCCTGGGAGACGATTTGTCCATTCCTGGGCGTTGAGATTCCCCATGAACCCTGGCCGGAATCCCGGCGACGCAGGGGCCGTCGGCGCGGCATGCTGCTGGGCTTTTTGAAGGCGCGGTTTGGCGCAAATTAGCTGACGCCGTTTTTAAGTTGCATTTTGCCGCGGCGCTGCTAAGAGCACCGCTCGCGCGGGCTTGTACTCGCGCACCTGTCCGAGATTGCGGGCGTGAGATTCTCACTTAATCTCCCGCATGAGACAGAGGGAAGAGTGGCGCCGGCGGGACCGCCGGCCGTTTGAACCTTCTGGGGCAGGCTCTTAGCGTTTCGACGCGGGAGCCTTTTTTGGTTTCCGTAAAACGCGCGTGGATGTTTATGTCGGATCGGGTTTGTCCGATCCGCAAACGGGAAGGGATGTTGTCCCATGGATCGTGCCCAGAAGGCGGAGTCCGTTGAATGGATAGGCGACGTTTTCGACAACAATGTTGTCGTGATCGTCGGCAATGGCGGCCTGTCGGTGTCGGAAATGTCAGCGCTGCGCGGCGATCTTCGCGAAGCTGGCGCGAAGATGAAAGTGGTGAAGAACCGCTTGGCGAAAATCGCAATTGCGGGAAAGCCCAGCGAACCGATTGCCCACTTGTTCTCGGGACCGACGGCGATCGCGTTTTCCGAGGATCCAGTGGCTGCGGCGAAGGCCGTAAAGAAATTCGCCAAAGACAATGAGAAACTCACCATCCGCGGCGGCGTGATGGGTGAGGAAATTCTCGACGACAAAGGCGTTGAAGCGCTGGCGTCGATGCCATCGCGTGAAGAGCTCATCGCGTCGATTGTGCAGACAATCGCATCGCCCGGAGCCGAGCTGGCGGGCGCTATTGGCGCGCCGGCCGCCAATATCGCGGGCATCTTGGAAACTCTGGAAAGTCGCGAGGCGGCCTAACTGCCAGCTTGCGCAGCATCACATTTGAACCGAACCAACCCTAAGAAGGACGAAACCCATGTCTGATCTCAAGAAACTCGCTGAAGACCTTGTCGGCTTGACGCTTCTGGAAGCGGCCGAGTTGAAAAACATTCTCAAAGACGAATACGGCATTGAGCCAGCCGCGGGCGCGGTTGCAGTTGCTGCGGCGCCTGGCGCAGGCGGCGGCGATGCTGGCGGTGCGGAAGAAAAAACCGAATTTGACGTCATTCTGGTTGCGGCTGGCGACAAGAAGATCAACGTTATCAAAGAAGTCCGCACGATTACCGGACTTGGCCTGAAAGAGGCGAAAGAGCTGGTCGAAGCCGGCGGCAAGCCAGTCAAAGAGGGCGCGCCGAAGGAAGAAGCCGAAGAGATCAAGAAGAAGCTCGAAGAGGCTGGCGCCAAAGTCGAGCTCAAATAGTCGCGAGGTCACCCCTTTTTTCCATAAGGGGGTTGCGGCGGCGTGCGAGCGTGCTTATTAACTCCGTTCGCCGTCGACGGCTGTCCGTCGACGGCTTCAGGCTTTGCGGCGACGTGCTTCGGTTAATCGACAAGACAATTTAGGCTTAATGCGGTCCGGCCGCGCTTTGAGCGCAGGCCGGCTATCGTTTGCGCATGCATCACGCACGATGTGCGCTCAGACGGGCATTTAATATCTTTCGCGAGGAAATAATGGCGCAATCCTTCGTTGAGAAGAAACGCATACGCAAAAATTTCGGCCGTATCGGTGATGCGGCGCTTATGCCGAACCTAATCCAGGTTCAAAAAGACTCCTACGAGCAATTCTTGCAGCGATTCGCGGCGCCCGAGGATCGCGCCGTCGAAGGGCTAGAAGCGGTCTTCCGCTCGGTCTTCCCGATTTCGGATTTCACCGAAACGGCGATGCTAGAATATGTTTCTTACGAATTCGAAGAGCCGAAATACGACGTTGAAGAGTGTCAGCAGCGGGACATGACCTATGCCGCGCCGCTCAAAGTCACGCTGCGCCTGATCGTCTTTGAGGTGGATGAGGATACCGAAGCCAAATCCGTCAAAGATATCAAAGAGCAAGAAGTCTATATGGGCGATATGCCCATCATGACGGACAACGGCACGTTTGTGGTGAATGGCACCGAACGCGTCATCGTCAGCCAGATGCACCGCAGCCCCGGCGTGTTTTTTGACCACGACAAAGGCAAAACGCACACATCCGGCAAGCTGCTATTCGCCGCTCGCATTATTCCCTACCGCGGTTCCTGGCTCGATTTTGAATTCGACGCGAAAGATATTGTGAATGTTCGCATCGATCGCCGCCGCAAATTACCGGCGACCACGCTGCTCTATGCGTTGGGCATGGACCAAGAAGAAATGCTCGACGAGTTTTACGAGCGGGTCGCCCACGAAAAGACCGAGAACGGTTGGACTGCGCCTTATAACCCAGAACGCTGGAAGGGCGTGTTGCTGGAGCGCGATATCGTTGACGCGAAATCTGGCGATGTGGTCGCGCAGGCAGGGAAAAAGCTATCGGCGCGCGCCGCCAAAAAGCTCGCTGAAGAGGGACTGGAAGCACGCTTGCTCACGGATGAAGAGATGATCGGACGCTATTTCGCGTCTGACGTCGTGAACTTCGACACCGGCGAGATCTATGCGGAAGCGGCTGACGAAATTACCGAAGATCACCTGACGGCATTTGCGGAACTTGGCATCACCGCGTTCGATACGATCGACGTGGATCACATCTCAATCGGCGGGTATGTGCGCAACACGCTGGCGGCAGACAAAAACAAGAACCGCGAGATGGCGCTCATCGATATCTATCGCGTCATGCGGCCGGGCGAACCGCCGACATTAGAAACCGCGGAAGGCCTGTTCTATTCGCTCTTTTTCGATCCCGAGCGCTATGACCTGTCGGCCGTTGGTCGGGTGAAGATGAACATTCGTCTTGGGTTTGAAACCGAAGACGAGCTTCGAACCTTACGCAAAGAAGATATCCTTCGCGTGCTGCGCACCCTGGTGGATCTGCGAGACGGCCGCGGCGAAATCGACGACATCGACAATCTCGGCAACCGCCGGGTGCGTTCGGTGGGTGAGCTCATGGAAAACCAATATCGCATTGGTTTGCTGCGGATGGAGCGCGCCATCAAAGAGCGCATGTCGTCGGCCGAACTCGACACGCTGATGCCCCATGATCTGATCAACGCGAAGCCGGCGGCGGCTGCGGTGCGGGAGTTCTTCGGCTCTTCGCAGCTGTCTCAGTTCATGGATCAGACCAACCCCCTGTCAGAAATCACCCACAAGCGCCGCTTGTCAGCGTTGGGGCCGGGCGGGCTTACCCGTGAGCGCGCGGGCTTCGAAGTGCGCGACGTGCACCCGACCCATTATGGCCGGATTTGCCCGATTGAGACGCCTGAAGGGCCAAATATCGGCCTTATCAACTCGCTGGCGACACACGCGCGCGTCAACAAATACGGCTTCATCGAAAGCCCCTATCGGCGGGTGCTGGACGGCAAGGTGACGGACGAAGTCGTCTATCTGTCTGCCATGGAAGAGCAGCGCTTCGCCATCGCGCAAGCCAATGCGGAGATGAGCGATGACGGCGCGCTCGCCAACGAATATGTGAACTGCCGCGTGGGCGGCGACGCGACGCTCGTACCGCGCGAGGACGTCGCCTATATCGACGTGTCGCCAAAGCAGCTGGTCTCTGTCGCCGCTGCGCTCATCCCGTTCCTTGAGAATGACGATGCGAACCGCGCGCTCATGGGGTCTAACATGCAACGCCAAGCGGTGCCGTTGCTACAAGCCGAAGCACCCTTTGTGGGCACAGGCATGGAGTCCATCGTGGCGCGCGACTCTGGCGCCGTCGTCGCGGCGCGTCGTCCGGGTGTCGTTGAGCAAGTAGACGCGCAACGCATCGTTATTCGCGCCACGGAAGAAAAAGACCCGACCAAGCCGGGAGTCGACATCTACAACTTGCGCAAATTCCAGCGCTCGAACCAAAACACCTGCATCAATCAGCGACCGCTCGTGAAGATTGGCGACGCCATTCGCGAGGGCGACATTGTTGCGGATGGCCCGTCAACGGACCTAGGTGAGTTGGCCCTTGGTAAGAATGTGCTCGTCGCGTTCATGCCTTGGAATGGCTACAACTTTGAGGACTCGATCCTGATTTCTGAGCGTATCGTGCGCGACGACGTCTTCACGTCCATTCACTTGGAAGAGTTCGAAGTGATGGCGCGGGACACGAAATTGGGTCCCGAAGAAATCACCCGCGATATTCCGAACGTCTCGGAAGAAGCGTTGCGCAATTTGGACGAGGCGGGGATTGTCGCCATCGGCGCCGAAGTGCACCCAGGCGATATTCTGGTGGGTAAGATCACGCCGAAGGGCGAGAGCCCGATGACGCCGGAAGAAAAACTTCTACGGGCGATCTTCGGCGAAAAAGCCGCCGATGTGCGCGACACCTCGCTCAAGTTGCCGCCGGGCGTCGCCGGCACGGTTGTCGAGGTGCGTGTCTTTAACCGTCACGGCGTCGACAAAGACGAGCGCGCGATCGCCATTGAGCGCGAAGAGATCGAGCGCCTCGCCAAAGACCGGGACGATGAGCTCGCGATCTTAGAGCGCAACGTTTACGGCCGTTTGCGTCCGATGCTGCTTGGCAAGACGGCCGTCTCTGGCCCGAAAGCCCATGAGACCGGCGCGATTTCGGAGCTCGTTCTCGATGAAACGCTCTCGCGTGGCCAATGGTGGAAGTTGGTTGTCGAAGACGAAGCCGTGATGGCGGAAATCGAAGCCATTAAGAAGCAATTCGACGAGTCAAAAGCGCGTCTTGAGGCTCGCTTTGAAGATAAAGTCGACAAGCTGAAGCGCGGCGATGAACTGCCCCCGGGCGTGATGAAGATGGTCAAAGTCTTCGTCGCCGTGAAGCGCAAGCTGCAGCCGGGCGACAAAATGGCTGGCCGTCACGGAAACAAAGGCGTGATTTCGAAGATCGCGCCGATCGAGGACATGCCCTTCCTGGAAGACGGCACGCCCGTCGATATCGTGCTCAATCCCCTGGGCGTGCCCTCGCGGATGAATGTGGGCCAGATCCTGGAAACCCATCTTGGTTGGGCGTGTCGCGGCATTGGCCGTCAGCTCGACCAGATCATGGAAGAGTGGGAAGTGGGCAATGGCTCACGCGATGATCTCACCGATAAGATCCGCGATATTTATGGCGATGAACAAGCCGTGCCGCGTTCCAATGAAGAACTCAAAGAGCTCATTGGCAATCTGGTTCGCGGCGCGCCGGTGGCGACGCCGGTGTTCGACGGCGCACGCGAGAGCGACATCGTTGAAATGCTGAAACGCGCCGGGCTTGACGAGACAGGCCAGGTTCAATTGCGCGACGGGCGCACGGGCGAGGAGTTCGCGCGGCCAGTCACGGTGGGCTACAAATATCTCTTGAAGCTCCATCACCTGGTGGACGACAAAATCCACGCGCGTTCGATCGGACCATATTCGCTCGTTACCCAGCAACCGCTGGGCGGCAAGGCGCAGTTTGGCGGCCAGCGCTTCGGCGAGATGGAAGTTTGGGCGCTGGAAGCCTATGGCGCGGCCTACACCCTACAGGAAATGCTCACGGTTAAATCCGATGACGTCGCCGGTCGTACAAAAGTCTATGAGGCGATCGTACGCGGCGATGACAGTTTCGAAGCGGGGATCCCAGAGAGCTTCAACGTGCTCGTGAAAGAGATGCGCTCGCTGGGCCTGAATGTGGAATTGCAGACGGGGTAAGCCGGCCGGGGGCAAGGCGCGCAGTCCTTGTCTCCAAGCGAACTAGAATTTTGGGCTTAAGGTCGAAGCCGCAGTCGGCCGAAGCGCGATAGATGAGGTAAGATATGTCTCAGGAACTTTTGAACGTCTTTAATCCGACGGCGCCGATACAGACGTTCAACCAGATCCGTATTTCGCTGGCGAGCCCGGAGAAAATTCTCTCCTGGTCGTTTGGCGAAATCAAAAAGCCGGAGACGATCAACTACCGCACCTTCAAGCCGGAGCGGGACGGTCTCTTCTGCGCGCGGATTTTTGGTCCTGTTAAGGACTATGAGTGCCTGTGCGGCAAATATAAGCGCATGAAATATAAGGGCATCACCTGCGAGAAATGCGGGGTCGAGGTGACGCTCACCAAAGTGCGGCGCGAGCGCATGGGCCATATCGAGCTCGCCGCGCCCGTTGCGCATATTTGGTTTTTGAAATCGCTGCCGTCGCGCATCTCACTGATGCTCGACATGACGCTGCGCGATCTGGAACGCATTCTCTATTTCGAGAATTACGTGGTGATCGAGCCGGGCCTGACCGATCTGACCTATGGCCAGTTGATGAGCGAAGAGGAATACCTCGACGCCCAGGATGCCTATGGTGCCGACGCGTTCCAGGCGAACATCGGCGCGGAAGCGATCCGTGAGATGCTGTCGGCCATCGATCTTGAGGCCGAGGCCACGCAGCTGCGTGAAGAACTCAAGGAAGCCACGGGTGAGCTGAAGCCCAAGAAGATCATCAAGCGGCTGA
>JBCDBM010000091.1:0-13377 GCA_039183665.1 Pseudomonadota bacterium | reverse complement strand
GCAACGAGTCCGCATCATCAGATTGAGTGAAGACTATGCGTCTGAGTGTTAGGAGTTTCCAGGACTCGAAAAGCGACTGGCCATCTATAATTTTAAATTAGTTAGTACAGAAATAAATGAGATATCTGTCGTGACTATCCGTTAGTCGGCGTCAGAAATCAGTGTGTGCGCTGACGACGCCATTGAGCGGGGCCAGATGCGTGAACGGAGTTGCCTTTCGGATCCACCGCGACCATCACGGGCATTTCTTTCACCTGCAATGCGTACATGGCCTCCATGCCGAGGTCAGGCCACGCGACTATAGTCGCGGCGCGGATGGCTTGTGCGACGAGAAAGGCCGCGCCGCCGGTTGCGATGAGATAGGCGGCTTTGTTCTTCGATATTGTTTCGATCGCCGCCGGGCTCCGCTCTGCTTTACCGATCATGACGCGCAAGCCCGTGCCCCGTAGGATGGATTCCAAATATCTGTCCATTCTCGTTGCGGTGGTTGGGCCAGCTGGACCGATAATTTCCTCTCCCACTGGATCAATCGGCCCTACATAGTAAATAGCTTTTTCGTGGAGATCGACCGGCAGCCTCTCTCCACGGTCGAGCGTTTCTACCATTCGTCTATGAGCGGCGTCTCTGCCGGTATACAGGGTTCCAGATAGGAGCAAGGTTTCACCCACTTGCCATTCTTCTACAGTTTCGACACTGAGCGAATCGAGATCGACATGGCGCGCGGCGTCACTCCCATCGTTGAGCGCCTCCGGCCAAAGCGAAAGGTCTGGGGGATCGAATTGCGCAGGGCCCGATCCGTCGAGCGTGAATCGGACCAAACGCGTCGCAGCGCAATTTGGAATGAGGGCGACCGGGAGAGACGCGGCATGCGCCGAAAAGCTCTTCAGTTTCACGTCGAGGACAGTTGTCAGACCGCCGAGTCCTTGTGCGCCAATGCCTAGCGCATTCACTCGCTCATAGATTTCGATGCGCATTTCTTCCGCTTTGTTCTCTGGGCCGCGCGCCAAGAGCGAAGACATGTCCACAGGTTCGTTTAGTGCTTGTTTCGCGAGCAGCATCGCTTTGTCGGCGCTTCCGCCGGCGCCAATGCCAAGAATTCCCGGCGGGCACCAGCCGGCCCCCAATGTCTCAACGGTATTGACCACCCAGTCTGCAACGCTCTCGCCTGGATCAAGGACCGTAAACTTGGATTTGTTTTCGGACCCTCCGCCTTTGGCAGAAACAACGATGCTGATCGTATCGCCCGCGACGATCTCAACGCTGACCATACCTGGCGTGTTGTCACCCGTATTGCGCGGGTCGAATACGGGATCGCGCAACATGGACGCACGAAGCGGGTTGTTTTGCGCCTTGTAAGCGATGCGCACCGCGTCGTCGATGATGTCTTGAAGTCCGCGCTTGGCGTCGATCCGCACGCTGACGCCGCATTTCACAAAGATATTTGCAACGCCTGTATCTTGGCAGATGGGGCGATGGCCAATGGCGCAAAGCCTTGAGTTACGAAGGATTTGCGCCATCGCATTGCGTGCGGGCTGGCTTTGCTCGCGTTCGTAAGCGGTAGTTAGGTGTTCAATGAAGTCGGCGGGATGGTAATAGCTGATAAATTGCAGGGCGTCGGCGATGCTCTTTACAAGATCGTCTTCCGAGATGATCGCCATGACATAATCCCTGTTATGCGAACAAGGCTCGCTGACGCGCGTTGCCGGCGTTTTCGACCGCAACGCTGATCGCGGTTGAGCGTCTTTGCAATATAGCGTTCGCTCAATGCTGCGGCGCGCGAAAGGCTGTTCGACACCGTCGTTCAGACAAATTTAGCCAGACAACAAAATCATAGAAGACTCCTCGCTGATCACATGTCTTAGATTGCGCCGAGCGGTTCGCCGTCTTCAGAGAAACGGTCACCAAAATCGAACGCATCGTCATGAATAAAGTCGGCGCAGCTTTGGACTTCCCACCAGTTGTGGTCGAGATCTTCTAGATAGAATGAATAGACGCCGTGCTGGCGCGTCGGTTCCATAACTTTTCGAATTTTGTATTCGTCTTTGAATTTTACCGCATTATCATAGGCCTTATCCACCTCTTCATCTGAGAGCACGTCGACACCCCAGTGGTTCAGCACGTTGACAGGGTGGACATTGTCGCCGACTTCGACACACACAACATGGAACTTCAAACCGCATCGTAACAACATAGCGGGTTTGGCGTGGCGAACGCATTCCAAACCCAAAAACTCTTCATAGAACTTGCGCGATTCTTTGAGGCTGTAGCACTCCAAGGTGCCATGCGACATCACGTAAGGTCTGACTACGGACTCTTTGTTAGACACATCGACGATGCCGTCTCTAATCATCTCTCGGGTCGTCGATTCTGACGTTGATTGCATGACGTTGAATACTCCCTAGTTGCGTTGTTTATTCTGTTTTGATGGCTTCCGGATTTTTTTCTAGTGCTGTCAAAAACGCATCAGCGAAAAACTCCGAGTGCGGTAAGCCGCAATTGTTGATAAACTCATCTCGGGCAGCGTCAATCATCGCTGGGTTTCCACACGCGTAAACTTGTATCGCTGACATGTCTGGAAAATCGTTACATACGGCTTCGTGAACAAAACCCGTGCGGCCACTCCAGTCGCACTCTTGTGTCGGTTCGCTCAACACTGGGTGGAACGTGAAGCCATTGACGTCCTGCGACCAGGATTGAGGCAGATCGAGCATGTAAAGATCCTGTTTGGCGCGACAGCCCCAATACAACGTGATAGGCCGCTCCGCGCAGATCTCTTTATCGATTAGATACTCGCACATAGATTTTATCGGCGCGAAACCGGTGCCGCTGGCGACCATAACGATCGGTTTTCTGGAGTCTTCGCGAATATAGAAGGTCCCGAGGGGACCTTTAAATCGCAAGAGATCGCGCGTTTGCATGTCGGAGAAAACATGGTCGGTGAATTTGCCGCCCGGGCTATGTCGCAAATGAAGCTCAAGTGCGATGACGCCGTCCGGTAATGGCTTGCTGGCGATCGAATAGCTCCGCGTGTCTCCATCGGGAAGGAGGACATCAACATATTGTCCGGCGAGGAAACGCATATTTTCATTCGGATGCAGACGTAACTGTAAGACAGCCACGTCGTCGACCGGCCGTTCTATTGTTGCGATGCGGGCCGGCACAAGCCTCGGTTCGATCCCCGCAAGGCCGTCTAATTCTTCGACAGTAATGACAAGGTCGCTGAGCGGTTTGGCGGCGCACAAAAGCGCATACCCTTCCGCTTTGTCGCTTTCGGTAAGATAGGTCGGGTGGACCATGCCGTAATCCACCGTACCTTCTTCAATAACCCCGCGGCATGTCCGGCAGACGCCGGTCTTGCAGCTATAGGGCATGATATATTTGGCTTCGAGGCCGGCGTTTAAGATGGTTGCGCCGTCAGGCACTTGAAATGTGTGGCCGCTTGGTTTCAGCGTAACCTTATGCGACATCGGCGTCTCCTTATTCATCGGAATATCGCCGCCAAGTCTTTGCTACGGCCGAAGTCGCTTTGTTCCACCGCCGCGGCAAACTTGCGCTTCTAGTGAGCGCCGCGTCGCTGAAAAACAGCCATGGCCGAAGCGGAATCTCTGACCGTTGCTCTGACATTTTTTGTATTTTACGAGTTCAAACTATTATATGGAACCGACACAAAAATGATATAGACTATTCAAAATATGGATAATACAAATATCGACTTTCGAGAGCTGACCATTCTGCGCGAGATATGGCGTCTCAAAAGCGTTTCAGCTGCTGCACAAGAGCTCGGTATCTCTCAACCGTCGGCGAGCCACGCGCTGCGCAAGTTGCGATCCCATTTTTCGGACCGCCTATTTATTCGTACCTTCGAAGGCATGAACCCGACACCGCTTACGGATGAACTCATGCTCGAGATGGGCGATTCTCTCGCGCAGATAAGCGGCGCATTGCGTTATCGGCAGGAGTTCGATCCCAAACGGGTCAATCGTGTTTATACGATCATCATGATTGATATGGGCGAGGTTGTGTTCTTGCCGCGACTGCTTCAGTTTTTGCAAAAGGAGGCGCCGGGCATCACGATACGAACGCGGCGTATGCCGACCGATGCAATTCCACGCGCCCTGGAGTCGGGCGCCGTCGATCTTGCTATCGGTTATATGCCTGATCTCAAGGCTGGGGTATATCAGCAACGCCTGTTTACGACGACACGTATTGGGATCGTCCGCAAGGACCACCCTGAGATTGGTGAAAAGTTGACCCGTCAGCAGTTTTTAAAGTGCTCACAGGTCGTCGCGGACGCTGAAGGCACCGGACATTACATAGTTGAACGACGCCTCGCAGGGCTTGGCGCAAAGCCCATCGTTTTGCGAACCTCTAGCTTTCTTGCGTTACCGGCAATCGTTGCATCCAGCAATTTGTTGGCGGTTGTTCCAAGGCCGTTGTTAGACGCATCTAGCTTACCAATTCGAGGCGTGAACCTACCGGTCAAGTTTCCTGCGCTCGAAATTAAACAGTTCTGGCACGAGTGTTATGACAATGATCCGAGCAATCGTTGGCTGCGAAATTGCTGCGCCAAACTATTTCAAAAATAAGTGCAAGTTGGTGTCAGCAATGGATCCGACGGTTTTTTGTTAGCCCACTATCAACGACTTTTCGTCGCCCTACAGGGTCCGGTGCAGGCATCGGAGTCCATGCTCTTTGCACGTGCCGCCGACAAAAGGCGTACGCGGTTTTCTTCATATCACTCCAACGGATGAATAGGCGGGCTCGCCTTGGTAGACGTTTTCCCGTAGAGCGCCGGCCGCCGCCGCGGCGGTTTCGCCTGCGCCAATAATGATACATTGGTCTTGTACGGACGCGGAATAATAATCAGTTAGCTGATTTAATGCCGAGCTTCACACTGCTTGCGTGTTTAGTGGCGCCGCTATGGTGCTTTGAATAGCAAGGCATTTAGGGCGCCAGTCGGCTAGTCGCGTTCTGCCGCGCTGGTCACCGTATTGCGTAAGCTCCCGATATTGCCGCCGAAAACCTCGACAACATCGCCAGGCTTTAGGAATATTTTTGGATCACGTGCAAAACCGACCCCGGCAGGCGACCCAGTCGTTAAAACGTCGCCCGGTTCAAAGCGATACCATTGCGAGAAGTGAGCAATCACAAAGGCTATCTTGAAGATCAGGTCTTTCGTATTCGCCGATTGCATGAGCTCGCCATTGAGCCTGGTTCCAATTTCGACGCTATGAGGGTCCGGGATTTCGTCTTTTGTCGCGACCACCGGGCCTAACGGACAAAACGTCGGATACTGTTTACCGTGCAGGACTTCTTCGAGGAGTTCGCAACTGTGTTTTGCGTTTCCCGCTGAAAGCGATTGAATGAAAGCGCCTGCCGCCGCCCGATCCGAAACATCATTGATCATCGTATAGCCGGCGACGTAGTCCAACGCTTCATCTTCGCCGACATTGTGACAAGTTTTGCTGAACACGCAGGCAAACTCGCACTCAAAATCTATCATATTCGGCGCTTGTGCGGGCAGTATGAGATCATCCTGCGGTCCAGCAAGGGCATAAGGCACCTTTTGAAAACCGCTAGGGATTGTCGGCAGAACGACGTTCATTTCCTCTAAATGATCTCGATATGCCGCGCCTGTCGCTAGAATAAACCCAGGCGTAATCGGCGCCGCGAGTGATGCGCTGGCCTCGGGAAAGAGCGCCGCGCTTTCGCTGAGTTGATCTTTACTGTTCCCAGCGTTTGATTCAACGTGATCGATCAGCTCTCGAACCGCCTTGTGCGCCGCGCCATCGGCATCGAGCAAAGACTTGGTCGAGCGAATCGGTTGGCCTTTTAAATGGCCGGTATCATGCGCAGTTGTGAGATTTAGAAAGTCTCCGCCGCTCAGTTGCACTGCGGGTTGCAAGCCGTCAGTCGTGCGTAAGGTTGCAATTTTCATCGCTGTTTTGGATCCGTCGGGTTGTAAGATCACAACGCAGGCGTGGTCGATGCGCCCGCGTTGTGATACTCCGTGTTTCGTTCCTTAAAAGTCAAATCCGATCTCAACTCCAGCGCGTCGCGGTTCTGACGGGACGCCAAAGGCAAAGCCCGCGACAGGCGACGTCGTGTTGTTGGCTAAAAGCTCCCAAAATCTCTCGTCGAAGATATTGTTCGCAAATATAGAGACGGTCATGTCGCCGCGCTCGTAAGAGAGCCGACCATTTCCGAGACCATATCCTTCGCTTTCTCCGAACGCCGCATTGGCGGCCGTAAAGAAAATGTCGGACCGATAATAACCGTCGATCCGAGCCCGCAGCGCCGATGAGTCGGGCAGTTCGAACCTGTACTCCAGACCACCCGACAACGTCCACTCCGGCGCGAACGGTAGTACATTGCCTGCTAGGATCCCAATCGCAGAGGCGCTCGGCGTTGATTCTTCAAGCTCAGTATCGAGATATCCGACGCCAATATTCGCCTTAAAGTCTTCAGTCACTTGTGCATCAACTTCCAGCTCGAAGCCGCGCGTGTAGCCTTCGCCACCATTCACGGTGAAGATCGATACGCCCTCGCGTCCCAACAACTGAATATCTTCATAGGAATTATCGAATAGCGCTAGGTTTACGCGAACACGATTGTCAAACAGGTTCATCTTCGCCCCGATCTCAATCGCGTCAACGGTCTCAGGATCAAATGAGTCGTCATCAGGCGGGGCGGGGCGAATGTTAAACCCGCCGGAGCGGAATCCTTGAGAGTAGGAGGCGTAGACCATCAGATTGTCGCTAACTTCGTAGTCGGCGCCGCCTTTAAAAGTGAACTGATCCCAGCTTTCGTCATCTAAACGATCACCGAGCGTCAGGGCGAATGCCGGATCAAAGTCTAGATCCGGGAACCGTTGCGTGAGGCGAGCGATTTCCTTTTTCTCATCGGAGTAACGAACGGCCCCGCTCAGCGTCAGTTGATCAGTGACCGCTAGATCGAGGTTGAAGAAAACGCCATAGCTCGTGTTGTCTTGTTGGATACGCTGAAATTGGAGTGTGCCACTTGTTAGCGTTGCGGGGTCGCCGCGGCCGTCAACGGTCAATTCTTGAAGAATATCTTCCTTAAGGAAGAAGAAGCCGGTCAGCCAGTTCACCCTTTCGTCAAACAATGCGCCGCTTAGCTGAAGTTCCTGACTGATCTGATCTTGATCTAGGTTCTGGCGCTGATCCGCGAGGGCAAATGGCGTCGAGTCGAAGTCCGAACCAGTTCTTTGTTCCAGTTCGCGATAGGCAGTGATCGACTTGAGTTGCACGTCGCCAATGTCGTAGGTCGATGTTAGTGAAACGCCTAAAGAGGTCAGATCGTTCGGCGCGCGGAATCCGTTATAAGTTCGGTCAAAGTCTCCTAGATCCGCGCGCTGTTCCGCGGAAATCAGTCTGTCCGGGGCGGCGCCTGCCAGGACGCCACGTAGCACCGACGCTTGCGCACTGCCTGACTGCTCGGTGAGATCACCGCGCAATGTAAAAGACAGGTTGTCCTGAGGTTTAAAGAGAAGCGTCAAGCGTCCTGACGCCAATTCCCGTTCACCAAAATCTCCAGCGCCGAGCCCCATGGGGGATGCTTGAGTTGGCATGGCGAATGAGTCAGCGAAGCCGTCTTCGCTCAGCCCCGTAAAAGCGCCACCCAAATATAGCACGTCATCAGCGATTTCACGATTAAAAGCGAACTCGCCACGGATCCCATCGCGCGAATACAAGCTGATTTTGCCGCTTGTGCTCTCAGGTGCGTCTGGTGAACGCGTGACAAAATTTATTAATCCGCCTGTTGAGTTTTTTCCATAGAGCGTGCCTTGTGGTCCACGCAAGACTTCAACGCGCTCAACATCCATCAGTTCCAAATTAGCGCCTTGAACGCGCGCATAGTAGACGCCGTCTATGTAAAGAGCGACGCCGGGGTCGAGATTAACGGTGTAATCGCTCTGTCCAATACCGCGAAGAAAATACTGACCCCCAGCGCCGCCAGTAGGAGACTTTGCGCTGATCATTGTCGGTACAAACTGAGCGATCTCTTGGAGATTTCTCGCCGAGCGTGCAGCCAGATCAGTTCCGCCCAATGCAGTGACGGCAACAGGCGTGTCCTGCAAATTTTCTTCGCGCCGCCGCGCTGAAATCGTTATTTGGTCTAGTCGCGCGCCGTTTTTAGCGTTCTCGCCCGACTGTGAATTCGCGGGCTCGCCGTCTTGCGCGTTTGCCGTCGCCGCCAACGCCGCCGCGATTGCGAAAAGACTTACACTAAGTTTGTTTTTCATTTTTCCCTCCCTACACATCGACGGGTGTTCCATGACACCGCTATGCTGTGTACGCAGACGCCGTTTTCGGCGTCACTTTGTTATCGTCGTCGAAAGTCCAGACCGGTGCGCCGCGCTGTCTCCCGAGCTCGTCTATCATTTGATATCGTGGACGAGCCGTCTTGGCATCGTCGATTCAGTGGATACCCATCATTAGAATTTTGAATAATGCGATTGATGAGAAGTTGGATGCATTGATTTTTACCCGTGCGGCGTTTTTTCGTAGCCGCACAAGCTAAACTTCAAACAACGGTAGTTCCGTCCACGTCAGGTTGCGCCGTGATATAGTCGAAACGCGGGGCGCCGTGATGCAAGCGAAGCTCGGGGCGCTGTTAAATCTCGTCTGTATCTCGGTGCAGCCGCACGATACGCATTAAACGAGCGTATCAGTCCCTTTTGGTTTCAGCGTTTCTGGATAGGCAGAAAGGCTCACCGTCAATTCGGTTTATTGAGAACGGTCTCAGCGCTCACCTGAACGTGGATGACCCCGTTGTCCACTTTAACGGGAAAACACCGAATGGGTTTTTTGCACGGCGGTCCTGTCGCCTCGCCGGTGCGAATGTCGAACGTGCCTTGATGCAAGGGACATTCGATTGTGTACTCCTCGAGATAGCCATCGGATAAACGCGCTCGACCATGGCTGCAGGTGTTTGAGGTTGCATAGTACTGATCTTTATATCGATAAAGCGCAACTCTATGATCGCCCGCTTGCACCCCAACAACGTCCTCATCATCAATGTCTTCAATACGGATTGTCGCTACCCAGGTCATCAATCGTCTCGTCTCGCTATGCAGGGTAGATCAAACTGTTCAGGATCATCTCAGAGTCGAACACCACATCACGTTGCTTAAACAGCAGCCTCGAGTCTTCGATTGTCACGCGGTCGTAGCAGCGCGCGCAAAGGATAATTTCGCTTGGTTGATCGACTAAGGTTTGAACGACCAGAAGGTTGTGTTCCAAAGGGATCTCAGATCCGTCGATCGGACGGAGTTTGAGCGGGCCGGGGAAGCGTCGATAGTATCGCGGCGCGTAAGTCTGTGTTTGCCGTAAACCCAGCACGCGGTCTTGGATCATGCCTCGGCTCTCGGCGCCTATCGCCGTCAAAGGCAGGTTGCGCTCATAATTTTCCCGCGAAATAATCCTATATTGACAGGCTTCGGCAAAAAAATCTGGCCAATCCTCAAGCCTCAATTCGTCTAAAACGTCATAATACGCGCCGTAGAAATCTTCGATCTCCGTCCGGCTGATATTATCCAGGCTGTCCCCTTCAGCCATGGTCGTCATATCCGATTGTCTTGCGCCAATAATCATACATGCCGCGGATTGCCGCCTCGGTCACCGCATGGTTCGTCGGCGTCATTTCGCGTCCGCCCATCAAGGTGACGGCGGCTTCACCCTGGGAGCCCCTGCAGCCTTGCTGTCCAAACTCAATTACTTCACCGTCTTCGGCGGAAACGAAGCCTGCGGGCCCAAACAGATTCGCCTGTCGTGTGCGCCGGAGTTTCATCTCCGGGTCATCGTCAGCATAGGTCCAATGCGTCCAGTGAAAGTCGAATTTATCTGGGCCAACGGGAATAATCTGTCTCGTTGACAGGGAATTCACTTGTTGCTGAAGGATCGCGCTTGGAAACACGGTGATCATGCCGACGGTTTCCTCGCCTTTAAACTCCTTCACGACATCCAGAATTCGAGGATCGTTGAGGGTCAGGTCGCTTTGGAAGGTTCGCGCTGACGCCGTGACTTCGTCTTCGTTTTCCTGTTCGGCTTTCCGCCCAATGAGAATACTGTGTCGTCCCGACTCATCGATATCCACGGAAGCTCTTTCGTCGGCGCGAAACAACCCGAAAGTGATGAAAAAAACATGCAGCAGACTCGCATGATACGGGTCTTTTATGTTCTCCTGCATGAGTTTCCAATTGCCGGCAATTCGTTGACGACTATAGCCAAGCAATTCCAAAGGACGACCGTCATAGACGCGTGTATAGTGTTTCCAAAAGCGCTCACCAAGATACTCCCGGAATGACGGCGCATCTTCTGAAAACGTTGCCCATACGACCCCGTTTGCGACTTCGACGCGAAGTTTGCGCAGACTATGGTTCGCTGGTTTGAAGTCGCGCGGCATCCCGCCCTGTTTATTCACGCCCCGACGAAACGGAACCCCGACGAGATTACCTTGAAGGTCATAGACCCACTGATGATAGGGGCATAAGAGATCTTCTCGATTGCCAAATCGTTCTTGGCAAAACTTCGCGCCGCGGTGGGCGCATCTGTTCTCCACGACGCTAATTGTATTTTCATCCGATCGCGTCATGATGACCGGCTTCTCACCCAGAACCGTCGTTTTAAAGTCGCCAACGTTCGGCGCCTCGCATTCCAGCCCTACATAAAGCCAGTGCGGGCCGTACCAAATTTTTTCCAACTCAGCTTCGTAAATATGACGGTCTGTGTAGACCCAATACGGAATTGCGCCATTTTCGTCCTTCGGCCATGAGCGCGAACTAAGCGTCATTGCGGCGACCTGCCTGAAGATGATTCCCGTATTCCCTCATTTTAAAAAAACGCTCCTACTTCTTGCGCACAGCGTTCCGACGACGCCAATTAGTCACCCGCCAACATTCTTGCCGCGCCGGCTCGCTATCAGAACGAGCGCGGCACGCATCGTTGGGGATGACGGGGCGCAATATAAGTGGAGATCAGAAATTTCCATCAGTGATACCACCAATACCCAACATTCAATATTCGAATATAACGTTGTGAGGCGATAGTGATGCGCGCCTTCCGGTGCTAGCGGATCACCTTTCTTTATGGCTGAGGATATAACCGGCGGCTCGGCATTCCGCGCGCGTGCTTTGCGGCGTGATCATCCGAATTCCTCCAAAAATGATCATACGGGTTTGCCAAACCGCAAAAAAGACAGTAATGTCACTATTTGACTAAATAGTCAAAAACAAGGCGGCGGACCATCGGTCCATGAAAACTGACGCGCCCTGCGAGAAAGCGCGGTTGGAGAAGGAGAGACTTATGTTTGAGCTATCAGGGCGAGCCAATGATCTTATTGAGCGCATTCGTGCCCTCCAGCCTGACTTATCAGAATGCGCGCCATTCAGTGAAAAACTACGGCGGTCGACAGATGCGCAGGTTGATATGCTGGGAGACACCGGCGTTTATGGGATGCTCGTACCAGAGAGCCATGGGGGATTAGAGCTTGACGTCGACGCGTTCGTGGAAGTCGGCCTTGCGCTAGGCGAGGCTGATATCTCCATGGCGTGGGTGACGAATTTCTATATCGAACATAATTTTCTTTTGTGCTTAGCCGAGGAGCCTTTTCAGAATTCAGTCTATAGTGACGGCGAGAGCTGGGTTTTGGCGGCGGCCGTGAACGCGCCAACGGGCGCATCAGTTCCGGTGGAGGGGGGCTACCGTGTCACTGGTCGCTGGAAATGGGGCACGGGCATCGCGCACTCATCTTGGGTTCTGGTCAATACGCTCATTGCAGATGAGTCGCCTGGCGCGCCCACCGCTAGAATGGTTTGGATTCCAAAGGATGAGGTGCACGTCGAAGATACGTGGCACGTGTCCGGCATGGTCGGCACCGGAAGTCATGATATCGTCGTTGAAGATGTTTTCGTGCCCGTCGATCGCACCATGTCAATGGAGGAGATTTTGGCTGGGGCAGGCCCTGGGGCGAAGCTTCATGCGGCGCCGCTCTATAAGACGCCCATGGTCCCCGTCCTCATGTTGGCGGCGGCGTTGCCCATCGTTGGGCACGCGGGTCGGGTTGCGCGAGACTTCAACGAGCGCTTGAAAGTCCACGTACCGATGGCCGCAACGGGTAGTCGTACGGACGATCCTGCGGCGCAAATGCGGTTGGCGCAGGCGCAGTTCGAGGCGGATCAGGCCGCACTCACGCTGCGCGCAATCGCCGCTGATGTCATGGCCATTCGAGAAAATGCGACGCCACTCGACCGCACCCGGTGGGCGTGCTCAATTACGCTTGCTGTTCATCAAGCACGAAGAACGATCCTCGATGTGTCAGAAGCATCGGGCGCCTCCGCCCAGAATCTGAGCCATCCGCTCCAGCGCGCTGTGCGTGACGTTAACGCTGCGACCACGCACGTTGCGTTTAATCGTGATAATCAGCGGCAGTCATATGCGAAACATCTGCTCGGCAAAAAAGACATCGGATTCGGTCTTTTTTAGCTTGGCAACTAGCATTTCGCGTCCAGTTTCGTTCAAAGAAAGAAACGTCCGCACCGCGATTCGCTAAGAAGCCCCCGTTGGGATGGAAAGAACTCTGTTGACCAAGAGGCGCCGCCTGGAGACGATCTGCTGATGAGAGCTGCAAATACGAATCAGGATGGGCGCTCGATGCGCCGAGAGCAAACGCGGGCGCAATTGATTCAGGCCGCGCGTCGTGTGATAGGGCGCAGAGGTATTGAGGGCACGCCGATCTCCGCATTCACCGACGCCGCCGGCGTTGGTAAAGGCAGCTTCTATAATCATTTCGAGTCACGCGAGGATCTCGCCGCTGCTGTTTACACGCAAATCATCGCTGAGCTGCGAATTGAAATCCGTATGCTTATGGACGATGTGGACGACATTGCTGAACGCATCGCCCTCGCACTGCGACATGCTTTGATTTTCGCGGTCCAAAATAAAGATATTGGTCAGTTCATCATTCGTAGTCAGAAGGGCAACGGGCTTTTCCATCGTCATTTGGCGCCCGCCGGCATGCGGGAAATAAAGAAAGGCATCACCGCGGGGCGATTCCGGTGCGATAATCTCGAGCTGCTGGGGGCGCTTATTGAAGGCGGAGCCGAGTCGGTGGTTGGCGGAATCTACGCAGGCAGTCTTAAGGCCGAAACTGCAATTCCGCAGTTTGCGGAGGCCATCCTTCGACTTCTTGATATTGATGAGACTGAAGCGCGCGAGATTTCTACCCGGCCGATGCCGAAGTAACAGATTCGAGCTGGAATCGTAGGCGGTTTCGAACGCCTATACAGCAGAACGCGTATCCAATTTGCTCGGTGCGCAGATTTAAAACTCATTAGACTACTTGCGCTTGCGTTAG
>JBCDBM010000090.1:0-13410 GCA_039183665.1 Pseudomonadota bacterium | reverse complement strand
CGACGCGTTTCAAATATTCGACTGTATACGGTCGAAAATACATCGACTGAGCAAAACACGTTGTGTTGCGATTGCAATGCAACGTGTCTCTATTTACGCAGGGGCGTAGTAGCGGCATGTCAGGGCAAACTCTAAACACGCGATTACAAAACGCTTTGAAGGCCCGCAAAGCGCCGCCCGGCGAACGCCGTGTGCGCTTTCACCCGTTTCTTCCCCGCTTTATGGACGGGCAGCAAACCATGCGTTGGTTGAAGCGCATTCATGCCTGGACCGGGCTTTGGGGCGCCATCGCTTTTTGTTTTCTCGGCGTTAGCGGTTTTTTGCTCAATCACAGTAAGTCGGTCGCGCGTATCGATACGGGCAAAGCCGTCGAAGTCTCGTCGGTGCTGATTGATATTGACCCGAGTGAGATTACGTCAGTCGACGATCTTGGCCTCTGGGCTGGCGATTTTTTTAATACGCCCATTAAGGCCAATCCGCCGCGCGCCTCTTCATCGCCGCCGGATAAGAGCGTGCTCTTCCTCGGCCAAGAAGTGAAACCATCACAGATATGGCGACAACGCCTTTATGCGCCAAACGCGATTATCCTTGTGGAGTACGTTCCTGGTTCACCATCAATCAAAGCCACAAAAACAGCGCAGAATGGCTGGGGATTCATCAAAAACCTCCACAAAGCCGCTGGGATGGGAATCCTATGGGTGTTGTTGTTGGACATGTTCGCCGGTGCGCTAATCGCAATGTCGATAACGGGAGTGTTGCTTTGGAGCCAACTGCACGGCACGCGCTTACTCGCGATAGGGATTGCCGGCGCGAGCGTGGTCATGTTGCTTTTCGCATCATTCCCGAGATTGCTGTAATCATTCAGTACCGTGTTTCAAGTTGAAGATGCTCGTCGTTGCACAAGCACAAGCGGCAACACCACAGAGTTATTAATCGACCCGAAAGAAGCGACGTGAGGGCAATGGACCCTCCACTGACGCAAGGCCCATGGGACGAATTCTCGGTGTCTCATCGCTCTCAAAGCGCAATCGCGCCGCAAATTCCTCACTCATGCAAACCACGCCGGACGGCAAGTCGATAATGTCTCGCGCCCCAGGGAATTGAGAGATATCCCGATCGACCGCTGCGACGCCGGCCTCAAAGACGCCCGCCTCACACATGATGTTCAGCTCAACGTCATCGTCGATCTTCAACGATCGCATTGCCTTGGCGAAGGCGAGCGCCTCGTTAATCGAACGGCAAAGCCCAAAGACCCCGACGCTTCGGGCGCCCAGAATGCGCTCTCCGAGAAATATTCCGGGCTCCGCAGCGCTCTTCGCTTTGTCCATCAAGGTTTCTGAAAGAGCGGCGATTTTCTCCGGCGACTTACTGCGTCTCGATTGTTTTTCGCCGTTGGCAACGGCCCAGATAAACACCGCGGCGGCTTGATGCTTGGGTTCACGGGTGGTCGTCGATTGCGTCGGCGGGTTTCGCTTCCAAGGACAAGCGATTTCCGCAACGGGACGCCCTTGCGTGCGCCACTTATTTTGCAAGAAATTCGCACTGCCAATGCCGCCGGATGCGCTCAGGTCGGTGACGGTAAAAAGGGTGCTCGTTCCGGATAATTCGTCTTCTCGCAACAACGCCATGCCAGCGGCGTGCGCGGCCGTTGCATAGAACGCTTCGTCAAAATCGCGTTTGCGCGGCGCCTGTCGTTGAACAACCGTAATCGAACTTGCTTGCGCCATACAAGCATGAAACCGTGTTGACCACAGGTCTGGATCGGAGCGGGAGGCAACAGATACTTTAACGAACGCTTCGGGCTCCATTGGCAACGATACATGGAGGCGCGCCCCTGAGGCTAGGAACTGTTCCGCGAAGATAATGTCCGCGCCGCATGCGAGAGAGCCATACGCATCTTGATAAGCCTTGTTCGAGGTCAACGTGTTGAGCTGGTTGATGATCTCGTCTTCACCAGAAGCACGGTCTTCCTCATCCAATGACTTAGGGACCATGTGACCGCTGTAAACGGCGACCAACGCGCCGGGCATTGCGTCCATGCATGCTTGCGCGCGCTTTGGCGCAACTTGCGTCAGTTTTTGAAGCTGTTGCCGGGCTGAGGCAATGGTCGCAGGCGTGGCGTCCGGCGCGCTATAGGCTTGCGCGTATAAAGATGGCGCATCGTCATTTTCGAGAAGCAAGTGCGCTTCCGCTTGTGTTGCAAGCGCCCAAAAACTCTCGCTTTGCCCAACTGCATTGAGGGCCTTTTCCGCATATTCTCTCGATAGCGTCTGATCATCGATCATCAATGCGAGCGCGGCGATATTAATTTTCGCGTAGCCATTTCCCAGGACGCTGTCGGCGCGGCGATAGGCGTCGATTGATTTGTTAAAAAAGTCGTATCGTGAAGATTTGTCTTCGCTTGCAAAGCCGAGATCTTTGTATATGCGAGCGCCCAGCGCCAAGATGTCTTCTGTTAGGTGTCGCGCCGCAACTGCTATGTCCTGGTTTTCTAGTTGCTCCGACCACTCATCATTTCCACTATAGTCCTCAACATTGGTTTCGCGACCGCTCCACTTTCGAAACGGATTCACGAATCCGCCGCATACCCGCAAATGGAGCTGAGATAAATCGATTGGTTCAAGCAAATCACTGGCGCCTAGAATGTCGAGTGCTTCTTCAACCGCGCCAGCGCGCGCATTCGCCAAGGCCGCGGAATAAAGGAGTTGGCAACATCCGGGAAAAAATTTCACATAGTCGAGCGCGTAATTTCTAACGCGTAA
Source organism: Pseudomonadota bacterium (assembly GCA_039183665.1). Lineage (GTDB taxonomy): Bacteria > Pseudomonadota > Alphaproteobacteria > Caulobacterales > Parvularculaceae > Hyphococcus. The sequence goes on along the minus strand of JBCDBM010000090.1, from coordinate 10,648 downwards.
ATTTTCTCCCCGATCAAGCAGTTGTTTAATTTCATCCAGCGCCGCTTGATGGTCATATGTCGATGGACGTCGGGTCATCGTGGCAATGCGCCGCAAGCGTTGCGCGTCCTTGACGATCAACGATCCTTTTACTGTTTGCACCAGATCATCGCGTTCCCAACGATTGAGTTTTCGGCTCAACACCGTGCGGTCCGTTCCGAGATGTCGGGCCAGGTTCTGCTGATTCGCAAGCCCTATTAGGCGAAAGCCGCGTCCTTCTGGGATCCCGGCGCCCGCGCTTAAATCGCAAAGCAGTCTGGCGAGCTTAATATCCAAACTCCCCAGTTGCGCTTCGCCCAATCGATCGCATAGGTGATGAATTCGTTCGACCGTGCGGCGCGTGAGCGTTTCGACGAGAGCGGGACACGCGCTATTCAAATTAATTAACTCAGTATACGAAATAAAAAGAGTATCGATCTCGCCCAATGCCTGAGCGCTATACCGCCGGCGCGGCGGTTTGCGCATGCCAGGCGATTCGAGCAATTCGATCTCGCCAAAAATGTCGCCGGCCCAAAGGCGCTCGATATCAATTTCTCGCCCAATATCATCTGAGACGTCTCGAATTAAAACGCCGCCTTGTTGATGTTCCGGGATGACAAACAGGCCGTCGCTTTTTTCGTTCTGCTGGTAAATGTTCTCATTATTTTTGAAGCGCCGCCAACTCGCCGCAGCGGCGAGCGCGGATAGTGCATCTTGGGGAAGTCCTTGGCGCAACACGCGGCAAGACAGAATCGCTTCCAATTTGTCCATTTTGGACTGCCCCTCGATAGCGCACACATGTAGGCTCTAGTTGACCGAAACGCGCCAGACGCCGCCTGACTTAATAAACCGTCGTGTGGTCGTATCTGTATGCGACCGAGAACCGCCCATCATCGCGCCTAGCAATACGTTCACCGCATTTGCATGGCGATCGCCGGCGGCTGTTCCTTCATTGGAGTGAGCGCGCAGGCGTGTTGTTGCCGTGTAGGTGCAAAAATATCCTGCGCCATAGCTTGCAACCGAGCAACCATCTTTGCGGAAGTCTTCGAACTCAATAGACATGCCGGCGATCCAATTGTCGACGCGGACACCGTTTTCTCCTGATCGGGATGCGCCTCTTGAAACGGCCGAGTTTTGCAACGCTTGTTTCATCTGCGCTGCCGTCGGCGCTGAATAGTTTGGCGCTGCGAGCGTGTTTCCAGTCAACGCGATGAACGCCAGCGATGCGCATAGAAGCGTTTTGCTTAGGCGTGTAGGGCTGAATTTCGCCAATTTCGATAGGGGTTCAGGTGAGTTGATCTCGGTCATCGTCTGCTCCTTGTGTTTTTGGCGCCGGTGAACCGCCGGCGACGAACCCAAGGTATGAAAACGCGGAAGACGCGTTTGTGCCGCGAGGCACAATCGCGATCTCTCATTTCTTGCCTGGCCGGTGAGACAGGCCAACGAGCGACCGCCACGAGAAATTCGCCTTGCTAACCTTTAGCGCAACGATGCTCGCATTGTCTTGCTTAGGCGCTTCTTGAGCCTCTACAGCAGCAAGCAACTTTTCGACAATCTGATCGGTCGATCCTTGCGCGTTGCTTTTAAGTACGTCCAAAAGCTCGGCTTCGCTCAACGTATCAAGTCCGTCGCTACACAGAATGAGCCAATCGCCAGGTTTGAGAAAATCCGGACGACGCTCAGCGTCCACCAGGTCTAAGGAATCGCCCATCACGGCCGCCCTCAGCGCATTCCGCTGGGGATCATTGAGGGCGTCTTCCGCTGAAATTTCGCCCGTGGCCGCCATTTTATCCAAAACGGGCGCGAGCGAATGATCCGCGTTGAGCTTTTGGAGCTTGCCGTCGCGCATATGATACAAATGGGAATCGCCAACGCTGATCCAGCAGAGGTCAGATTTTTGTACGAATACGGCGACGATGGTTGTGCCCATCCCCTCGAGGTCTGCATTTTCCGATATCCGCGCAGAGACGGCCTCATTTGCTGCCGTCAGCCCTTGGCGCAATGCTCTAAGCGGATCGTCTTTGCTTTTTGCAAAGACCGATTGCAGTGTGTCTTGAACTGTTTGACTGGCGACATCGCCGCCCGCATGCCCGCCCATTCCGTCACACGTAATCAGCAAAGCGCCTTCGCCTCCAAGACGCCAAACGCGCTCGGCGCTGCAGCTGTCTTCTTGACGTTTCCTGGCGCCAATAATTTGCGCAGCCGAAAAATCGAACTGCACTACTCGCTAGCCCCATCCGCGCTGGGTATGTCATCCCAATCAAATTCGGGACCGCAAAGCGGCACAAAACCTAACAAGGTGTCGCCAACCAGAATTTCCGCGCCTGCCGATAAGGGCTTGGGCTCGAAAACAGGCTCATCACCCAAATAGGTCAGGTTTTGGCCGCCGCCATGGAGAATCGAGAACTGTCGATTGCGTTGATCATACGCAATAGAGCAGTGAGACGACCGCGATATCGACATGTCGCCAAAGTCTAGGCATACGCGTTGATCGGGTTCACGGCCAATCGTGTTGAGCCCGTACCCCAGAGAAAGACTGCGTCCCATTCCCGGCCCGCGCAAAATGACGAGCCAACCGACCACGAAGTCAGCGGCCGAACTTTCAACGTCTTTGTTCTCGCTACTTCCAGCCCCGGCGGCGCTTGAGCTTCTTGCGCGAGGGCCGGCAAGGCGTGTGCGGCCCGACAAGGACGGCGTTGATGCGCCGCCCTTCGGCGCCGCGCTGCTGGCGCTAGCGGATTTCGGCTTTTCAGGGACTTCTCTCGTCTCTCGGCCGAGGTCGACGGTCTCACCTTCAGCCTCGGTAATTTTCCGCGTTTTCGAGTCCGACGGCGTGGTCAGTCGTTTCGTTGCTGCACTGAAGAAGCCGGGCTTAGATGGTTTGTTACCTTCGTCTGTCATCGCTGTCTCTCACCTTACATTGATTGGTGCTTGGGATTATTTCCTTGGCCTATTTTTTCGCCTTCAGCGGCTCATTTGCCGTGCGGCATTGGCGTGTTTTCCATTTGGGTAAACCTGCAGATAAATTTGGAATGCTTCACGCGTTCCTATCGTTTGCGCCTTATTGAAAAATTCGCTATCCGCATCAGGTGTTTGTTGAGCTGGAGCGCGGGACGGATCATTGGGCTGTTCACCACCTGCTGATCCTCCAAATTCAAACGGTTCTTGGGTTTGCTCTGGCTCTTGTTCGGACGCGGCAGGTTCCGGATCCGCCATTACGACTTCAGTCGAGGAATTTGACGACAGCCTGTCCATCTGCAGTGTCAAAAACCCGATCGCGATAATCGCAATGATCCCGATGCTAACAAGTCCGTATTTCACAAACGGACTTTCGAAAACGCCTTTGGGTTGCTCAGGCTGATGCGACCGCGGTCGCGATGACGCAGGATCAGGCGTCGCAACGCCGGTGGCGATAATTGTGTCAGCACGCAGCGTGGGTTTAGACGTTGATTTTTTTACGTCGGCGCCCGCGCGCTTTTGCGTTCCTAGCAATGCACTGCGCCATTCAGCAATTGACTGTGGTCGATCAAGCCGAGACGGCGAAATCGCCCAATCGATGGCTTGCAGAAACTCCGGGGAGGCTTGTCCTTTTAGCGCCTCTGAAAGGGGCGGGGTCTCATCAATCTCGATCCGCACCGTTGCGTCCTCCGGCGGCCGCCCCATGAGGCAAGAATACGCAACCGCCCCTAACGCATAAATATCAGTCCACGGCCCTTGGACGCCTTTTGTGGAATATTGCTCATTTGGTGCAAAGCCGGCTGTTACGATGGCGGAGAGTGATTTGCTCCGGCTACCAATCGCTTGCCTTGCCGCGCCGAAATCAATCAGAACGGGCGTTCCGTTCTTTCGGATGATGATATTGCTCGGCTTTAGGTCTCGATGCAAAATATCGCTGGCATGGACAGCTTCAAGGCCATCTAGCAATGGCATAAGGTAAGATCTTACCTCTTCTTCAGGCAGAGAGCCTTTTTCTTCGATAATTTCGGCAAGTTCTCCGCCTGGCGCAAACTCCATTACGATATAGGCAGTGCCATTGCGCTCAATATATCGTATGACGCGGATGACGTTGGGGTGCTCGCATCGACCGAGCGCTCGCGCTTCGTCAATGACGCGTTTAAGTCCCCACTCGTAATCATCGAGATCGCTTTGTATCTGCGTTCTGGGTGAAACAGTGCTTTGTTCAGTTCGGAAAGCGAGGTCGAACGGGAAATACTCTTTGATCGCAACGACTTTATCGAGATTGACGTCGCGCCCCCGATACGTAATGCCAAATCCGCCAGCGCCGATGCAGCCGTCGATAACATACTCGTCCAGCGCATATCCTTTGGGCAGTACGTTTCGCGCTTCTTCGAGATCCCGCGCATCATTCGTTACGTTCTCGTCCATTTCGCCACCGGATTCTAAGATGAATTCAAGTCCTCAAGGTGTTGTTATATCTAGATTAATCGTATCAAAATTGCTAGATTTGAATTTGTGCGTGCGTGCACAATCTCGGGGGGCGGTTCCCGTCAAAACTGAATCACATTGGTCGTCCAATCACTTGGAGGCCCCCACCGTGTTCGACGCGATCTAACGGAGTAGCCTTTACCGTGCTCGAAATGACCTCTTCTCCAGACCGGCGCGCAGATAAAGAAGTCGCGCAAGTACAAATATTGGTGAAGTTGCTCGCCTGTATAGGCGGCGCTTTCATCGCTCTATGGTCGATCGCCGCCGCAAGTAACGCTAGCGCTGTTCAAATCCTGTCTTACCGCGACGGCGTCCTCATCAATCAGGGGTCGGGTCTCGCGGTCTCAGGCGCGGGCGATGTCATCACCAGTAATCATCTCTTATATGACGCGGACACCGTAGCGGTGATCGCGCCAAACGGCGCGCGCATTGTAGCGTCCACCGCCGCGACAAGTGCGTCATTGGACTTAGCGCTGCTCAATGCGGCGGGTCTCGATGCAACGCCAGCCACGCTTGCGATGAGCGGCGAAGAAAACAAATCACTGCGCGTCTCCGGGTTTTGGAACGACGATGAGGAGACACAAGCCCCGAAAGTATTTGGCAAAAAACGTCCTCGCTTCATTGCGTCGATGGCTGGCGCGCTGGTGGAGACACCAGGCGTTCTCTCTGACGGGAACACCAGCTTCATCGCCTCTGTCGGGCGCGGCAGCTATGGGGCGCCGATTTTAACGCGTTGTGACAGCGTTATTGGCATGGTGCGCGGAAAACCATCGGATGACATTGACGACTTATGGAGCGCCCATATTCCCGGTCCGAAGTTGTCTTTCGTATCATCGCAAGAGATTTATGAGTTCCTCTCCTCGCGAAGCGTCTCCTTGCTCACCAGCGACGTGTCTTGTTCTTCCCAGGAAGCCGCGGTTGTCGCTGATACAAACCGCGCGGCCGAAGAAGCCAAAAAGCGCGCTGAAGAAGAGGCCCAAAAGAGAAAAGAAGCCGAAGCGGCGGCGGAAGAGAATCGCCGTGCTGCGGAGGAAGCGGATCAGTCTGCGCGGGACGCCCAAACGCTGGCCGAGGAGCTTGGCGACAAGGTTGAAGAATCCGGCGCCGCTATTGAAGAGCTCGGTGATCAAAACCAGCAGCTCATTATCGGGCTAGGCGCGGCGGGCGTGGTAGCGGTGGCGTTGATTTGGTTCGGGATGACCCAGGTCAAGCGGCGTCGGGCGGACCAAGCAACGGCGCACGAGGAGCTTGCAGAAGCTACGGCCCGCTTCTCGGATTGCCTGTTTCAAGGGGTGACCGCCGATGGCGCGCCCATCGCTTTAAAGGTATCAGGCAAAGATCTGCGACAAGAACCCGACGGGATGTTGATTGGGAGAAATCCCAGTGAGTGTTTGCTCGTTTTGGGAGATGAGACGGTGAGCCGATGCCACGCGCGATTGCGGCTTAACGATGATGCGCCGGAAATCGAAGATTTGAATTCAAGCGGCGGAACGAAGGTGAACGGCGAAGCGCTCGCGCCGCACATGCCCATGCCGCTCGCAAGCGGGGACGTCGTTGAATTCGGCGGGTTGTCCACAACATTTCGCATTATCGAGGATTAAGGCGATGCGTGTCCTTTCATCTCGCTTCATTCGAGCCGCCCTTAGCGCATTATGTCTTTGCGTTCAGACCGGGGCAGCCTCCGCGGATGAGTTCACGGAAGGCATTGTCCAGATCTTCAGTTTGAAATTTGATTCGCGAGGAGAGCTGATCAGTTCATCCACCGGGACCGGGTTTGTCTTAAATGACGAAGGCTACATCGCCACGAATAATCACGTGGTCGAAGGCGCCACGCATTTCTACGTCAATCCCGACGGCAAGAGCACGCCCTACAGCACGATCCGAACACAAAGCAATGTGGAGCGAATTGTGTGGGCAAGCGGCGACAGAGATCTAGCGATCATTCATGCGCCAAATGTTCCGGATCTGAAACCGGTGGTGCTTGCAGAGAAATTACCCGAGAAGGGCGAGCCTGTCCAAGCTGTGGGATATCCGGGCGTGGCGGACCACACCACGGCGCGATCCTCTGACGCCTATTCCAATGCGACCTACACCTCTGGCGTTTTAAGCCGCGTTTTCGAAGGCAAACTCAATCGCAAGAATGACGTGCTCGTTGATATTGTTCAGCATAGCGCGGTGATCAATGGCGGGAATAGCGGCGGCCCGCTGATCGACGAGTGCGATCGTGTCTTAGGGGTGAATACGCTTGGCATTTCGCGCTCTTTCCAAGACCGCCGCGGCAATACCGTCGCGGAAACTGATGTCGTCGGGGTTTACTACGCTTCCAACATTAGCGAGCTGCGCGACGCGCTAGAGACACAGAGTATTTCCTATCGCTCCTCAGACGGGCGATGTCTGTCTGAGACGGATCAGCTGACGCGCATGATTCAATATGCGCTTTATGGCGCGGTTGCGTTGATTGCCTGCGTGGTGCTGATCGTCCTTTTCGGCATGAAACAGCAAAGAGCGCCGGCGACAAACGTCCCCTCGCCCCCGCAGCCGCAATCGCCATCATCGGGGCCGCAAACAGGCCCCGCGCCGCGCCCGATCGCGCAGTCTCCTCCTCAGGGGCAATCCCAATCTGGTCCCGTTACGCTATACGGCAAGGCCCCAGACGGTCAGACCTATCGCTTGGTCATTGAGGTTAGCGCGTTAGAAACGGGCGCTGTGATGATCGGCCGGGAGCCCAGTGACCGTAGTTTGGCGATCAAGGATGACAGCGTATCGAGACAACACGCCGTGTTGCGCATGCGCGGCGGCCGCCTCAAGATCAGCGATGAGAATTCCACCAACGGCACTTTTGTGCGCGGCCGGCGGCTTGAAGCGGGAGAAGAAGCCGGTCTTTCCGATGGCGATGCGGTAACGCTGGGCGAGGTCGCCTTCACGGTTCGACTGTCGTGATGCGCGCAGAAAGGTAAATTGTGCTGTGGCGCACGACTTCGACAAAGCGTCGGGCGTAGAGTGATTTTCGCGGTAACACTGAATGTTTTGGCTGTATGAGCCTTTGGAACAACGAGTTGAAATGGAGCGCATCATGATGAAGAGAAAATATCTTGCTTTGGCCTGCGCGGCGGCGATCCCGCTGAGCGGCTGTCAAACCACCCCAGAGCAGGCGCGGCTCATGCGCAATATTGGATGCGCTGGCGTCGGCATTGGGTTCGGTGCGCTGGTTAGCAGCAAAACGGGCGCGAGCGATTTGGGCGCCGCGGCCAGCGGTCTTGCAGCGGGCGCATTGTGCGCCGGGCTAGCGAATTTGTGGGTCAAAGAGCTTGAAAAGCGCGATCAGGAGCAATTAGCGCTTGCGACGCAAGAAGCCGCGATTTCAGATCAGCCCCAAACCTTCACAAGCGACACGGGCGTCAAGGCGAAGGTGACTGTCGAACCTGCGACCCCCGCGCCAAACCAGAAAACGGCGCAAGTTAAAGTTCTCAAAGACAAAGTTGAACAAACGCCGCCGCTTACCGTCGTCAATAAACCCTATTCTGCGAATTCGCGCGTTAACGTGCGTAGCGGGCCGGGTACGGATTATAAAGTTGTCGGCGCCGTTAACGCCGGCGAGGTTCGACAAGTCGTTGGCAAGGTCAACAACGCGCCGTGGTTTATGGTTGCAGAAGGCGGGGCGGGGTCCGGTTACGTTTATTCGTCTCTCTTGACCCCTTCCGCGCAAGAAGCGCCTAAACTAACCGCGTCGGGCCCTGTGAACGTGGTCGACGTGCCGCTTCAGTGCAAAACCGTCAAGCAAGAAGTCACGCTTGCCGGGGACAGCGAGGCCACGGTCAAAGAGCTTAAAATCTGTCAGGATAAAAACGGCGCATGGCAAAGCGCTTAGGGGCCGCCTTAAGCGCCGCCGCGATACTAATGGCGGCGGGGGCGCTCCCCGCCGCAGCGCAGGTTAAGTCACGGTTGATCGCAAACGATGATCCAACCGGGTTGGAGGCCTACGCCGTCAACCGGCCGTGTGGTCGAACGATTGACATCGAGTTGCGCGCGCCGAGCCCAGCGCTTTATAGCGCGCAGTCTCGCGAAACGGTCAGAACGGTCATCGGTACGGTGATATTTATTTTGGCGATTGAGTGTGAAAACCAGAATTTCACGGTCAACCGATTTACCTTTGCAGGTCGCGCAAACAATTCTCTTTTCTTTGCCGCGGCTGCGTACAAGCCGCCTCAGTCGCGCGGCTGGTCGCAATACGAAATAGAAGAAATCTCGTCCCTAACTGAATGATCCGATAACCACGTTTGAGCAAGGCAAAGATTATGGCTGAGCGATTTGCAGTGCTCGATCACGGGAGCGGCCGCCGTTATTCGCTGAGTGGGCGCCAACTTTTGATGGGTCGCGCGGACTACGCGGATATCGAATTTTCAGATGACAATTTTTGCTCACGAGAACAAGCGACCCTGGTCGACGCCAACGGTCAGCTTGAGCTGCATCCTATTTCGAAAAACGTCGAAATATACGTAAACGGATTTCTCGTAGAGAGTCCGGTCGCCATCTCCGTAGGCGATGAGATCACGTTCGCTAATCAACGCTTGAGCATAGAAGAAGAGAGCGCCTCCCATACCGCGCCGCCTAGAAAGCAATCACCCGCGTTGAGCGGCAAAACCCAGCGCGTTTCCGCTGAAACTTTGGCCAAAACGTCGGCGCCATTGCCGACCGGTCAGACGAAGATTTTCGACGGCCTATTGATTGGGCGTATTGTTGACGCTGGGGATCTGGCGCTGGATCATCCGTCCGTTTCACGCAAGCACGCGAAATTGTCATTGCACAATCAATCTCTGTCCATTCGAGATTTGGGCAGTACAAACGGCACATTCGTTAATGGACGCCAGATTTTTAGTCCCGTGGCGCTTGCAGATGGTGATCGGATCGATATCGGTCCCTATTCCATCGCCGTCCGAAACGGCGTTTTGCAAGCGGCGACGCGCGCCAATGAGAGCGGCCTGTCTATCATCGGCGGTTCTGTCGACGTTTCTGTAAAGGGCGGCGGCGTCAAGCGCATTTTGAACGACGTTTCCTATTCCGTTGGGCACGGAGAATTCGTGTGCATTGTTGGGCCGTCCGGTTCTGGCAAATCCACATTGATGAACGCTCTTTCGGGACGTATGCCGCTGGAAGTCGGCGTCGTAGAGCTGGACGATTTAAATCTGCATCAGAATTTTCAGTTGCTGAAACAAGACATAGCGTTGGTTCCGCAGCACGACGTCTTACATGAGGATTTGCCCCTCGCGGCGGCGCTCAATTATACGGCGAAATTGCGTTTGCCAAATGACTTGTCAGCTTCATTACGAACAGAGATTGTCCATAAATCCGCGGCCGCCGTCGATTTGGACGAACGCTTAGATACGCAGATCGGGTCTTTGAGCGGCGGGCAAAAAAAACGCGCTAGCCTTGCGAGCGAGACCATCAACGACCCGCGGATTTTGTTTCTAGACGAAGTTACGAGTGGCCTCGATGAAAGCACCGACCGGGAGATTATGCGTCTCCTACAGCGGCGCGCCCGTGAAGGCACAATGGTTATCTGCGTCACGCACACGCTCGCCAATGTGGTGGAATTCTGCGACACGTTGATCGTCATGGCGGAGGGCGGGTATTTGGCCTATGCCGGCCCCGCGGACGGTGCATTGGATTTCTTCGGCGCCCAGCGACTTGGCGAAATTTATGATCGATTGAAAGATGTCGACGGGGAAACCTGGAATAGGCGGTACAATGCAGCGCATTCGACCGTCGAGCGAACGCCGCCCCAGCAAAAGACCCCGCAAGCGGGAAATCCGCCGTTCAGCCTGAAAAGAGCGGTCCATCAATTTGGCATCTTATGCGCGCGCAACGCGCAACTAATTTTTGCCGACCGCAAAGGGTTTATCATGGCGGCTGTTCAAAGCGTCCTTATCGGCGTTTTGATGGGTTATGCCTTTACCGATTTCGGAAAAGGCGCCGCCGAGGTCAATTCAAAGAACGCGCTTTTGTTACTTTTAGGCTTGTCGGCGGTTTGGCTTGGTTGCAACTCTTCCTCCCAACAGATCATTGGTGAGCTGCCGATATTCAGGCGAGAAGCGGATGTTAATTTGGGTATCGCGCCTTTTGTTTTGTCCAAGTTTGTCGTCGGCGGCGTTTTCACGATGATACAGATTGCGGTTCTTTTTGTTCT
>JBCDBM010000089.1:0-13422 GCA_039183665.1 Pseudomonadota bacterium | reverse complement strand
CGGCGGCGCCGGGCGCTCGCCCGGATTTGCAAGCAGCGCCTTTTCCACATCATCCGCGTCTGCGGGTTTCGGCAGGTAGTCGATTGCGCCTGCTTTCACGGCGGCGACCGCCGTCGCGATGTTGCCATAGCCGGTCAGCATCACCACGCGGCAATCCTCGCGCAGCTCATGAACAGTGTTCACAACTTCAAGGCCGTCGCCATCATCGAGGCGCAGATCGACGACCGCAAAGGCTGGCGTAATTTCCTTCAAAAGGCGTTTGGCGTCGGCGACCCCGCCGGCAAGGACTGGATGAAAGCCGCGTTTTTCCATCGCCCGGCCCAGACGGATGCGGAACGGTTCGTCATCGTCAACGATTAAGAGAGTTTTTTCGTCCGCCGCGCTTAGCGCCGCGTCGCTATCGGGCTCCAAATCTGACACCTGACGACCTCCAATCATGGGTTTGCCAAATTACCTGCCCTTAAATGCGCAAAGACGCCAGGTTTTTCAAGCGATTGGGTCAGCACTGACCTGACGGAGAGCCCAATTCGAAACCACGCGGGCGCCCGTTTGCCATTCGTAATCGCCCCATTTGCCGTTGGTGAAATCAACGGCGGCGCCGGTGCGCTCCAACAGCGTCTTTGCGATAAAAAAGCCCAGCCCCATACTGCTCTTTCGCTGTCCTAAATCGCGGGCGCCAGCCCGGGCGCTCACATAGGGCTCGCCCAGTCGCGCCAGAATTTCGGGGGAAAAGCCAGGGCCGTCATCATTCACGGAGATGGATAATCGATCTTCATCCCATTCGGCGCTCATCACCACTTCCCGGCGAGCAAACCCCACCGCATTCTCAACAAAGTTCCGCAGCCCATAAATCATCTCGGGGCGCCTTTGCAGCACGGGCTCGTTCGCCCCGTCTCGACTATGCACTTCGATGCGAATATCTGGCGCCCCGTTGGCCTCGAAATACGGGGCCGCTGCTTCGCGCAATAAGGCGTCGACGGTTAACCGGTCATGCACCGCGTCGCCCGCATCCCCATGGCTCGACAACCGTCGCAGGATATCTCGACAGCGCTCCGCTTGCGCGACCACCAAGTCCGCGTCGTCGCTCAAATACTCGTTGGCCTCTTCCAGGTCTTGAAGCTCGCGTTGCATTTCTTTGGCCGTAATTTGAATGGTGGCGAGCGGCGTGCCGAGTTCGTGCGCCGCGGCGGCCGCCAAACCGCCTAGCGCCATCAGCCTTTCTTCACGCGCAAGAACGAGTTGGGACGCGTTCAGCGCACTGCGCATTTGCGCCGATTCCGAAGCGACCCGCCGCGCATAAGCGGCAAAAAACAAAATCGAAAAGGTGAGCGCCGCCCAAACCCCTGCCGAATACACCGGCGAAATTTCTAAAATTTCGTTGGGGTCCCAAGGCAGCGACATATGAAAAACAGCAAGAATACTGACGCCGACAACCCCGAGGCCGGCAAGCAAAATTGTGAGGCGCAGGGGCAGAACGCTGGCTGCGATCGTCACTGGCGCGATGATGAGGACGGAAAAAGGATTTTGCAGACCCCCCGTCAAAAACAAAAGCGCGCACAGTTGAACGAGATCGAACGCCAAATGGGCCGCCGCTTCGGGTCCGCTCAAAAAGCGCTGCGGGGAAAAGCGCAGGACGGTGAAGATATTTAGCCAAGCGCTTGCCGCAATGGCGCCGAGACAAAACCCCAGCGGCGTCGGAAAGCCCAGGGCAAAGTGGACGACCACAATCGCGATCGTTTGCCCCGCGATCGCCAACCATCGCAACGTTGTCAGGGTGCGCAGGCGCAATGGCCCTTGCAGGACGCTTTCGACGGTCTCTGTTTCTGTAAGCGCATGCGGCATTGCGCGCTTTTACCGTGACTAGGGACAGAGAGGGAAGATGTATAAGTATGAGCCAAACGCGCTGACGAGGAATTCTTCATGTTCGCTCCCTTCAAACGCATCGTCGCCGGCCTCGCCGCCCTACTTCTTACTGCCTGCAGCGCGCAGCAGAATGACGTCTACCCAACACAAAGCGTTGTAAGGCTTTCACCGTCATTCACGGGCGAGTTCTCGCTGACGGATTTGCAAGGGAATCCGGTCACGCAGGACGATTTTGGCGAGAAGATCCGCCTGATTTACTTCGGCTTCACCATGTGCCCTGACGTTTGCCCCATCGACTTTGGCGTTATGAGCGGGGCTTTAAACGCGCTTGGCGACGACGCGCAGGCGGTGGCGCCCATCTTCATAACGATCGACCCGCAGCGGGATACGCCTCAACGGATCGCCGATTTCTTCGCCTTCGACGAGCGCGTCATCGGTCTAACCGGCAGCGATGAGGCGCTGGCTGACGCCCGGGACGCGTTCAAAGTGTTCGCGCAAATTGTGCCGCTACCGGACAGCGCCTTAAATTATACCGTCGATCACACGCGATTTTTCTTCATCGTGGACGAAAAAGCGCAACCACAACTTGCAGTCATTGGCGGCGTGAACGCCCAGGAACTAGCCGCGGTTGTGCGCCGCAGCATCACGGACATGTGAGCGTCTATAAAAATAATATAAATAAATCAACGGCTTAATAAAGCGTCCGCATGACGTAAAACTGCCATACTAGGCTTGCTAGCAATTGATTTAGCTAAACAATTCAGCGCATAATTGGGTGTAGAAGATGAGTGCGCGCAATTTTTGCTTTGCAAAACGAAAATGCGCGAGGGCGACGGGGGCAAAAGTCGGCGATGTTGTACACAGCTTATGAACTTGCGTATGCGGCGGTGACGCCGGCGCGCATGGCGGCCCGGGTTGGCGCTCGTTTTTGGCGCTCTCCTTACAATCCGGTCGCTGGGACTTGGGTCGGCCGCTCCACGGCCGCCGCGCTCGACGTTTTCGAAAATGTCGTGCGGCGCTACCCGAAACCCCAATGGGACCTCGACAGCGTCGAGGTCAACGGGAAGACCGTCCCGATTACGGCGACGACCACATCGCGACGCAGCTTTTGCAATCTTGTTCACTTTGAGCGGGACCCTGACGCGCTTAAGGCCGCGCGCGGGGGCAAAACAACCCGCGACCCCGCGGTGTTAATCGTTGCGCCGGTTTCAGGGCACTTCGCAACACTGCTGCGCGGCACCGTTGAGGCCATGTTGGCGGACCACGAAGTGTACATCACCGACTGGATTGACGCGCGCAACGTGCCGGTGGCGCTCGGGCGTTTCGACCTCAACGATTACATTGACTACCTCATCGGGTTTTTGACCGAGCTGGGCCCCGGCGCCCACGGCGTCGCTGTTTGCCAGCCGGGACCTGCGCTGTTGTCTGCAGCGGCGATTATGGCTGAGCATGATGATCATATGCGCCCGGCGACAATCACGCTCATGGGCAGCCCCATTGATACACGCCGCTCGCCAACTGTGCCGAACTTGTTGTCAAAAGAGCGTCCCCTGGAGTGGTTTAAGCAAAACATGATTTACACCGTGCCGCCGCCTTATGCGGGCGCCATGCGGCGGGTCTATCCTGGGTTTGTGCAGCTCTATTCTTTCTTGTCGATGAATTCAGACCGGCATCTAAACGCCCATTATGATTACTTCCAGCACCTCGTAGACGGCGACGGCGACAACGCAGAAAAACACCGCTCTTTCTATGACGAATATCTTTCCGTGATGGACATGACCGAAGAATTCTACGTCCAAACGATCAGCGAGGTGTTCCAAAAACACTCCCTTGCAGAAGGTTCGTTCATGCACCGCGGCATGCGCGTGAAACCGGAAAAAATAACCGATATCGGGCTCTTAACCGTTGAAGGCGAGAATGACGATATTTCGGGCATCGGTCAGACCCAGGCCGCACATGATCTGTGCACAAATATTCCCAGCGAGATGAAAGAAGACTACGTCCAGCCGGGCGTTGGCCATTATGGCGTTTTCAATGGATCTCGGTGGCGCACGGAAATCCAGCCCAAGGTCGCTAAGTTCATCAGACAACACCACGCCGCGGGACAAAATCGCGCCAAGAAAGCCCTGGCGGCCGAGTAGCGGCCTCTCCCTGTCGGCGACGACCTAGCGCTTTTGGCGCATTGTCAGTATTGAGTGCGGACCGCAATTTGAGACCGCACCCATGCCTGCCAAAAAAACTGAACCCTTGCGCGTCTATCTCGTAGACGGGTCTTCTTATATTTTCCGCGCATATCACGCATTGCCGCCGCTGACGCGAAAATCGGACGGCATGCCAGTTGGGGCCGTGTCCGGCTTTTGCAACATGCTCTACAAGCTGTTGACCGATATGACGGACGCCCATGATCCGACGCACTTCGCCGTCATCTTCGATCACTCGTCAAAGACCTTTCGAAACGACATTTACCCGGACTACAAAGCAAACCGCCCCGAGCCGCCGGAAGATTTACGGCCGCAATTCGCGTTAGTGCGCGACGCGACGCGCGCGTTTAATGTTCCGTGTATAGAGCTCGACGGTTATGAAGCAGATGACTTAATCGCGACTTACGCGCGGCAAGCGGAAGCCCGCGGCGGCGAGGCGGTGATCATCTCCTCCGACAAAGACCTCATGCAATTGGTGAGCGATAGCATCACCATGTATGACACGATGAAGAACAAGGAAATTGATCGCAGCGCCGTCGTCGAGAAGTTTGGTCAGCCTCCGGAGAAAGTGATCGACATCCAAGCTTTGGCAGGCGATTCTACAGACAATGTCCCCGGCGTGCCTGGCATCGGCATCAAGACGGCGGCGCAGCTCATTGACGATTATGGCGATTTAGAAACGCTTCTTGAGCGGGCTGAAGAAATCAAACAAAAAAAGCGTCGCGAGAACCTCATTGAATTTGCCGAGCAAGCACGGATCTCCAAAGAGCTCGTCACGTTGCGCACCGATACGCCGGTGCCTGAACCGCTCGATGACTTCGCCCTTCGACCGATCGACAAAGAAAAGTTGCTGGCGTTTTTGGCGGAGATGGACTTCAACACGCTGACCCGGCGCATCAATGCTGATTTGGACGATGGCGCAGGAGGGCCGGCGCCTACCGCGTCGCGCGAGACGACGCCCGCAACCTACGAAACGATTTTCGAGCCTGCGCAGTTGGAAGCTTGGGTCGCCGAAGCCCGAGAGCGCGGCATCGCGGCGATCGACACCGAAACAACAAGCCTCAACGCCATGCGCGCAAATCTAGTTGGCGTATCACTCGCCACCGCCCCCGGGCGCGCCGCGTATATCCCGTTGGGCCACGGACGATATGGCCTTGCGCTGGATGAGCAAGACGATGTTGAGCGGCAAATGCCCCTCGAGAAAGCGCTTGAGATTTTAAAACCGCTCCTCGAAGACCCAGCCGTTTTGAAGATCGGGCAAAATCTAAAATACGACGCGCTCGTCTTATCCCACTACAGTGTCAAAATTGCGCCCTTTGACGACACCATGCTCATCTCATACGCCCTTGATTGCGGCAAAGGCGGCCATGGCATGGACGAGCTTGCCAAGCGCTGGCTAGATATTGAAACCATCAAATTTTCGGATGTCGCGGGCACTGGCAAAAAAGCGAAGACCTTTGATCAAATAGCGATCAAAGACGCTGCGCAATATGCCGCCGAAGACGCCGACGTCACGCTCAAGCTCTATAACGTGCTCAAGCCGCGCCTCGCTGCTGAAGGAAAGGCATCCGTCTACGAAACGCTGGATCGACCACTGGCGCCGGTCATCGTGGACATGGAGCGCGCGGGGGTTAAAATCGACCCATCGCGATTAAAACGCATGTCGTCTGATTTTGCGCAGCGGATGGCGGCTGCGGAAGCGGAAGCCTACGCGCTTGCTGGAGAGGAGTTTAACCTCGGCTCGCCAAAACAAATCTCAGAGATTTTGTTCGGCAAATTAAGCCTGCCCGGCGGACGCAAAACCGCTAAGGGCGCGTGGTCGACAAAAGCGGACATTTTGGAAGACTTAGCCGCAGGCGGCCATGATTTGCCGCGCGTGATCCTTAATTGGCGTGGTCTTTCAAAGTTGAAGAGCACCTATACCGATTCGTTGCCTAATGAGATCAACGCCGAGACGGGCCGGGTCCATACATCATTTGCGCTGGCGCACACGACAACCGGGCGGCTCGCCTCAACAGAACCCAATTTGCAAAACATTCCCATACGGACCGAGGATGGCCGCAAAATTCGCACGGCTTTTGTGCCTGAAGATGGCGCGGTGCTGATTTCCGCAGACTATAGCCAAATTGAGTTGCGCTTGGTGGCGCACATCGCGAATCTGCCGACTATGAAACAAGCCTTTGCCGACGGCGTCGATATTCACGCTATGACGGCGTCTGAAATGTTCGGCGTCCCTGTTGAAGGGATGGACCCGTCCGTCCGCCGGCGGGCCAAGGAAATCAATTTCGGGATCATTTACGGCATCTCAGCATTCGGGTTAGCAAACCGCCTCGGCATTTCTCGTGGCGAAGCTAAAGACTATATCGACGCCTACTTCGAAAAGTTTCCGGGCATTCGCCAGTATATGGATGAGACGACGGCGTCAGCGAAAGCGACCGGTTTTGTGGAGACGATCTTTGGACGGCGCACCCATGTCACCAATATCAACGACAAGAACCCAGCCATGCGAAACTATGCGGAACGCCAAGCGATCAATGCGCCAATTCAAGGATCGGCCGCCGACATCATTCGCCGCGCGATGATCAAGATGCCGAAAGCGTTGATGCAAGCGAAGCTCAGCGCGCGCATGCTGCTTCAAGTGCATGACGAACTGATCTTTGAATGCCCGCCCGAGGAGGCCGAAAAGACAATCGATGTCGTCACGCGCGTGATGCGCGACGCGCCGAAACCCGCTGCAAGTATCAGCGTGCCATTGGTGGTTGAAGCCAAAACGGGCGCGACCTGGGACGAGGCGCATTAGGCGCCTAAAATCGGCACGCTTCTGATTGCGATTGAAGCCCATAAAATGCGAGCCGGGGCTCGTCCGGGAATTTCAAACTACCCGCTCTAAGGGGCTCCGGATGAAAGACCCCTTGCGGCGCCTCCGCCGCCAACAAGCGAGCAACGAGTATGTTGTGGGCGTATACGCAGCGCCCTGCCGCCTCAAAGGCGCGCAAAGCTTGAACGCTTGTCGCCGCGTTGTCCTCGGTCGCGACCATCATCTGGATATCTTTGTCGGGCGCATTGATGAAGAACACGGGCAACGGCGTCAGCACGAACGCATTGCGCGGCAGAGCGTCAATCGCGGCATTCGAAAGCGCAAGCTGCTCCGCCCGTGTTTGTTCATTGCCGGATTCATCGCCGAGGCTAACAAAGGCGCTGTAAGAAATGGCGAGCGCCGCGCCAGCCATAGCGCTTCGGGCGACCCAAAGCCTTTTGGGGCGCGCAAGGAAGACAAGCATCGTGGTTAGGCAAATCACCGCAATGAGCCATTGGGGATAAAGAGCGGCCGGCGCGAAGAGCGCGTCATCCGCACCGCCTATCGTCAGCATGGAGACAAAAATGAGCCCCGCTAGAGTTGCCCCGCCAAGCCAGTACGGTCGCGTTGGTTCGCCTAAAGCGCCTGCGATGTGGCGCAAGGTCACGGCGCTCAGCATTGCGATGAACGGGAGCGCCGGAATGAAGTAGCGCATATTGTAGCTGCCGCCGCCATGCCACTGATTAAGGGAGTAGAACACGATCGGTGCGGCGATGCTCAAACTGGCAAGCATGACCGCATTCAGATGCCGCCCGCGCAACGCATAGACCAGCGGGATGATGATAAGCGGCAAAAAGGCAATGCTCTGAATAAGCGCCTTTTTGGGATAACCCCAAAAAAGTAGATGGCCATAATCATTGCGATCAACGCCGGCTTGGTAATAGGCGTCATGAGCTTGGAGGTTGATAACCAGGACGTAGACGCCCTTCGCTACACGAAACGCCATCGGCCAAACAAAGACTAAGGCGAGAGCGAAGCCGATCGCCGCTGCAACGGCGACACGCCGATATCCAATTTTCTTGATGATTTCAGAGACGTTGACCAAACATATGCCGATCAGCCCGACGGCGCCCAACGCCATCAATAGCGCGTACGCGGACGCCACCGCATTGCCCGGCTCACTGGGGCCATAGGTGAGCGGTGTGAAGATACCGAATTTTAGAAAGTTCAAATACGCCGCGAAGACAAAACCAGGCGCTGCGCCAAGGCACAGGAACGGCGGCGCCAGGCGATGAGCAGGCAGCACAAACAGCCGCAGCCACAAAATCAAAATGGGCAGCAGCAACACGGCATCGAGCCGAATATTCACGCCGATGCCGATCAACGCGCCCGCCGCCGCGAAATACGCTGATTGCGTTTTGCCTGATTTGGTTTGTGATCCCAAAACGCCGATATAAACAGCACCAAGCCACAACGCGATCGCAAGGCCATGGGGCCAAATGGAAAACGCATATGTGGTTATGAACGTTGCGAACAAAAAAACGAGGCTAGCTGCGCCAGCAATCCATCTATCCGTATAGAGCTTAATCGTGATCTGATAGGTCAGTATGACAGCGCAAAAAACACTAAGCGCGTTCATGAGCATTAAGCCGCGCACGCCAAAGGTCGAATAAAACGGCGTCGCCAGAAAGGCGTACCCGCTTGGATATTGAGGATAGACCCTGTCGCCAACGACATGGGTTAGGTGCGTCCACAAAGGCGGCGCGCCCTCAACGCCGCCGTTTTCCGCAATGTGCAAGCTGCCGCGCTCCGCCATCGCACGCGCCATTTCCAAATACATGGCGCCGTCGATGATAAAGGTCATGGGCGGCGCTAAGAAAGCGCCGATCGTTAATAGGAAAAGCAGCGCGCCCAAAACAACAGGCGATTCGAGCCGTCCGCGCTCGGCGCCCATGGCGCGCGGTGGGGCGCTAAGATCAGCAGATAGGGACGACATGCTCATAACAACGCTGTTGTGCCGCCAATTCTGAAAGATTTTGTTTACTGGACTGGCTTTTGCCGCGCGCTATGCGCTGCGCCGGGCCAAGATATCGCAGCGTACGCCTGTTCTGCGCGCAAAGAATACGGCCGCCAGTGCGCCGCATAGGGTGAAGCTGAGCGCCGTCGAAAGTGCGGCGCCCAAGGCGCCAAGCGGCGGCGTCAACAGGATGATCAACACAAAGCCCACAATAAGGCTCGCCAGCGACGCCAACGCCGCCTCGCGCGCAAAACCCAACATCAGAAGACCGTCCATGGAGCGGCCCGAAAGCGCTTGGCCTACAAACCCAAGGCTTATGATGGCGGCCAGTGGCGCGGCGGCGGCGAACTCAGGTCGAATTAACGGGAACACGGCATGGGCGACGACGGCCACAATTGCAGCGGCGGCGACCGTGGTGGCAAGCGTCGCGCGCGCGCCCAAACGCATCTTCCGTTGCAGTTCGACCTGCGCACCCGCGGCGTGTAACCGAGCGATGGAGGGCGCAAACGCATTGGCGATCGCAAAATCTGGGAAGGCGGCGAACACCGCGAAGCGAAATGCGATGGAGAACAACCCGAGCGCCTCAGGCGAGGCCATAACGCTCAAGGCGATCATCTCTATCTTGCCAAAGGCGAGCGGCCCGAACCCAGCCGCCATAATCAAGAGCGACGCTGGAACCCAAACGCCCATGGAACGTCGTGCGGCGACCCCGTGCGCGGCGCGCGGCCAGGCGCGCGCCGCAAAGATCCAGGCGAGCGCTCCAGCAACACACCAAGCGACCGCGTAAATCAACAGCACTGATATGGGCGTCAACGTCCCCGCCCCCCAGGCAACGATAACACCCACAAGCGCTATACTCTGGACAATGACGAATTCGGGCAGATATGCGATGCGCGCTTGCAGTAGGCCGCGTAAAATTCCCTGCCCAACTGCATTCAACGCAATCAGCGGCGCCATCGCCGATGCAAGCAACAAGGCGGAACGCAAAGGGCCGGCTTCAAATGATGTAACGGCTAGCAATGAGCCAAACAGGAAAACAACGCCGCCGCCAATAATAGCGATCATAAGTCCGAACGATCGCAATCCGTTCAGCGCAGCCCAATCGCCCGATTCCAACTTATTCGGTATTTTCTGTATCAAGATGATATCGGCGCCGCACCGGCAAAGCACCGACAGCATGTACGCCGTGCTTAAGCCCAAGGCGGCCGCGCCGAACCCCTCCGCGCCCAATGCGCGCGCTAATATGACGGTGATCGCGAGGCCAGTTAAAACGTTGAAGCAGCGATAGCCCATCGTAAAGACGGCGCCGGCGGCGACCGGCCCTTTTGCCGCGCCGGGCGCGAGCTCCGCCAGGCGCTGGGCGAGGCTCAAAAGCGAAAACCGCTTCGACGGCGTTGAGGGCGGCGCGTCGATACTCATTAGGCCGCGCCAGCGCGCGCATAGGCCGCCTTGGTATCGCGGGCCACGCGTCGCCAATTGAAATGATCGCCGATCACCCGCTGGGCGCGCTCAATAAAAGCGTGGCGTTCTTCGGGTCTCCAGTTTTGAATTTCTGCAATCTTCGCAGCCCAAGCCTTGGCGTCGCCCGGGGGCGCGTGAAAGCCGGTAATCCCGTCAATCACCGCCTCACCTACACCGTCGACGTTTGACGCGATAACCACGGCGCCGGCCGAGGCCGCCTCAATCGTGGTCAACCCAAACCCTTCAAATGTTTCGAAGGAATTTGAGATATTCGGCACAATGACGACCAAGGCATTGCGGCGCAGGCGCGCCAAATCATGCCCATATTGAGGCCCCAAAAATTCTACGCGAGGAAAGTCTATAACAGCCGATTCAGCGGCCTCCGTCGCTGCACCGGCGATTTTCAACGTGACGTCTTCGGGCAATAACGGCAGAACGTTCTGCGCAAACCAACGACATCCTTTGCGCTCAATAAGCCGCCCAACGAAGAGCACATACCGGCCGATCGGGGCTAAAGGCGGACGGCAGTCTGGCACTGGAGCAGCAAGGGGCGTTACCTCGACATTGCCAAACCCGTGGCCGGTCGCCAACGCCGCCGTGGCGCGCGAATTGGCAAGAACAATGCTGCGGGTCAAGCAGCGCGCCCCTAAGCGCAGATAGGCGCGATAGATCCGCGCCCGCACGCCCTTGCGATTGGCAAACGCCACATCTGTTCCGTGAGCCGATAAAACGATTGCCGCTTTGGGCGCGCGCCACGCGCCAAGTTTGAGGATAGGCCAAATCGCCATGTCGCCGCCATGGATGACGTCATAGTCATCGGCGCGCTTAAAGACCTGAAGACAAGCGCGCAGCCCAAATAGGACCATCGATAGCGGGCTGGGCGGCGCACCGTCCTCTCGACCCGGCAGAACGAGCGCATCCACATCCGCGCGCTCGCGCAACGCCTCAACCAATTGCGCGCAATAGGTTTCCATGCCGCCCACTGCCGGCGGCCATTTGCGCGTTATAAATAAAAGTTTCTGTTTCATGAGCGGCTAGGGGCGCGAATCACCTTGCCCATTTTAGCGGCGCGCCGCCTTTTATTTTCTTAACGGTCTTTTTGCCCAATTCGGCTTCACTGCGGCGGCGTTTTTAAGGCCGAGTCATGCCGAAACTTATCGTTCAGATCCCGTGTTTTAACGAAGAAGAGACCCTGGCGCGCACCATTGCGGATGTGCCGCGCGAGATTGAGGGTCTCTCAAAGGTTGAAATTCTGGTTATCGACGACGGCTCCACCGATCGGACGGCTGAGATCGCACAAGAAGCCGGCGCCGATTTTCTGATCCAAAACGGCTCCAATATAGGCCTCGCCCAATCCTTTCAGCGTGGTTTGGACGCATGCCTTGCCCGCGGCGCCGACATAATCGTCAATACAGATGGCGATAATCAATATAACGGCGCGGACATTCCCGCCCTCGTTCAGCCCATTCTGGAAGGCCGCGCAGATATCGTCGTTGGCGATCGGCAAACCGATCAAATTAATCATTTCGGACCCCTGAAGCGTTTTTTGCAGAAGGCCGGCAGCCAGATGGTCTCCGGCCTCGCGGATGCGGAAATCCACGATGCGGTGAGCGGCTTTCGCGCCTTCTCGCGACGCGCGGCGATGGGCGTTACGGTTCGTTCGACGTTTTCCTACACCACGGAAACGCTTATCCAGGCCGGCCGCAAAAGGCTGCGCATCGCCTCAACGCCGGTGCGCACCAATGAAGTCACCCGACCATCGAGACTTTTTCGCTCGATCCCTCATTTCTTGATGCGCACCGGGCGGACCATGTTGCGCGTCTTCGCCATGTACGAGCCGTTGAAGATTTTCACCGCGCTTGGCGCCCTTCTCATGCTCGCCGGCGCGGCGCCCATCGCACGCTTTTTGTTCCACTATATGTCAGGCGACGGCGCCGGGATGATCCAGTCGCTGATCCTCGGCGGCGTGTTGTTTCTCGCGGGCGGTTTTTGCGTCATGTTCGCCCTGATTGCGGATCTCATCGCTTATAACCGGCAGCTCTTGGAGCTCACCCTCGAGCGCGTGCGCAAAATTGAGTATGCGATGAACGAAGAACGCAGTCAGGTTCTAGGCCGGCGTCGTTTCCCAACGAAAAAGCTCCGCGATGAGCTAGACACAATCGCCGCGCGTTTGCGCTAGCGTCTAAACCTTAGGGTCGATACTCGATCAGAACGGCAGCGTCTCGCCAGAAGCGGTCGATCAGCTTTCAAAGCGCTAGGGCGGCAATGCGCGCAGAAGCGGTGATTGGAAATCGCTATTCGATCAGTTGTCGCAGGCATCATAGTCAGACATTTCAGTAATGTGCTATCCTACCTTCTCGCGAATAAAATTTACAGTGCGAGCCGGAAATAATGGATAAACTAGCATGGATAAGAAATACCAAGTTTTTGTTAGCTCCACCTACGAAGACTTAATCCCCGAGCGCCAGGAAGTCATGCACGCGCTTCTAGAACTGGATTGTATACCGTCAGGGATGGAGTTGTTTCCAGCAGCGGATGACGAAACTTGGGATCTTATTAAGAGTGTTATTGATGAATGTGACTACTATCTTCTGATACTCGCAGGCCGCTATGGCTCCGGATATACCGAGAAGGAATATCAATATGCCCTTGAAAAGGGAAAGCCAATTATTGCGTTCCTGCATAAACAGCCAAAAGAAATCGCACAAAAATTTACTGAAGAAACGAAAGAAGGAAAAGACAAGTTGGAGGTATTCCGAGACTTCGTTCAAAAAAAGGTATGCAAGTTTTGGGAAACGCCTAGTGAATTAGGTAGTGTGGCAAGTCGTAGCTTAATTGCCCTTATTAAGAAGCATCCCGGTACCGGGTGGATTCGTGGCGACGTAATAACCTCTCAAGATGCTGCAAAAGAAATTTTGACTCTGAGGCGCAATGTTGAAGAACTGGAGGGTCAACTCAATGCTGCGCGCACTCAGGCACCTCCGGGTACCGACAAATTAGCACAAGGCGACGATGATTATTATTTAGAATATTCTTATAAAATCTACGAGTATTTTGAAGGCATCCATGATGCCTCGGCCGTT
>JBCDBM010000088.1:0-13491 GCA_039183665.1 Pseudomonadota bacterium | reverse complement strand
TAATTATTGGTCCCCAGTCTCAGCCTATGAGATTTCCCGGCAAACAATCGCTCTCTTCAAAATAAGAAAACGGGACAGTACATACATTTTGCTCTCCTAAGGTGCCGACTCCAAATTGATGTGTTCAAATCAAACTGCCACTTCCGGAACTATTTCAAGAACCACAAAATAACAAAGCAGCTCGAAATAGGCAGTCCCCGTGCAATGCTGCGTCACATCATCAGTACCAGTTGGCAGTGAGGACGCCCCCCCCCCTCGCCTCGTCCAACACCCACCTCAGCGTCGATGTTGGTGGTCTGGGCGCTGAGCCGGAGGTCGGTGACGCGGGCCCGGTGGAAGCCGTCCTCCCAGGGCGCCAGCACAAGCTCGCCCACCGCCGGCAGACAGTCGACGCCGTAGTCGAGGCGACGCTTGGCGCGGCAGGCGGCTGTCATGGCGGCCGTCAGGCTCTCCAGCGTCTCCTCACGCGCCGCGCCCCTCAGGTACTCCCCCGCTGCGGGACACAGGAGGTAAGGACAGGTAGCGCCCTCCCCCCAGGTACTCCACGCTGCGGGACACGGCAGGTAGGGACAGTGCTGCGCCCCCAGGTACTCCCCTGTTGCGGGACACGGGAGGTAAGGACAGTGCCGCGACCCCCCCGCTGCAGGACACCGTCCTTATCTCCCGTGGAGCCACTGATCAAGGGGCCGGGCGCTCGCGTCATGTCGTTGCGCGACGGGTCGGCGAAAATGTCGAAATCGGACGCTTCCGAAAACGCCTCGATTTTTTTAAATGATGAGGCGGACGCGATCGCCCGCAAAATCAAAAAAGCCAAGACGGATCCAGAACCGCTGCCTTCGGAACCTAAGGGTCTCGAAGGTCGCCCAGAAGCGGCCAATTTGGTGGGCATATATGCCGCGCTCTCCGGCAAGAGCGACGCCGAAGTTTTGGCTGAATTCGGCGGTGAGGGATTCGGCAAATTCAAACCCGCTTTGGCCGACCTGGTCGTCGAGAAAATTGCTCCGATCGGGACGGAGATGCGGCGGCTTGAATCGGAACCTGAGCATTTGCAACGGGTACTGATGGACGGCGCGGAAAAAGCCTCGGCGATCGCGGATCCTATAGTCGCGGAGATTAAGGAAATCGTTGGGTTCGTTGTTTAGTGATTTTCCATTCTCGAATTTGCTGTCCGGTTTGGTCAGCGTGCGCGCCAGGGACTAAGTGGCGCGCCTTCCAAGGAGTTTTTCGATGACACATCTCGCGCTTGTTCGTCACGGCCAAAGCCAATGGAATTTAGAAAATCGGTTTACGGGATGGGTGGACGCTAATCTCACAGAGACGGGCCTCGCGGAGGCTGCAAAGGCGGGCGATCTCTTATCGGCGACGGGCGTTGAATTCAGCGCCGCGTATACCTCCGTTTTAAGTCGCGCCATTCGCACTCTCTGGACAGCGCTTGAGCGCATGGACCGTGTTTGGTTGCCGGTAACGCGCGCTTGGGAACTCAATGAGCGCCACTATGGCGGGCTTACGGGGCTGGATAAGGCGGAGACAGCCGAAAAGCATGGTGCAGATCAAGTGAAGATATGGCGGCGCAGCTACGACACCCCGCCGCCGCCGCTTGATCCTGCGAGCGAGTTCAATATGGCGAACGATCCGCGATACAAATTGTTCGATGCGGTTGTCCCCGACGCTGAGTCCTTGAAACTCACCTTGGATCGGGTGCAGCCCTATTACGAAGCGCAGATCGCGCCGCGGTTGACCACTGGCGATTCGCTTATCGTCGCCGCCCACGGCAATTCGCTTCGTGCGCTGGTGAAGCTGCTCTTCAATGTGTCGAATGAGGATATTGTCGGCGTCGAGATCCCAACGGGCAATCCGTTGTTGATTGAGCTTAAGGATGGGACGACCACGGTCGCCAATGCGCGCTATTTGGATGAGGCGCGCGCGCAATCTATTCCGCCCATCGGCTAGCCCCACCTATTTCAGGCGTGCTGCAATTTCATTGACTCGCTGCGCGGCGGCCTCGACGGCGCGGCTCGCGGCGCCAATTGTGCCGTCATCGAGCGCGTCCGTGGCGTCTTCCAAGTCACTGATGCGCTCGCGCGCTTCGAAAAGCTCGTCGCAGATTGTCAGCGCCGATAGGAGCATGAGGCGCGCGTCGCCGATTTGAGAGCCAAGATCGCCAGAGATCTCGCCAACGCGCTGATCAAAGTAAGCCGCCAGTCTTTGTAACCGGCGTTCTTGCCCGTCGTCACACGTGACTTGATAGTGGCGGCCGTTAACGCGGATATCGACTTGGGTCATGAGGTCGCCTCAGGTTTCTCAGCGGCACTCGCTAAGATTGCTTTCAAATCGCGCACGGCGTCGTTGAGTCCTTTGGAGGCTTCATCCGCATGGGTCCGCGCAGCCTGGGCCTGCAACCGCGCGGCGGCAATTTGCTCTCGCCCTGCCGCCGTCTCGTCGAGACGCTGCTCAAGCGTTTCCTCCAACGTCTCCAGCGCTCCGGCAAGGTCGCGAACGGCTTTTTCCAGCATTGTCATAGGCTTCATCCACATACTTAGGATATCATCGCCGCGCACTGTGCCGATCAGGGACGATTCTGTCCAGCTCAGCGATCGGTGGCTTTTCCACACGGCCGCTCCGCACTTGACCCTTTGAACGCTCCTTGCCATGAAGCCCGCGAAACACTCGCAATAATTTCTAATCATCGGAGAACAGCGTGTCGCTGGGGAAAACGCCGTCGGATCTTGCGCCGTCGCAATTGGCGAATGCAATCCGCGCCCTCTCAATGGATGCGGTCGAGAAAGCCAATTCTGGCCACCCGGGAATGCCTATGGGCGCCGCGGATGTGGCGTTGGCGCTCTTTAAAGATCACTTGAAGTTCGACGCTGGGGCGCCGGACTGGCCCGACAGAGATCGCTTTGTGCTCTCGGCGGGCCATGGCTCAATGCTGATTTATGCGCTCGCCTACCTCTTGGGCTACGAGGGGATGCCGCTGGAAGAAATCAAGAATTTCCGACAATTTGGCGGCAGCACCGCGGGCCATCCTGAATTTGGCCACGCGCCCGCCGTTGAAACCACTACCGGCCCCTTAGGACAGGGGCTCGCCAATGCGGTAGGCATGGCTATGGCCGAAGCGCACTTAAATGCGCGTTACGGAGATGATCTCGTAGACCACAACACGTACGCGCTGGTCGGCGATGGGTGCTTGATGGAAGGCATTAGCCAAGAGGCGATCGCGCTCGCCGGCCATTTGAAGCTTTCAAAGCTCATCGTCCTTTTTGATGACAATAACATTTCCATTGACGGACCGTTGTCACTCTCGGACTCAACCAATCAATTGACGCGCTTCGCGGCGTCAGGCTGGGATACGGTGCGCGTCGATGGCCATGACGTGGAGGCGGTTTCCAAGGCGATCGCCAAAGCCAAGAAATCAGACCGACCAAGCTTCATCGCGTGCAAAACGACAATCGGCTATGGCGCTCCGACGAAGGCGGGCAAAGCCGCGGCTCATGGCGCGCCCCTCGGCGGTGATGAAATCACCGGCGCTCGCGAGGCGCTGCAATGGACCCATGAACCGTTTGTCGTGCCCGATGAAATCTTAAAGGCCTGGCGCGCCATCGGTGTGCAAGGAAAAGATGCACGAGAGGCATGGGCGGCGCGATTGGCTTCCAGTCCTAAGGCAAAAGCCTTTAGCGCTGCGCAAGAGGGCGATTACGAGGCGGCGGTGTCAAAAGCCGTGAGCGCTCACAAAAAAGCGCTCGCGGACGAGCCGCAAAAAGTCGCCACCCGAAAAGCGTCAATGATGGCGATCGAAGCTATTTTTGACGCCGTGCCGGATTTCTTTGGCGGTTCTGCGGATTTAACGGGTTCGAACCTCACCAAAACCAAAGCCCATGACGTGTTCTCCGCCGACAATTATGCGGGTCGGTATATCCATTACGGCATTCGTGAGCATGGCATGGCCGCCGCGATGAACGGCATGGCTGTTCACGGCGGCGTCGTGCCTTATGGCGGCACATTTTTGGTGTTCACGGACTACTGCCGTCCGTCGATCCGGCTATCGGCGTTGATGCAACAACGGGTCATCTATGTGATGACTCACGACTCGATTGGTCTTGGGGAAGACGGGCCCACGCACCAGCCGGTGGAGCACTTAGCGGCCCTGCGCGCCATTCCAAACCTTTTGGTGCTAAGGCCCTGCGATGTCGTGGAAACCGCAGAATGCTGGGAGATTGCGGTCAATCACCGGACTGGGCCGAGCGTTCTCGCCCTCTCGCGCCAGGGGTTGGCGCAGCAGCGAACGGACTTTGATGAAACGAATGTCTCAGCGCGCGGCGCCTATGTTTTGCGAGAGAAAGACGACGCAAAAGTCACGCTCATCGCATCTGGCGCCGAAGTTGAAGCGGCGATCAATGCAGGCCAAGTCTTAGCGGAAACCGGCGTAAGCGCGCGCATTGTCTCAGCGCCGTCATTTGAGCTTTTTTCTCAACAAGATACGGCCTACCAACGCAGCGTCTTAGGGAATGTTCCCCGAATTGGCGTTGAAGCGGCAGTGCAGCAGGGATGGGATCTCTTTTTGCGCCCGGAAGACCGATTTATCGGGATGAAGACTTTCGGCGCGTCCGCTCCAGCATCGGCGCTGTTTGAGCATTTTGGCATAACGGCTTCGGCGATTGCTGACGAAGCAAGACAGTTGATTGGTTAGGAGGCACACATGGCGCTCAAAGTTGCAATAAATGGATTTGGCCGCATTGGGCGATTGACCCTGCGCTCGATTTTCGAAAACGGCCGCAAAGGCGTCGACGTCGTAGCGATTAACGATCTCGGCCCGGTCGAAACGAATGCGCATCTGCTGCAGTACGACTCTGTGCACGGTCGGTTCCCGCACGAAGTGAATGTTCTCAACGACACCATCAATGCCGGCGCCGGGCCGATCCAAGTGCTCGCGGAGCGTGATCCGACCAAATTGCCATGGAAAGATTTGGACGTTGATATCGTTTTTGAGTGCACCGGTATTTTTACGGGGCGAGAAAAGGCCGCGTTGCATTTAGAAGCGGGCGCAAAGCGCGTGCTTGTCTCTGCCCCGGCGTCGGGTGCGGACAAAACGATCGTTTATGGGGTGAATCACGGCACGCTCACAAAAGACGATTTAGTTGTGTCCAATGCGTCGTGTACAACCAATTGTCTCGCCCCGGTCGCGAAGGTCTTAAACGACTCTGTTGGGATCGAGCGCGGTTACATGACGACAATTCACGCCTATACGGGCGATCAGCCAACACTCGATACGATGCACAAAGATCTCTATCGCGCGCGCGCAGCGGCAGGGAACATGATCCCAACGTCGACTGGAGCGGCTAAAGCCGTTGGTCTTGTTCTACCGGAATTGCAGGGCAAGCTTGACGGGTCAGCGATCCGCGTGCCGACGCAAAATGTGTCCGTGGTCGATTTAGTCTTTACGCCGAAAAAAGACACCACCGTTGAAGAGGTCAACACCGCGATGAAAGAAGCGGCGTCTGGCGGCATGCTCAAGGGAATTCTGGGAGTTGCTGATAAGCCATTGGTTTCATCGGACTTTAACCATGATACGCATTCTTCAACGTTCGCGCTGAACCAAACACAAATCCTGGACGGTAAGCTCGTCCGTGTGCTGTCTTGGTATGACAATGAATGGGGCTTCTCGACGCGCATGACCGATACGGCGCTCGAATTGGCCAAGCACATTTAAGCTTGGGGAGCGGGGACGCATGACGGCAGTCCGAACGCTGAGCGATCTGGAGCTCGCTGACAAGCGGGTTCTCGTCCGTGTCGATTTTAATGTGCCGATGGAAAACGGCGCGATTACGGACACAACTCGCATTGATCGGGCGCTGCCGACAATTGAAGCGCTGTCCAAAGCCGGCGCTAAGATCTTGTTGCTGTCGCATTTCGGCCGCCCGAAAGGCAAAACTGAACCGTCGATGTCGTTAGCCCCCGTTGCGAGAGCTTTGTCAGACAGGTTAAACGGACCCGTCGAGTTCGCTGGTGACTGCGTTGGCGAGCCCGTCAAAGCTCTGAACGGCAAGATGCTCGACGGCGACGTGGCGCTGCTTGAGAATACACGCTTCCATCCTGGCGAAGAAAAAAACGACGCGGACTTTGCGAAAGCGCTCGCCGCAAATGCGGACGCGTATGTCAATGACGCCTTCTCGAGCGCGCATCGCGCGCATGCATCAACTGTGGGCGTTGCGGAACTTCTGCCGTCCGCCGTGGGCCTCGCCATGGAGCGCGAGCTTGATTATTTGAACGCCGCGCTTTCAGCGCCCGAACGTCCGATGATGGCGGTGGTCGGCGGCGCCAAAGTGTCGACGAAGATTGAGCTGCTGTTGAACCTCATTAAAAAGGCCGACATTCTGGTTGTCGGCGGCGGGATGGCGAACACCTTTTTGTTCGCGAAAGACATTTCGGTCGGCAAGTCTCTTTGCGAGCCTGATCTTGCCGACACAGCACGCGAAATTATCGATCAGGCAGCAAGCAATAATTGCGATTTGGTGCTTCCCACAGACGTAGTCGTCGCAAAAGAGTTCAAAGAGAACGCCGAGCGCAGCGTTGTCGCATCAGATGCGGTGGCCGCAGACGACATGATCTTAGATCTCGGGCCGCAAACTGTGGACACGATCGCCCAAAAAATTGAGAGCGCGAAGACGCTCGTTTGGAACGGTCCGCTTGGAGCGTTCGAAATAAAGCCCTTTGATACAGCGACGGTGGAAGCGGCGCGCTACGCAGCGCGCATGGTTAAAGAAAAAGATTTGGTCGCTGTGGCCGGCGGCGGCGATACGGTCGCCGCGTTAAACCATGCGCAGGCGGCGGATGATTTCACCTATGTGTCCACAGCAGGCGGCGCATTTCTTGAATGGTTGGAAGGCAAAACATTACCGGGCGTCGCGGCGTTGGCGAAGTGATCATCGTCAGTTGCGCTTTGGGAGGAGTTCGTTCGATTTCATTTTCCGTTGATAGCGCAAGGTTGCCTCAAGGCGCGGACATCGTCCTGTTCCCGTTACCGACCATCGTGCCCTCAACACAAAACCTATCTGGGGGTCCTTCATGACAAAATCCGAAATGGCGGCGCAGGCCGCAACCAAAGACGGCTTCATTGCGGCGCTCGATCAGTCCGGCGGGTCGACGCCAAAGGCGCTGCGGCTGTACGGCGTCGATGAGAGCCGTTGGTCGAGTGACGAAGAAATGTTCGGCCTTATCCATGAAATGCGTGCACGGATTATTAAATCCCCCGCCTTCAACGGGGATAAAGTCATGGGTGCGATTTTGTTCGAGCGCACCATGGATGGCGACATAGACGGCGTGCCGACGGCGCACTATTTGTGGGAAAAATGCGGTGTTGTGCCGTTCTTGAAAGTCGACAAGGGCCTCGAAGAGACTACAGACGACGTAAAGCTCATGAAGCCTATGCCTGGTTTGGACGCCCTGCTGGAGCGCGCCGTTTCTAAAGGCGTGTTCGGTACAAAGATGCGTTCGGTGATTGACGGCGCAAACCAAGCTGGCATTGCTGCAAACATCGCTCAGCAATTTGAAATTGGCGAACAGATCTTGTCCCACGGTCTTGTGCCGATCCTTGAACCCGAGGTCACGATTACGATTGAGGATAAGGCGGACGCTGAAGACATTGTCTTGGAAGAAATCACCCAGCGCCTGGATAGTGTTCCCTCAGGCAAGCAGATCATGCTGAAACTGTCTCTGCCGACCAAAGCCAACCAGTATCAGTCGTTGATCGATGATCCCAGAGTGATGCGCGTTGTGGCGCTCTCCGGCGGGTATTCGCGCGATGACGCAAACGCAAAGCTTGCGCAAAATTCTGGCATGATTGCCAGCTTCTCACGAGCGCTCACGGAAGGCCTGTCAGACGGTCAGAGCGAAGACGCGTTCGACGCCATGCTCGCGGACGCCATCGACAGCATCTTTGAGGCTTCGCGCGCCGGATAGGTTCCCGCCGCTCGTCGCGGTCAATCATCAAGGTTCGAAAAAACCGCCAATAGGGGCGGTTTTTTTTGTTTTACCCTTGAAGTCGTCCGTCGGCATGACAATGTGGATTACACTGGTCAGTTTACTTTTGGCTTTCAGCAAAGAGGATGCTCCATGCCCCGTCCAGGATTGCCAACCGAGCAGATACCCGCGGAGAAAATCGTTTGGATGAACGGCTACGCCACCCCGCCCCAGATGCGCATAAAACCGGTGCACGCTGCCCTATCTGTTGGTCGCTTACTGGCCAACAAAGAAGACACCCGACAAGTCTTTGAAATCGTGAAGTCGTTAACGGGCGGGGCGGGGAAACGGTTTTTCGTTCGCTTTAGCGAAACCGACTACGGGCGGCGCGTTATTACGGAGCCAATTAAGGTGGAGGCGTTGCTGGGTGATCGCGACGCCTTACGTGCGCTGCCCGAGGGCAGCGTTGGGCGCGCCTATCTCGATTTCATGGAAGGCGAAGATTTGACGCCGGAGGGCATTCTCGATGCTGCGGCGGAATCCGGCGTTGATCTGCGGGGCGATACGCAATTCCCGGAGTTCTTTCGCGCCTTTTTGCATATCGAAATCGTCCACGATCTTTGGCATGTGCTGACGGGTTATGGTCGCGACACGTTGGGCGAGCTGTGTCTGCTCGCGTTTACCCGCGCGCAAACCGGCAATCACGCGCTCTCAGCAATCACCGGCATCGGCGCCATTGCGACCACTGCAGAGCAGCCGCGCCAACCTATACGACAAGCCATTTCAGAAGGCGCAAAACGCGGCCAACACGCGGTTTGGTTTCCCGGTTTGGATATCGAAGCCATGCTTCCTAAACCCCTGGAGGCGGTCCGCGCGGAGCTAAACTTAACTGCGCCTGTGATCTACAACAGCGTGCCTGCCGATATCCGCGCCGGACTGTTGAAACCGAAACTGCGTCAGACGCAGACCGAGCGCGAAAGCGGCAAAGTTGAAAACGATAAAAGCGATATGCCCCACTGTTGTTAGAAATACAGACAACGTTTGGGCGTCGCGCGAAAATCCGCTAAAGGCGCGTCTATGCCCCATGACTGCCGCCTCTATCTAATTACTCCGCCGCAGATCGATGATTTGACGGCATTCACACGGGCTTTTCAGGATGCCCTGGAAGCCGGAGACGTCGCTTGTGTTCAGCTGCGGCTAAAAATGCCGGATGGTTCTGAAGCGCCGGACGCGACGGTGAAAGAAACCGCCCGGGCGTTATTGCCAATCGCCCGCGCTTCTGACGTGGCGTTTCTCATCAACGACCGCCCTGATCTCGCCAAGGAAACGGGCGCGGATGGGGTTCATATCGGCCAGGAAGACGCCTCTTATGCTGAAGCGCGCGCTCAGCTTGGAGAGGGCGCAACCGTCGGGGTCACCTGTCATGCGTCTCAAGACTTGGCGCTCCAGGCGGGTGAGGCGGGCGCGGATTATGTTGCGTTTGGCGCATTTTTCCCCACGCAAACAAAGGACGCCGCAACGCGCGCGACGCCCGAGATTCTCGAATGGTGGTCTTTTGCGACGACAGTGCCCAGCGTCGCGATCGGGGGCATAACACCTGAGAATTGCGGCCGTTTGGTCCGGTCGGGCGCGGATTTTCTGGCTGTCGCCTCAGCTATTTGGGGACATCCAGATGGGCCCGCCGCCGCCGTTCGCGCCTTTAACCATGAAATTTCTAAGGCTCGATAAAATCCTAACGCGGGTTTTTATGTCTCTGGAACGCGTTTTGCACGAATTTCGCCGTTAGTAGAAAAGCGCCCCAAGGGGCGCAGAACGGCGCCCATATGAAACCGAACGCCAATCTCATTCTCGCCAGCATCGCGCTTGTGGTCAGCTGCTTTTGTATCGCCATGATGCAAGGCGCAGAGGCCGCGCGAGACCGCGCGACCGCCGCCTCGTCATCCGACGTCGCTGTCGCTAAATCGTCTAACGAGCGCTAGAGCCGTTCATACGCGCCCAGCGTCAGGAACGTTTTGAAATCATCGGACAGGCAAAGCTCTTCCATGAGCTCGACCGCTTGTGTGAAGTGTCCGCTTTCCCATCGCTCCGCGCCAAGCTCGCCTTTAACCACATCTAGTTCTTCCGTCAGCGCCTTTTTGAAATAGTCGGCGGTCATGGTCTCTCCATTGGAGAGCGTGGCGCCGTTTTTAATCCATTGCCAAATGGACGCCCGCGAAATTTCCGCCGTCGCGGCGTCTTCCATAAGACCGTAAATCGCCACCGCGCCTAAGCCGCCGAGCCAGGCCTCGATATATTGAATGGCAACACGGATGTTGTTGCGCAGACCATCGTCACTGAATGGTCCTTCAGGGGCCACCAGCAGATCCGCGGCGACGATCTCACCGTCATTATCGCGCGACACTGAGAGTTGGTTCGTTGCGTCGCCTTTGAATGCGCCCGAATAAACGTCGTTTACGACGCCTGAAAGCGCGGGGTGAGCGATCCATGAACCGTCATGCCCATTGTCCGCTTCGCGCTGTTTATCGATGCGCACTTTTTCTTGATTGGCCGCATTTTGCTCTTCGGTCTTTGCCGGGAGGAATGCGGACATGCCGCCCATAGCAAGCGCGCCGCGTCGATGACAGGTTTTCACCAGCAACCGCGAATAGGCGTCGAGGAACGGTTTATCCATGCCCACAGAATGGCGATCCGGGAGCATGCGGTCCCCATGGGTTTTGAGCGTTTTGATATAGCTGAAAATGTAATCCCAGCGTCCGCAATTGAGCGCAGCGGCGTGGTCTTTCAGCTCATAGAGGATTTCGTCCATCTCGAAGACCGCTGGCAGGGTCTCGATAAGCATGGTGGCTTTCACCGTGCCGATGGGCAGGCCAATGTGTTCTTGTCCGGCCACGAATACGGCGTTCCACCAACGCGCTTCTTCGTAATGTTCGAGCTTGGGAACGTAAAAGTACGGGCCGGAGCCGTTTTCAAGCAGGCGTTTGTGGTTGTGGAAAAGATAGAGCGCGAAATCCATTAAGCAGCCAGGGATTGGCTTGCTGTTCCGCAACACGTGCTTTTCGTCGAGATGCAGGCCGCGCACCCGCGCGATAAGGACAGCCGGGTCCGGCTCTAGCGTATATTCCTTGCCTGACGCTTCATCCTTGAAGCTGATCTCGCGATTGTTCGCATCGCGCAAATTCGCTTGCCCCTCTATGACATTCCGCCAAGAGGGCGCAAGCGCATCTTCAAAATCGGCCATGAAGACTTTTACGTCGGCGTTCAGCGCGTTGATGACCATCTTGCGGTCGACCGGGCCGGTGATTTCGACGCGGCGATCCAGCAGGTCGGCTGGCAACGTGCCCACCGTCCAATCGCCGGCGCGAACATCCGCAGAATCGGCGCGAAAGTCGGGCAGCGCGCCGCCGTCAATATTGGCTTGCCACTCGGCGCGCGCTTCTAACAGCGCGTCGCGCTCGGCAGCAAATTTGTCGACCAGCGCGCATAAAAACGCGCAGGCTTCCTCGGTCAGGATTTCGTCGTCTTCAGGCAGCAGCGCGCCCGTGAATTCTAATCCGCTTCGCTCTACGCTCATGGGGATCCCCTTCGATGAATGGAGGCGCGGCCGCGCCGCGCAAAAGTTGCCATGCGATTAGCCTATTGCATGCCGGTCGCGCAACATGGCGCGAGGCCGCGGTCCGCAAAAGGAGTCAGCGTAAATCTGGCTTGAATTTCTCGCGCATGGTGACGAGCTCTTCGGCGATGGTGGGATGCAAGGCGACGGTTTCGTCGAACTGCTTTTTTGTGACGCCCGCCTTCACAGCGATCGCCACGGCCTGGATCATTTCCGCGGAGTCCTCGCCAACGATATGGCAGCCCACGACCTTGTCGGTTTCCCCATCCACGACGAGTTTCATCATGACGCGCTCTTCTGAGCCCGTCAGCATGTTTTTCATGGCGCGGAAATTTGTCTTGTAGATATCCACGGAATTGAACTTTTGGCGGGCTTCATGCTCCGCATAGCCCACGCTGCCAACCGGCGGCTGAGAAAACACAGCTTTCGGGATATAGGCGTAATCCATACTCATTGGCGTGTCGTTGTATATGGTCTCCGCAAAGGCGGCCCCCTCGCGAATGGCGACCGGCGTCAAGTTAACCCGGTCGGTGACATCGCCAACGGCATAAATGCTGTCTACGGAAGATTTTGAGTACTCGTCGACGATCACGGCGCCGCTTTTGGTCATGTCGACGCCGGCGTTTTCTAATCCCAAGCCGTTTGTTGCTGGCTTGCGCCCAACAGCCCAGAAGACAAGATCCGTATCGATCGTCGTGCCGTTCGTTAAGCAAACGCGTTTCTCATCACCGTTCGTCGCCTCGATCTTCTCGAAAATTGCTTGAGTGACGACGCGGATACCTTGGCGTTTCAGCTCCTCGTGAACTTGAACGGAGACGTCTCTGTCGAAGTAGCGTAAGATGTCTTCGCCGCGATAGACAAGCGTCACATCACAGCCAAGCCCTTTAAAGATGCACGCAAACTCAATCGCGATATAGCCGCCGCCGGCCACAACCACCCGTTCCGGCAAAGTAGGGAGGTGGAACACCTCGTTTGATGTGATGCCCAATTCGTGGCCCGGAACGGTTTCGTCTATCCACGGCGAACCGCCCGTTGCGATTAATATCCTCTCTGCGGTGACATCGCGATTTTCGCCAACGAGATGAACGGTGTGCGCGTCTTTTACTTCCGCGCGCGACTGAAAAATGTCCGCGCCAGCATTTTTTAGATTGCGAATATAAATGCCGTTCAGCCGGTCAATCTCGTCATCTTTATTTTGGATGAGTGTTTTCCAATCGAAAGACACGTTCTCGGCTGACCAGCCATAGCCCTTCGCATGGTCAAACCCATGGCCAAATTCGCTCGCGTAGACCAAAAACTTCTTGGGCACACAGCCGCGAATGACGCACGTTCCCCCGACGCGATACTCCTCCGCAACGCCGACGCGCGCGCCATAGGTTGACGCAAGCCTCGATGCACGCACCCCGCCCGAGCCGGCGCCAATCGTGAAGAGGTCATAGTCATAAGCCATAACGAAAATCCAATTCGATGTTTTTGTGATTAAGGTAAAAATCCGATCCCGGACGAAAACCGCTCGTCATTGAATTCCATGACATCCAGCTTGAATGTGTCCAGAAATTCCTGGAACACGGCCTCCCAAACGGGTTCAAGTTGTCCCTCGTAACGTAAGGGCACTTTGAGGCGCGGTCGCTGGGCAACGAAGACTTCAAACGCATCGCCAGAAATTTCTGTCGTCACCGTCGTGCGCAACCAAAGCGCGCCGGAGTCTTCGAAATTCTTCATGGTGAGCGCGACGCCGAAACTGACAGGTTCCAGCGCCACCACTGGTCGCGCGCTGAAACTAAAGGCGTCGTCGCCATAATCCTTTTGCGGATCGAATGGGCCTTGAGGCGGGATAGCGATGATATTTTCTTGGGCGCAGCCAATATAACCGGGCAGCCCTTCTATAATTGCATCGCCAAGCGCGCGGCACCGGATTAAGTTTT
>JBCDBM010000087.1:0-13535 GCA_039183665.1 Pseudomonadota bacterium | reverse complement strand
GCCAGCTTACTAACATGCTTTGTTGGAGGATTCTGTGCCTCATTGAGACAGGAAGTGCAGAAGTCATTACTTGACATGAATTGACTCCATTTTAGATTTTTGTAAAACTCAGATTATCTTTGCGATGACGGCAAAGGCAACGGCCCGTTCAAAATTAAATGCACCATGTGGCGCGAGGGCGAGAAGGTTATTCTCGACTTTGACGGG
The DNA here is from genome assembly GCA_039183665.1 of Pseudomonadota bacterium. Classification (GTDB taxonomy): domain Bacteria; phylum Pseudomonadota; class Alphaproteobacteria; order Caulobacterales; family Parvularculaceae; genus Hyphococcus. The sequence goes on along the minus strand of JBCDBM010000087.1, from coordinate 13,328 downwards.
ACCGACCCGCAATCCGACTCATCGATCAATTTTTACCTCAACGAAAACATGCTGAAGATGTTCTTCGGCATCTACGTGATCATGGTCTTCGACCCGCAGGTCTTGTTTAACGATGGGTTTTACGACCTTGTCGATGTTCGCATTCCAGAAGGCTCGCTGCTGAAACCGAAATTCCCTGCTGCGTTGTCCTGTCGGACGCATGGCTTGGGCCGTATTTTCGACGTGTTAGGCGCGTTGCTGGGTCAGAAAACACCTGAATTTTTGAATGCGGCAGGGTTCTCATCGAGCCCGCATTTGATGTTCTCGGGTGTCGACAAGACGGGCGAGTGGTTTCAGCTCTTTCAAATTGGTTTCGGCGGCATTCCGGGTAGGCCGATGGGCGATGGCCCTGACGGTCACTCGCTTTGGCCGGGTTTTACGAATGTGCCCAACGAGTTTCTGGAAAAATACTTCCCGATGCGCATTGAGCAGTATACGTCCAAACCAGATTCCGGCGGCGCGGGCCTGCACCGCGGTGGGAACGGCATCCACATGACCTATCGCTTTTTAGAAGAGGGCATGATTTCGATCCACGACGATCGCTGGTTTATCCCACCTTGGGGCGTTAACGGCGGCTTGCCAGGGGAGCGCTCCAGCAAAATTCTCGAGCGCAGCGACGGCACTCATGAGGTGCTTGGGGCAAAGCAAGACGGCATCAAAGTCGAGGCCGGGGATCTGCTCCACTATATCACTTGGGGCGGCGGCGGTTGGGGCGATCCGCTAGAGCGTGACCCAGAAATGGTCGCACGAGAGGTGCGTCAGGGCCTTGTTACCGAAGAGGGCGCGAGAGGCTACGGCGTCGTCGTTGAGGGCGGCGCCTTAAACCACAATGCGACCCAAGCGCTCCGCGCCGAGATGAGCGGGCGACGTCGAGATCTGGACGTGTTCGATTTCGGCCCGACGATTGAGCAGCTCAGAGAAAATTGCCTCGAAGAAACGGGATTGCCCGCGCCTCAAGCCCCCCAATGGCGCAATGCAGCCCGGTAGATACTGATTGGGAACAGCTATGGAACAGCAAGCGACAAGTCGTGACGATGCAGACCGCGAAGGGCCACTAAAAGATATTCGCGTTATCGAGATGGGGCAGCTCATCGCGGGGCCGTATTGCGGCCAGCTCATGGCCGACTTTGGAGCGGATGTCATTAAGATAGAGTCTCCCGGCAAAGGCGACCCCATGCGGGAATGGGGCCGCGGCGACTACCCTCTCTGGTGGACGATTTGCGCTCGGAACAAACGATGTGTGACGGCGAATTTGCGCGTGCCCGAGGGGCAGGAGATTGTGAAAAGTCTCATCGCGCAGGCCGATATCGTCTTGGAGAACTTCAGACCAGGCACCATGGAGAAATGGGGCTTAGGGTATGACGAATTAAAGAAGATCAATCCTGGCATCATCATGGTCCGGGTTTCTGGTTATGGCCAGACGGGTCCGTATTCGCCGAAAGCGGGCTATGCGTCCGTTGGTGAAGCGATGGGCGGGATGCGGTATCTCTCTGGGTTCCCAGATCGCCCGCCAAGCAGAACTGGCCTTTCCATGGGCGATTCGTTGGCCGCCACTTTTGCTTGCGTTGGCGCGCTTGCGGCGCTGCATGAACGAGAGAAAACAGGCGAAGGCCAAGTCGTGGACGCGGCGATTTACGAGTCGGTGCTCGCCATCATGGAAGCGACAATCCCTGAATACACGATCAGCGATTACATCCGAACGCGATCGGGCTCTGTTCTGCCTAACGTGGCGCCGTCGAACGTTTATCAATGTAAGGATGGCGAGTTCATCATCGCGGCCAACCAGGACACGGTGTTTCGACGTCTTAGTGAGGCCATGGAAATGCCCGAACTTAGCGAGGATGAGCGGTTCAGCACCCATACGGCGCGCGGCGCAAACCAGGACTTATTGGACGACATCATCAACGAATGGACCCGCACCCAATATATGGATGATATAGAAAAAGTTATGGTCGATAACGGCGTGCCTGCGGGGAAGATTTACCGAGCCCCAGAGATGCTTGAAGATCCTCACTTCGAAGCGCGCGAGGCGATAATCGACGTCGATCACGCCAAATGGGGCGATCTGAAAATGCAGAATGTATTTCCCAAATTGTCGCGCACGCCTGGCAAAGTCCGATGGGCGGGGCCTGAATATGGGGAACATACCGAAGAGGTTTATAAAGACCTACTGGGCATGTCCGCAGCCGCAATCGCGAAAAAGAAGAAAGACGGCGTCATCTAGCGTACTCGTCGTCTAGCGCAGCAATGCTCTACGGCGCCCAAGACGAACCGCAAATCAATGTGGTACATTCACCGCGCCCACTTTTGAGTGATTGTACCCATGAACGAGATTATCGTCGCGGCCTTTTATAAATTTGCACGCTTTCCGCACTTTGCCGCGGCGCGTGAACCACTCCAACGGACCGCCGAAGACGCGGAGGTCTACGGTACCATTTTGCTCGCCGACGAAGGTATTAACGGCACCATAGCCGGCGCTCGCGCTGGTATCGACGCCGTATTGAGAGCGATCAAAAATCTGCCAGGATTCTCTGCATTGGAATGGAAAGAATCCTACACCGATGAAAACCCGTTCCATCGTATGAAAGTACGACTCAAGAAGGAAATTGTGACCCTAGGCGTGACGGATATAGACCCAGAAGCCAGCTGGGAGCGTTACGTTGAGCCGCAGGACTGGAACAAGGTGGTGCTCGATCCAGATACGGTCGTCATCGATACGCGCAACAGCTATGAAGTGGATATTGGCAGTTTTAAAGGGGCGATAAACCCCGAAACCAAGTCTTTTCGTGAGTTCCCAGCGTGGTTTCGTCAGTTTCGCGAAGAGAATAATATCAAAAGAGTTGCAATGTTCTGCACCGGCGGGATTCGATGCGAGAAGTCGACGGCGTTTTTGCGCTCAGAGGGTGTCGAGGACGTTGTTCATCTTAAAGGCGGTATACTGAAATACTTAGAGACGGTCCCCGAAGCGAATAGCTTATGGGAAGGAGAGTGCTTCGTCTTCGACAACCGCGTTTCGGTAACACATGATCTTGCGCCAGGCGCCTATGATATGTGCCATGCTTGTCGGATGCCGCTGTCGGCGGTGGAAAAAGCGTCGCCGCACTATGCGCCTGGCGTTTCTTGCCCGAACTGCATCGATAGCTCGAGCGATGATCAAAAGCGTCGGTTTGCTGAACGTCAAAAGCAGCAGCAGTTAGCGAAGGCGCGGGGCGAGCGTCATATTGGACCGCGCAAGCGTGTACAAAACGGGTAGGCGTTGTGAGCGATCTGCCAGTCCTCTACTCCTTTCGTCGGTGTCCTTACGCCATGCGCGCACGAATGGCGCTGATGATCAGCGGGACACCGGTTCGGCTCCGAGAGGTCGTCTTAAAAGACAAACCTGTCGAAATGCTCGAGGCTTCGCCGAAGGGTACAGTGCCCGTGCTCGTCGACAGCGATTTGGTTATCGAGGAGAGCCGCGATGTCATGGATTGGGCGCTTGCTCGCCACGATCCCGAAGAGTGGCTAAGCCGTGCCGATCCTGCGTTGACTGATGTTTGCGACGGATCATTCAAACATCATCTAGATCGCTATAAATACACGACCCGCTACGATGGCGAAAATGCGATTGCCCATCGCCAAGCCGGCATGGCGTTTTTAGAAATGCTGGAAGAGCGTCTAGTGGCCGAGCCGTATTTATGCGGGCCCGCGCGAGGCCACGCCGATATTTCGATTTTTCCCTTCGTGCGTCAGTTCCGGATTGCCGATCCAGCTTGGTTTGACGCGGCGCCATTGCCCAAAGTCCGAGCTTGGCTGAGCGCGTTGATGAACTCGCCGCTGTTCGCGTCGATCATGGAAAAATATCCTGCCTGGAAAACCAGCGGCGACGAATTCTTGTTGTCGACCGACGCCAGCGCTTGAGGCCCTTCATAAGCTCGCCTGCGAATAGGCTGTGAATTCAGGCTGGTTGGTCCCAATCTCTTTTTTCGGTAGTTGCGTCCGTATTTCGGACACTCCGAGAGCGTGACCGCGGTGAATGTTAACAGCGCCCCTCATTGTCGATACTTTGACTGAGTGTGCGATGATATCGCCGGGAGAATTGAGTTGCGCGCCGCGCGACACGAGTATTTATCGATGTAGGCTAGTGAATCCGCGCAAATATTAAAAATACCAAATGAGGACATAGGGAGAAAATCAAATGAAGTTTGACGGAGTCTTGAAAGGAACCGGCGCTGCCGCAATCATGGCCTTCGCGCATATCGCCCCGGTGGCAATAGCCGCAGAGCCTGGTCAGGCGGGCGAGGTGTCGTGGACGCAATATTCTTACGATCCTTACCCTTTCGCGTATTATGTCGACGACGTTGATCGTTATCCCGCCGCGACGCCTCCAGAGAATACGGTCAACCGCCACGGGGAAATTGAGTATATTGGCAATGGCGTTTTCGGCGCCCATTGGTTTGTGGATGTCGACGATACGGTTTGGCATTTCGTCACCGCCGGCGATCCGTCTAAAGATGTTATCGTTTTTTTACATGGCTGGCCGGATACTTGGTATTCTTATCATAAAGTCATGGCCGAATTGGCCGATGACTACTATATCATCGCGCTTGATACGTTGGGCTACGGACAGTCGGACAAACGAGCCGAGGTCGATGTCAGCTATGCCGGCGCGACGCGCAGCTTGATTGGTTTGCTCGATAAAATAGGCGTCGACGAATTCAATCTTGTCGCCCATGACCGCGGCAGTATTCTCAGCGATCATCTAATTGCCACAGACGGAATGAGCGATCGCATCGCAACTTTGCTCCGTATGCAGCAGTCGTTCGATCAGCCGCATGGCTTGCCGCGGCCGCCGCACGCCATGATGGCGACGCCGGGTTTTCAGGGCAGGGAGGGTCTGATCCGGAACTTGTATAATGGTCCATATGTCTCGGTGCAGATGCCTGAAAGTGAAGTGGCGCGGTTGGCATGGGAGTTCGAATTCCCAGGCACGCCTGAAGCAGCGGCGCGCACTTTTGTCGGGACGAACTTCCAGGTCGAACTTGATTTTCGCATGGAAAATACGATCCCGAAGATGACTATGCCCGTAGTCTTTTTACAAGGCTTGCGAGATCGTGGTCAGTGGCCGGAGGAGTATTATCGATCGCCAGATATCATTCCCAATGGCCGGGTAGTTTTTGTTGACACAAACCACTTTATTCACGCGGAAGATCCAATGGTGGTCGCGCGAGTAGCGCGCAATCTGATCGAAAAGAAAAATCGAAACCGACCAAATAAGATTTCGTTTGAGCCTGTATCGTTTTTGTATCCTGAAAAGGAATAAAGCGGACAACGCGGAATTTGGTTCGCGCATCTTAGAAAAACGTGACGGGCCGGGCCAGATCGCCCCATCCCGGAAACAATTATACCGCGAATACCGGCCTTTTTGTTCGCGTTGTCATCAACGCCGGTCTGGTCCTTTATCAGGGATGTGACCGGCGAAGATTTCTCGTATTGGCCGCATAATGGCGCAGCTCGAACCATCGCTATACATTGTGCGAGGCAACATTTCCAAAATTAGGAATTTGCAAAATTCTTATGCAAACAACGAAATATGTGGAAAATGCCGTTCATATAGTATTTTCGGCGAATAATGTCGCATCGCATAATATATCTTGACGCGCTGCAGCAAACCTGATTTGCTTTGGCTCAGCTCAATGACGAGCGGCTCAATCCAAGAATGGGTTGAAAAGACGCCGCGGCTTCTGACGCTGCTGGCCGTCACACTTTCGCCTCTGAAGGAAGAGGCGCTTCTCGAAATTTAAGGGATTTTTGCGCCGGGCCCTTCGCTTCGTGTGGGGGGACAGCTGCGCCTGAAAATGGAGTTGTTCATATGTTGTCACTTAAAGACTTCAAAGATTGGCTATCTGGAGCCGCGATCGCAGCGATGGCGACGTTCTCCGCCATTGGGTCTACGTCTCATGCTGAAGAATTAGATGTTGAGAAAGACGAGCTCAAGTTTGGCTTCATTAAGCTGACAGATATGGCGCCGCTCGCAGTCGCCTATGAGCTCGGCTATTTCGAAGAGGAGGGGCTCTTTGTTACGCTTGAGCCGCAGGCAAATTGGAAAGTTCTGCTTGACCGTGTGATTGACGGGGAGCTTGACGGTGCGCACATGCTGGCCGGCCAGCCACTTGGTGCGACGATCGGGTTTGGCACCAAAGCCGACATCATTACTGCGTTTTCGATGGACTTAAACGGAAACGGCATAACTGTTTCCAATGAAATCTGGGAGCGGATGAAGCCCAATATTCCGTTGCAAGACGATGGCAAACCTGTCCATCCGATCAAAGCGGATTACCTCAAACCTGTGGTCGAGGAATTCAAAGACGAGGGCAAGCCGTTCAATATGGGCATGGTCTTTCCTGTCTCGACCCATAATTACGAGCTTCGTTATTGGCTCGCCGCAGGCGGCATTCACCCAGGCTTTTACGGCAAGACTGACACCAGTGGTCAAATCCAAGCCGACGCGCTGCTATCCGTGACGCCGCCGCCGCAAATGCCCGCAACGCTAGAAGCTGGCACGATCTACGGATACTGCGTGGGCGAGCCGTGGAACCAACAAGCCGTTTTCAAAGGAATCGGCGTTCCTGTGATCACCGACTACGAAATCTGGAAAGACAATCCAGAAAAAGTATTTGGCGTTTCCGCGGCGTGGGCTGAGGAGAATCCCAATACGCACCTGGCGGTGGTCAAGGCAATGATTCGCGCAGCTATTTGGCTCGACGAGAATGACAACGCAAACCGACCTGAGGCTGTCGAGATCCTGTCGCGCTCTGAATATGTGGGCGCCGATTACGAAGTTATCGCAGCGTCAATGACGGGCACGTTCGAATATGAAAAAGGCGACGTTCGGGAGGTCCCCGACTTCAACGTGTTCTTCCGCTATTTTGCAACGTATCCATACTATTCCGATGCTATTTGGTACCTGACGCAAATGCGCCGCTGGGGGCAGATCACGGAAACCAAGCCAGACAGCTGGTACATGGATGTCGCCAAAGAGGTCTATCGCCCAGACATCTACATGGAAGCCGCGCAACTGCTTATCGATGAAGGCAAAGCAAACAAAGAGGACTTTCCCTTCGGCACCGATGGGTTCAAACCGCCGCAACCAGAGTTCATCGACGGGATTACTTATGATGGGCGCAAGCCGAATGAATATCTTGCAAAATTCGACATCGGCTTGAAAGACGGCGAAACTGTCACCGACGCCGGCGACGTGGTCACGAACTAGCCTATCGCAACGCTGGTTGGGCGAGCGCGGTCTCGCCCACCACACACTTAGCCCTTCACCACCGTTGAGACTTTTGCGGAATATCCAACATGAGCGCCACATCTATCAGCACTTTTGCCGATCCGAAGCTAGACGAGGCCGGCGACCCTGCGCCGATAAAGGGAGCGCAGCAGTCCGCGAAAAGCCCATCCCCTGGGGCTGCGCGCAAGGCCGCCGATCCAAAACTCATTGTCCAAAAATTGATGAACTTCTTGTCGATTATTGGCCTTGGCTTCGTCAATCCCGTTATTCGATTGATGATGGGAGAAGATCCCAAGAAGCAAATGGCGGATCTTTGGCAAATGGTGTGCGTGCCTGTGCTCGCCATCGCAATCTTCTTGGCTGCTTGGTCGGCCGCGGCCCCACAGGTCAAAACCAGTCTCGGTCAAATCCCTGGGCCTGCGGCTGTGTGGGAGCAGTTTAATGGGTTGATGGATGATCACGCGGCGACGCGAGAGAAAGAAGTCGCCTTCTACGAACGCCAAGATGAGCGCAATGCCCGATACTTGGCCGAGGGACGCCTGGATAAAATCAAAGAACGCAGTTTCACGGGCAAACCCACATACATTGATCAAATCGTGACATCGCTTCAGACAGTGTTTTTCGGCTTTCTGATCGCGACGGTATTGGCTGTTCCCATAGGAATATTGTGCGGGCTCAGTCCGACTATGAACTCTGCGTTCAATCCGCTCATTCAAATATTCAAGCCTGTGTCGCCGTTAGCGTGGCTTCCAATCGTAACCATGGTCGTGTCTGCGCTTTACCTCAATGCATCAGACGGCATGCCTAAATCATTTCTGATCTCCGCGATCACCGTGACGTTGTGTTCACTTTGGCCGACATTAATCAACACCGCGCTTGGCGTGTCATCCATCGATAAAGATCTGCTGAATGTATCAAAGGTTCTTCAACTCAAACCTGCCGACAAAATCTTTAAACTCGTGATCCCGTCCTCGTTGCCGCTCATTTTTACCGGTTTGCGACTCTCTCTGGGCGTTGGGTGGATGGTGCTAATCGCCGCCGAGATGCTCGCGCAGAACCCTGGCCTCGGGAAGTTCGTGTGGGATGAGTTCCAAAACGGCTCTTCCGTTTCCTTGGCTCGAATTATGGTCGCGGTGCTGACAATTGGCGTGATCGGTTTCTTGCTTGATCGTGTGATGTACACGCTCCAGGCCATGTTCACCTATTCGGACAAACGGTAGGGCGCCTCATCATGACGATTTTAAGCCTCAACGGCGTCTCCAAGGCATACGGTCGAGAAGAGATCCTCAAGGATATCAATCTCGACATGAAAGAGAACGAGTTCGTCGCGATTGTCGGGTTCTCGGGCAGCGGAAAAACAACGCTCATCTCTTTGATGGCGGGTCTCATCGAGCCAGATGCAGGCAGCATTGAATTTAACGGTGCGCCCGTTGTTGGCGCCTCGCCCGACCGCGGGGTCGTCTTCCAAAACTACTCGCTGATGCCTTGGCTGTCTGTCGTGCAAAATGTTCGGCTCGCGGTAGATGCGATTTTTCCGAAAATGCCGGGACGAGAGAAAGCTGCGCGAGTCAACCACTATGTCGATATGGTGGGGCTTAGTCATGCGCGCGACCGCCGTCCGGTGGAGTTATCGGGCGGCATGCGCCAACGGGTCAACGTGGCGCGCGCGTTGTCTATTCAACCCAAGCTGCTTCTTCTAGACGAACCGCTGAGCGCGTTGGACGCGTTGACCCGCGCGAAGCTGCAGGATGAAATTGAGCAAATCTGGGAACAAGAAAAGAAAACGGTCGTTCTGATTACGAATGATGTCGACGAAGCGCTTTTGCTTGCTGACCGGATTATTCCGTTAAATCCGGGACCAAACGCGACGCTCGGGCCGGCATTTGAGGTTTCCCTGGCGCGCCCGCGCGATCGAAAGGCCGTCAATCACGATCCGGAGTTCGTCCGCCTCAGACGTGAAATCACTGATTACCTCATGCGCATTGGGATGACGCGGCCTCAAGACAATGTCGCTGGCGAACTGCCAAACGTTGTTCCTCTCACGGCGACAAAGGGCGGGCTGAAGAACGGGCATAAGGAAGCAAAGCGAGCAAGAGCGCCAAACTCAGCTGAGATCATCGATCTAATTGAAGATGTTGCTGCACCCGATCCGGAGGTGCCAGAAAAAGTGCAGGAGGCGAGCAAGCCGCGAACGCAAAACCTCGGCAAGTATGTTGAATTCTTCAAAGTCACGAAAATCTATCCGACGCCAAAAGGGCCGCTGACGGTCGTTGAGGATTTCAACTTAGATCTTCACAAAGGCGAGTTCGTCTCGCTCATCGGGCACTCGGGTTGCGGAAAATCGACGGTCCTATCGATGGCCGCGGGGCTGAATCCCATCTCGGGTGGCGGCATCGTTCTTGACGGCAAAGAAATCTCTGGCGCAGGACCGGATCGCGGCGTGGTCTTTCAGGCGCCAAGCCTCTTCCCTTGGCTGTCGGCGTACGAAAACGTTTCACTTGGCGTAGAGCGCGTATACCCGCACGCGTCAAGCAAAGAGCGCAAGCAGATCGTCGAATACTATCTTTCCCGTGTCGGTCTCGCCGATGCGATGCATAAGCCAGCGAGCGCGCTCTCAAACGGCATGCAGCAGCGCGTAGGTATTGCGCGCGCCTTCGCGTTGTCACCGAAGTTCCTATTGCTCGACGAACCCTTTGGCATGCTCGACTCCTTGACGCGATGGGAGTTGCAAGAAGTCCTGATGGATGTTTGGCGCCGCACGCAGGTGACGGCGGTCTGTGTAACGCACGATGTCGATGAAGCGATCCTCGTTGCCGACCGTGTGATCATGATGACAAACGGACCGAACGCGCGAGTGGGCAAGATCATGAAGGTAGATTTGCCGCGGCCTCGTTCGCGCAAGGCGCTCTTGGAGCATCCGGACTACTACAAGTATCGCGAGCAGCTCTTAACATTCCTCGAAGAATACGAAGTGCACGACAAAAACGCGGCTTAACAGCCCGCGAACGTCAACGGTCAATGGCGACCTCTCAACTGCTCGCAATGATGCGGGACATCCAGTTCATCAGCGGCTTGCAATAGCCGATTATCCGAATGAGGGGACTATGACCTATTCAACACCGAAATCGAAACTGAAATCGTACGCCGTTCTGGGTTCGGCCTTACTTTTATCGGGTGTCGCCACAGCGGCGGCTGAAGAATCACCTGAGCCCAAATCAGCGCTTCAAGAAGCGATCGACAGTAGCAAACCTATATTCAACGCGCGTATCCGTTACGAAACAGTATCCCAAGACGGAATCGCTCTGGATGCGGACGCCGTGACATACAGATTACGCGCGGGATTTCAGACCGGGAGTTTGTGGGACACGACCGCTCTGATCGAATTCGACCATATCCGTGATCTCGAGGACGATTTTAACAGCACCATCAATGGGCGCACCCAGTTTCCCGTTGTCGCTGATCCAAATGCAACGGAACTCAATCGAATACAGCTCGTCAATAAGTCATTGCCAGACACGACGATCACGCTGGGCAGACAACGCATCAAGCTCGACAATGATCGGTTTGTTGGCAATGTCGGTTGGCGGCAGAATGAGCAAACGTTCGATGCTGTTCGTGTCGTGAACACGTCTGTCGACGGCCTCAAACTCGATGTGACCTATATTGATCAGGTCAATCGGATTTTTGGTGATGACTCGCCAATGGGCCGTTGGGACAGCGAGAGCTTCCTTATCAACGCCAACTACAAGCTTCCGATCGACGGCGTCAAAGCGAATGTGACGGGATTTATCTACTTGCTTGATTTCGACAGCGCGCCGGGCGCGTCTTCTCAAACATTTGGTGTGAACGCCGCGGCCTCAACGAGCGGTTTCACGCTTAAAGGAACGTACGCCGCACAGAGTGACTATGGCGCGCAGCCTACTGATTACTCAGCAGACTATTACACTGTTGAGGGCTCATACGCCAATAGCGGCTTTGTTGGCAAAGTCGGATATGAAGTCCTAACGGGCGACGGGACGATCGGATTTTCAACGCCTTTGGCTACGCTACACGCCTTTAATGGGTGGGCTGACGTATTCCTCGCGACGCCCGCCACTGGCATCGAAGACCTCTATGGCGACATCTCTTATACAAAAAAATCGCTGGGACCCTTGGACCTTCTTAAAGTCGGCGTTGTCTACCACTCTTACTCATCAGAAAGCACGAGCGCCGATTATGGATCTGAGGTTGGCGTTGTTGGGGTCGCTAAGATGAAGAAGTTCACGGTACTAACCAAATATACCAACTATGACAGCGATGGTTTCGCGACAGACCGGAGTAAATTCTGGTTGCAACTTGACTTTGCCCTTTAACACGATCTGTCGGCGACGGTCGGTTGGATCAACATCATGGCGCTTTGTTTGATTCAACCGACCGGTTCCGACCGGCAATGCCAATAGAGGAGAGGCGCATTGGCGAAAAAGAAACTTGTCGTAATCGGCAATGGAATGGCGCCAGGCCGAGCGCTTGAGGAGCTTTTTGAGAAAGCGCCTGGCGCTTATGAAGTCGTCATTTTTAATGCTGAACCTCGTGTCAATTATGATCGTATTATGCTCTCGCCGGTTCTGTCCGGCGAGAAGACATTTGATGAGATCGTTATTCACGGAGATGGGTGGTACATTGAGCACGGCGTGACCCTCTATAAGGGGCACAAGATCATTTCGATCGATAGGGACGCAAAGACGGTCACATCCGATCAAGGCGTGACGCAGCCCTATGATAAGCTTCTCATCGCGACCGGCTCATCACCTGTCATTATCCCCGTTCCTGGGCATGATTTGCCCGGCGTTTTGACCTATCGCGATCTCGACGACGTTACAGCGATGTTGCTCGCCGCAAAGTCGGGCGGTGACGCCGTCGTCATTGGTGGCGGGCTCTTAGGATTAGAAGCCGCCGCGGGCCTGAAAGAGCAGGGCATGAACGTCACTGTTCTGCATCTTATGCCGACACTTATGGAACGGCAGCTAGATGCGCCGGCGGGACATCTTCTTCAGGCGGCGCTCGAGGCGCGCGGTATCGATATTCTGACCGGCGCGAACACAAAAGAGATCTTGCCGACCAGAGACGGCAAAGGCGTGAGCGCGGTCCGCCTTGACGATGGTTCGGAGATCAAAGCCGATCTCGTGGTGATGGCCGTGGGCATTCGACCAAGCGCACAGCTTGCAAAAGATGCAGGCATCGAAATCAATCGCGGCATTCTCGTCGACCCCCATATGCGCACTTCTGACCCTGACATCTATGCTGTCGGCGAATGCGTGGAGTTTGATGGAAAAGTCTACGGTTTGGTGGCGCCGCTCTATCAGATGGCGAGTGTTGCAGCGAACGAGTTAGCGAACGCATCGGATATCGAATTCAAAGATAGTGCGTTGGCGACCAAGCTCAAAGTGACGGGCGTTGATTTGTATTCCGCTGGCGATTTTGCGGAGGGTGAGGACCGCGAAGAAATTGTCCTGCGCGATGCAGCAAAGGGTGTCTACAAACGCCTAGTCATCAAAGACCAGAGAATCATCGGGGTCGTTCTATATGGCGATACCGCCGATGGTGGCTGGTTTTTCCAGCATATCAAAGACGGCGCCGATATCTCGGAAATGCGCGATACGCTTATTTTTGGGCCAGCTTTCGCGGGAGGAGACGCCCTGGACCCTATGGCGGCCGTTGCAGCATTGCCCGATGACGCAGAAATCTGCGGCTGCAACGGCGTTTGTAAGGGCAAAATCGTCGAGACGATCAATAACAAAAACCTAACCGCTTTAGATGATGTACGAGCCCATACTAAGGCCTCATCATCCTGCGGGACGTGCACCGGTCTCGTTGAACAGTTGATGAGCCTCACGCTGGGGGATGCTTATAATCCAAACGCCGTCGCAGCGATGTGCGGGTGTACAGATTTATCTCATGGCGATGTAAGGCGGTTGATCAAAGCAAAATCGCTGAAAACCATTCCAAATCTAAACCAGGCGCTGGAGTGGAAGTCATC
>JBCDBM010000086.1:0-13598 GCA_039183665.1 Pseudomonadota bacterium | reverse complement strand
TATGCGTTCCCAACCGTCCCGATATTTATATGACGTGGCGTCGTCAGGCTTGAGTTGATACACGTAGATATCGTCTTGATCGACGGGGTGTATCGTGAAGCCGAACGCGACGTGACCATTGTGACCAATTGAAATACCAGGCAAGAACGGTTCGCCCGCGCCCGCGAAAGCTAGTCCTGGACTATCAACATGCACGAGATATCGAAGTGATGGTGTCGAATAGCCTCTATGCGGATCATTTGCGAGAATAGGCCTACCAGTTGCAGCCCGCGAGGGCGCAATGACCCAATTGTTGCTGCCTTCGGGCGGGTTACCAGAAGTAGCGTGGTTTTGTGACCCCAGAATTTTTACTTTCTCTCGCGCCTTGTTGTATAGATGCAATAGGCCTTCAGGCAATGCGCATGGGTCGCTCCCCACGGGGACTTTTAGCACCCACTCAGGCTCTAGCTTTTCGCGTAACGACTCTGCGTCAGCACCTAGATTGCAAAGGGTGTTTGCGCGAGCGACTTCTAACGGCGCATTGTAGTTTAACCCTTGGGACCGTACCCGAACGACATCACTCGGTTTCCAGAAATCTGGCTCATAGCTTAGTGCACGGAATTCTACTGGCAAAAGCGCCGGATTATTTCGGACTTCTGAAATGTATGCATTTACGCCTCGCACAAAGTTCGAGATAGCCGCTTCAGCCTCATCCCCATACGTCGCCCATTCGGCCGCCATATCTCCACGATAAAGGAAAAGCCGCGCACCATGGTCATACTCGACATAATCGGGTCCGAATACCTCGGATAGCAGGCCCAGGCCCCGGCGACGCCAAAAGTCTAGCTGCCACAATCGATCTCGCGCCGCATTGTATCCTTGAAGGAAGAATGCATCCGCTTCGTTCTCAGCGTAAATGTGCGCTACGCCCCAATGATCGACAATAATCTCTCCAGGGGCGGTCAGGCCATCTACGAAGTTGGTCTTCACCTCGGGATCATGCGCCGACGCGGACGCGAAGCAAAAAACTCCAATTACAATATGGAATATAGGCTTGATTGAAAATCGCATAGGCTCTTTCATTTTTAATCTACCCCTTACAGAGTAAGTCCAGTCTAGAACATTGAACCGCCGTCAACATTCATCCAGGCGCCGTTGACGTAGCTCGCCGCGTCCGAACACAAAAAGGCGGCTACTCTAGCGTATTCAACGGGGTCGCCGGCGCGACCACCAAAAGTAGCTCTGTGTGCATCCTCATTCATCTCATGAAATATCTCAGCGCGCGATTTCCCTTTTAGGGTATCCCGGTTTGCATACTGATTATATATTTCCTGAACTTGTTCGGACATGATCCAACCAGGCAGCAATATGTTGGCGCGAATGTTGTCTTTTCCATATTGTATCGCCAAGTTTTTCGTAAAATGCGCGATGGCCGCCTTCATTGCTGAGTAGTGAGCAATTGCTGGGGAGTAATGCCGCACGGAAATTGCAGACGTATTTACAATCGCGCCGCCGCCATTCCGTTGCATGATAGGGATGACTGACCGGCAGGAACGCACCGCTGCCATAAGCGTTGATTGGAAAGATTCTTCCCATAAGAGATCAGATGATAGAGGATCTCGGTTGGGGTTTGGATTGCAAACACCAATAGTATTGATGAGAGCGTGGACCGTGCCGTAATGATTTTCGATTGCTCTGATAAGGCGTGGCGCTTCTTCTGGCGCAGTCATATCGCCAGGAAAACATTTAACCGCCGCGCCATGTACGTGTTTAACGCGTGACGAAACCGCGTGGAGTTCGTCTCCGTTTCTCGCGATTAACGCCAGTTTTGCGCCCTCTTCGGCGAAAACGCTAGCACAAGCGCGGCCAAGGCCACGGGTAGACCCTACAATGACGACGACTTTATTTTCAATATTCAATTGCATAGTTTTGCCGCATCAAAAATATCACGGTACAACGCGTCATCGCTCAGTCGTTTTATCGCGGCATTTTCATGCCCGATGAATAAATCAGTAAATCAACGATTATCGTCTAAAATCATCTTGGCGGCGTTGGCGCCCGCAGCCATTGCTGGCGCGCTGGTGTTACCCGAGGGCAGCTCTGGGAAAATCGATGTGTCGACAACTCGTAAGCCGACCACACCGCGAACCCGAGTTCGCGGATCAGTTACTGAGTCGTCATCATTGCCCATCCTGCAAGTGCCCGAGACGTGATAACAGGTCAGCCAGGTTTCTCGCCAAAACGACAATATCTCGTCGTCGCTTTGAATGTCTGGGCCGGGCGCCAACTCGTTCACGAGCATACTTTTTAGTGAAGGCTGCGCCATAATTTGTCGAATAAAACGCACCATCGCAATCGATGCCGCGCGGTCTTCATCTTCGCCCAAAAAATTGGCGCGTATGACGGGCGTGTCTCTAAAGCTTGGGGAAACAATATATGTTTCCCCTTGAGCGCGCGGGTGCATGTGATACCCGCCTATCGTTATGCCGGGGTCTCGGTCTAACACGAGTCCGGACTCTTCATGGTGCATCGAGTAGAGTCCAACAGCGATCTGGCAGTCAGGGTGAATCAACCTCTCTCGTGACTTAATGTAACCGAGCAGCTCTTGAGCGGCATGAGTCATTGGTCCTGTACTGGCTATGAAATATTTCAGTGTGTTGAGTAGTAATCGCGCACCCGCGAATTCCTTGTTCAAGCTGCCGTGCGTCACTTGATATTTCATCTGTAGGTAAACGTGTTCCCGCAAATTTTTCCCGACGTTTGGTCTATCATCAATGACCTCAATACCCAGGTTTTTCAGGTGTGATTCATCGCCTATCCCCGACAGCTGCAATAGTTTCGGGGACTCAATTGCTCCAGCGCAGAGAATGACTTCGCGGATTGCGCTGATTTTCTCACGCTTTCCCTCACGTTCAATCTCGACGCCGTTCGCGCGAACGCCGTCAAATGTGATTAGCGCAACCGGCGTTTCTGTAAGGACAGTCAAGTTCTCGCGGCTCAAAATTGGATGCAAAAATGCGCTCGCCGCGCTTTGCCGTTTACCCCGCCACACATTTCGAGCTTGATAGCCCATTCCACCATCCGCGGCTTCGTTCGTGTCTTCGACTTGAGGTAGTCCGGCTTCTTCGCAAGCTTTCAAGATGGCTTCGCATAGATCGTGTCCTAACGAGTTTTTGGGGTGATTAGTTACCTTTAACGGACCACCGGCGCCGCGCATCGACGAAGCGCCAAGCTCGTGATCTTCCATCGCAATGAAGTGAGGCAGCATTTCTTGCCAAGACCAGCCTTCACAGCCCATCGCCGCCCAGGCGTCATAATCCTGCGGGAAGCCACGCGCGTAAATCATGCCGTTCACGGAACTGGATCCACCAAGGGTGCGCCCCTTCATCCAGCGTTCTTCTGGTTGATTCGAGCCAGTCTGTGCGCCGTATCTCCAAACCAAAGGGTTTTTCGGATTGTCTTCTAGTATCTTGCCGATGCCGCGGGGCATATGGATCAATGGATTTTTGTCTGCTGGACCTGCTTCCAAGAGCAAAACGGAGTTCTTGGGATTCTCAGACAACTTGTTTGCGAGAACGCACCCCGATGACCCAGCGCCAATGACAATGTAGTCTGCTTGATTCATAAGAAGTCCAGATACAGATTATCCAGCGTGATAGCCGATTGTTTTTATATAAGTGAATTCGTTGAGGCCTTCCTCGCCATACTCTCGGCCGTATCCAGATCGTTTGATACCGCCGAAAGGAAAGTGACTGCTCATTTTACCGGGACCGCCATTGATATTCAGCTCGCCAGTTCGAATGCGCATAGCCATTTCATAAGCCGTAGCGACATCCGCAGAGAAGATGCCGCCTGAAAGACCAAACTCGCTCTGGTTTGCCATCGCGACCGCCTCATCATCATCATCGAAACCGATAACGACACCAATAGGTCCGAAGACTTCTTCTTGCGCGATGCGCGAGGAGTTCGACACATTGTCGAATAGAGTTGGTTTGTAGAAGAACCCCTTGTCTTGGTCGTCTGGACGTCTACCGCCGGTCACAAGGTTGGCGCCCTCATCGAGGGCAATGGCAACATAATTTTCAGTGCGTTGCCGTTGGGCTTCGCGAATGAGAGGGCCAAGCGTCACTTTAGGATCAGCCGGATTGCCAATCACAGCTTGCTCCACAATGGATTTCACCATCTGAGTAAAGTCTGCGCGCACAGAATTGTGGACGAGCGTCCTTGTCATCAGGGCGCATCCCTGACCAGCATGTATGGTAAAGTGCATCGCTGCGGTCACGGCGGCCCTTTGAAGATCCGCGTCGTGACGAACGACAAATGCAGATTTGCCACCGAGTTCGAGCAAGCAGCGCTTTAGTGTGGGCGCCGCTTGAGCCTGAATCTTGGCGCCGACAAGGTCGGAGCCAGTAAACGAAACAAGATCGACACGCGGATCTGTTGTCATCAGCTCTCCCGTGTCGACGCCGCCATTGATAATGTTCAATACGCCAGCCGGGAGGCCGGATTCATTTGCGACGTCGCCGAGGATGAGGGCTTGGAACGGCGTGTAAGGAGAGGGCTTAAGGACTACGGTGCAGCCAGCGGCAAGCGCAGGAACAACCTTGGCCAGATTAAGAAAAAACGGAAAATTGTAGGCCGTAATGGCTGAGACCACGCCCACTGGTTCGCGAACAGCGACACCGGAAGCTAGCCAGCGATCGCCAAACATCGTTTGATTGATCTCCGGCGTTAGCGCGGTAATTGCGGGGCGCGTACAGATTTCAACAGTGTGTCGTGCATGCGCGATTGGCGTGGCGAACTGGAGCGTATTGGCCAGAGCTTGCGTTGCGCCAGCTTCCGCAACGATGAGCTCTACAATTTCTGTTCGACGCTCTTCGAGAATATCTAGAAAACGGGTGAGAATACGTTGTCGCGTTGTTGAAGGTAGAAAGCGCCAATCGCTTTCGTCAAAGGTGCGTCGCGCCGCCGCAATCGCCATATCCGTCTCAGCGTTCCCCCCTGTTGGAGCGTGTCCTATGACTTCTTCCGTAGCCGGGTTAATGATCGGATCAGACGCAGCTGTCGGCGTCCACTGTCCGTCAATGTAAAGGCCGTTTTTGGACCACTGCGCCATTTTGCTTTTCTCCAAGCGCTTTTGGGGTTTCGCTAGTCGACTTTGACCAGGGAGACTGTCATCTGATCCAGTTCTTCGGTCATCGGGATCTGACATGACAGCCTCGACTCTGCCGTAACACTGTCCGACAGTTCCAACAGGTCCCTTTCATCTTGAGACTGGGCGGGAAGCTTGTCGACGAATGCGCGGTCAATGTGAACGTGGCACGTTGCGCAGGATAACGATCCTCCGCAGAGCGCCAAAACATCTTCGAAATTTGCGTCGCGAAGAGCTTCCATCAGCGAAGAGCCGACACTAACCTCAATTTCTTGCCTGTTTCCCAAGAGGTCATTGACCGTTATCGTCGGCATATAGTTTTCCTTTTGCGCTGGTATTGCGCGTCTTTTTCGTTGGAGCAATGGTCGTTTGCGCCATTTCACAGATCAAAATTATGATTTTGCTAGATTTAGAGCATAGGTTGAGTAAAAGGTAAACTGGGTTAACTAGGTTGACTTTTTCATTTCGCTTTGCGAGCACTCGCTTGGTTGCTCGCATCTGCGAAAAACGCACTAGTGTGGTCGCTCAACCGCACTAGTGAGGTTTAGATTTTAGGTATCTTCACCGGTAGAGCACAGAAGGATTTGGCAGGATGTCAGAAGAGGCTGTCCAGAATTTGGTGATCCCCGACCACGTCCCAACCAAGTTGGTCAGAGACTTTGATCCCACCTACCTACCAGGGATGGACAAGTGCCCGTTTTCGGCGGTTTCCAAGCTGCATGATGACGCACGGGTCGTTTGGACTGGTAATAGCATGCGTTTTGGCGGCAGCTGGATTATTACGCATGCTGAGGACATTCGCTACGTTCTCAGCCATCCAGATCTTTTCTCTGCAACTGGCCAAACGGGGTTTTCAAGATTGCTTGGAGAAGATTGGCCGCTTCTCCCGCTGGAGGCCAATCCGCCAGAGCATACCGACTACCGCAAGCTACTCAACCCGCTTCTTGCCCCTCCGGCAGTTGCGAAGCTAGAGCCGAAGATAAGGCAGCGCGCTTCGGATCTCATTGATGCGTTCAGGAACGACGGACAATGTGAGTTCATGAGCGTTTTTGGTCGCCCGTATCCTGTCACAATTATCCTGGAACTATTGGGCTTGCCGCTCGATAAAATGGATCAGTTCCTAAAATGGGAGTTTGAGCTACTTCACTCTAAAGATCCCGCCACAATGGCTGGCGCGGCGAAAGCAATAAAAGAATATCTTGAGAGCCTACGCACAGAGCGACAGGCCAATCCTTCAGATGATATCGTAAGCCAAGTGGTCAACGCCGAGATTGATGGTCGCCGCCTAAATGATGATGAAACGCTGGGCATCCTCTACCTTTTCTTCGTCGGCGGCTTAGACACCGTGGCGTCGAGTTTAGGGTTCATTTTCCGACATCTCGCGGAAAATCCAGATCATCAAGCATTCCTGCGCGAAAACCCAGACAGAATTCCAGGCGCGATCGAGGAGTACTTGCGTCGTTTCTCCGTGGTCACCGTGTATCGTCAATGTCGAGAGGATACATCGATAGGCGGAATTGCGATGAAGAAAGGCGATTGGATAACGATCGTCACCGCGCTCGGAAGTTTGGACGCTGCGGAGTTCAAATGCCCAATGGATGTAGACTTCGGTCGCAAGAATATCCGTCACTTCGGATTATCGACCGGCGTCCATTTCTGCCTTGGCAACCACTTGGCGCGGCGAGAGCTAAAAATCGCTCTTGAGGAATGGTTGGCGCGGGTCCCCAGTTGGCGCTTGAAAGACGGTGAATTGCTCGACGTTCACGGCGGGCCCGTGTTTGGGGTAGAGCACATGGTTCTTGGATGGAGATAATCCCGATTTAATCTTTCGCCTTTCGAAAATGAACCGGCCACGAATAATGACGCAACGCGCCTTAGTATTCTGAAATAGACGCTGCTCGCCTATCGATCCCACCCTGCTTTGCGGCGAACGCCGACCATGTCCATCGTAAAAACTTTCCCCGTTCCACCCATTGATTCAACAAGTGCAGCGCTTTGTTCATGTGGCAGGATGCACGGTTCTCCAGCCAAGACACCTTCTACAGATTTTTCGGCAACGCTTTGAAGCGCCTCAGGCCCGTTGTCGTCCTCAGCATCAACTTCTAGTTCTGCTGTTAGGCCGGTTGCCAGCGCTGGCGGAAAAATCTCTAACACCTTCACATTTGTTTCCCGAAGGTGCTGCGCGAGGGCGAGCGTAAAGTTATGAAACCCTGCTTTCGATGCTGTATACAGAGGGTTGGCCTCGAGGGCGAAAAACGCTCCGGGCGTCGAAACATTGACGATGACACCTTCGCGTTCTGAGTTTCGCCTTTTCAAGAAAAGGCGGCACAATTCAACCGGAGCGTGGAAATTTGTCTCGATTTCCGTGAGGGCTCGATCCTCTGCCAGCGTAAAGGGATTGGCGTAATCGTGAGCGTAACAAACCGCAGCATTATTTATGAGTATCTCCAATGGCGAGCCTTTTGCCTCGATCGTGTCAAAAATCTTGTTTCGATCATCGCCGTCCGTGATGTCGGCTTGTATGGGCAGGAGCGCCGGGCAGGCTGCAACCGCGCTATCCAGTTTGTTCTGGCTGCGACCACAGACGAATACAGTGAAGCCTCGATCGACAAAGCGTCTCGCCATTTCGAAACCGAGGCCGAAAGAACCGCCGGTTATTAAAATCGAATTCAGGTCTCGAATCCCCATTTCCTAATTCCTTTTCTTCACACGCCTGGTCAAATATTCTCATTGGGAATGACTATTCAACCCGGAGATAGGCCTTCCAAACCGTGCTTAAGTCAAATACGACGCTAGGCAATTCTTAAAACCGGCATGACGCCATCATAGTTGACATAGTTACATAAGTAGGATTATTTTTTCAATTCCCGCATTGAGAAAAATCGGTGCGTGAATACGAAACTGTGGATGTATTTAGCCTGAACAACGCCAGGGGCGACCAAAGAATCCCGCTTAAACAAGAGGTGCTATCCAGGGTTTCCGGGTGCAATGGAAATTTCTAATTCAGAATTTTCGCCCTTCATGTGAACACTTGAAAGTAGATTGGCAGCAGGACAATGAGTCATAAAATCACTCGACGCGATTATCTGAACGGCGTCGCTTTCTTTTTGGCGGGCGCAGCGACGGTTGGATGCTCGCGGTCTGCGCCAACCACTTCGAAGACGGTAAGCGCGCCAACATTGCCGGCCGACTACTACCCACCGACCTTAACTGGGCTACGCGGCAGTCACGAAGGATCATATGAAGTCGCCCATGATCTAGCCTGGAGTGGCGAGAAACCAACTGAATATGCCGATCTCGACGAGCAATATGATCTAGTTGTCGTTGGCGCTGGCATCAGCGGCATAGCTGCGGCGTATTTATATCAACAGCAGGCCGGCAATGATAAGCGCATTCTGCTGTTAGATAACCACGACGATTTTGGCGGCCACGCGAAGCGCAATGAATTTCACTCTCAGGCGCAGATGATCCTCTCGGCTGGCGGCAGCGGAAATTTCCAAAATGCATTTGCGTACTCTGCCGAAACCAAAAATTTGCTCGCCGATCTGGGATTTGATTTAGATAAGATCCGAGCTGCAACAGAACCCAACTATTTCGGATCGCCCCAGGGAATGTTCCTTCGCGGCGCGGGCGGCGAAGCCATGCCTGTCGTCAATGGCGAGTGGCTATCTGCGTGGCATGGCATCGGCGACTACCGCGAAATGGTCAATGCTCTGTCGCTTCCTGCAGCTGAAAAAGACAAAGTAATCAGTTTTATTGAGGGCACGCTTACGCTTCAAAAAGAGCTGCCAGATGGCGGCGCATCGAGCGCTATCGACGCCATCAGCTACAAAGAATTTCTGACTGATTATGTCGGTCTTGCTGACGAGACATGTGCGCTCTGGCATTCTTATGTATGTCTCTCGTATCTCGTTGGGATTGACTGTTTATCGATCCGTGAGGGGATACTGAATGGTTTGCCCGGTCTGAGCGTTCTCGGCGCCGACACAATGGATGCGTCAGGCGGCAACGAGGGCTTAGGCATCGATACCGAGACGCACGAGTATGATATCGTTTGGATGCCGGACGGCAACGCGTCCTTAGTTCGTCAGATGGTTCGGCGAATGATTCCAAATGTTGCTCCAGGATCATCGATCGACGACTTGGTAGATGCGCGGTTCGATTACAGTCAATTAGACCAAGCCGATAACAATGTGCGGGTTAGGCTTAGCAGTATGGTCGTGAACGTCGCTAACAACGAAGATCAATCTGTCTCAATTTCTTATGTGCAACAAGGAAAGACTTACCGCGTCAGAGCCAGCCATTGTATTTTGGCCGGGTACAACAGTCTGATTCCGCATATATGTCCGGAGCTGCCCGAGACGCAAAAACAAAATCTTCTCTATGGCGTAAAGGGCCCAATGTTGTCCGCAAACATTCTCTTGCGGGACGGAGCTGCATTCTATGAAGTTGGAAGTGAAATAATTCAGTGTCCGAATAGCCCATTTAGCTTGGTCACGAAGGCGCCGCCGACCAGTTTAGGAAATTATAAAATATCTAGCGACCCGGCGGATCCTATGGTCATATATATGCTGGGCGCTCCCGCTGCGGTATCGCGCGCCGAAAACCAAACCGCTAGAGATCTTTTCCGAGCGGGCCGGTACACATTGTTCACAAAGCCATTTGAAGCATATGAGCGCGAAATTCGGGAGCAATTGACGGGTATCCTGGGACCAAAGGGCTTTGATGCAGATCGTGACATTGAGGCCATCACACTAAATCGTTGGCCGCATGGCTACGCCTATTCGGCGTTCTCACTATTTGATCCGAAATGGCCGGCGGGTGAGGCGCCTAACGAATTGGGAAGAAAACCCATAGGGCGCATTAGCATCGCAAATTCAGATTCTGAGTATCTTGCTACAGTAAATGGGGCTGTGAATGCAGCGTGGCGCGCTGTGCAGGAACAACTGAGCTGATAAATTTCAAGGCGTAAGTAGGGCGCATTAGCTCAATACGTAAAAAACGATGGATGGCTCCAAAGAGCGTCGCGACTTCTTAGACTTTTTTCGGCGCAATTTGTGTTTGTGTTCGGCCATCGACGTTGAACGCAAACGGTAGAAATTCCCCGGTAATCGAAACCAAGGGCATACAATTACGATGACAAAGAAGCACCCTATTCTTATTGAGCCGCGCTATCTCGAAGGCAATGGCTTAACGCCGGTTGACCTTGCAACGGCGCCCAAAGACCCAAACATTACGACAGAAGGGCCGATTAAATTCAGCACGCACATGATTTTTAGCGGGAAGATCTCGTCTTATGTGTTCGAAACAGAGCCGGGGCGTGTGAGAATAGATGGCCTTCCGTATGATGAGTACATCAATATACTTGAGGGGCGGCTTATCCTCACGCCAGATGATGGGGAGGCGATGGAGTTCAAAACAGGCGATTCGTTTATTATTCCGGAAGGTTACAAAGGGTACTGGGAAATGCCGGAGAAATATCGCGAATTTGTTATCATCAATACTGTTTCCGAATAGCCAGGGCTGAATACGTGCACTGCGAGGTTGCGGCGTAAACAGAGACGACGTTCCTGGCTGACGCTTGTCTATAAAAAAGCCCGCGCTAAACCGCCGCGAATATGCGATCCAGTCTCGGCCGACGGAGGAAATATTTGAATGCATACATTTTGGCAGGCAGCTAAACAGGACACGGTAAACGCTGTCCTGGCCCGCGCCCGTGATGAATTCGGAGAGAAAATCTTCCTCGATTTCGTAGGCGACACTTACACTTATACGGAAGTCGTGGAACGGACGCTTTGTCTCGCAGCAGGTTTAAAAGAGATTGGGGTACAGCCCGGCGATACGGTTGCTTCGCTCTTGGACAATAACGTTGACGCTGTCCTTCTATGGTTTGCAATCAACGCCGTCGGCGCCATTAGCGTACCCGTGAACACCGCGTACAAAGGGGAGTTTCTTCGTCACCAGATTGCAGATAGTGAAGCCGCGGTGATGGTTGTCGAAGAAGACTACGCACTTCGCGTCGTAGAGATCTTGCCCGTTTTGCCCAAGTTGACGCATCTCATTCATCGCGGTGATAGCCCTGGAGACCACGCCGGCATATCGGTGCGAAGCTTGCGAGAAATTTCCGCGCAAAATGCTGAAGGCATCGACTTTTACGATGCGAAACCCGGCGATCTAACGATGCTAATTTATACATCGGGAACAACAGGGCCTTCAAAAGGGTGCATGATTAGTCATAATTATGCGTGCAACATCGCACATCAATCCCTGTTGGCGAACGATGCTCAGCCTAAAGATATTTTTTGGACGGCATTACCACTCTTTCACATGAACGCGACAGCGACTGGTGTTTTAAAAACCGCGATGATCGGTGCTCGATGCGCCGTCTATCCGCGATTTTCGTTGTCGGGATTTTGGCCAGACATTGAACGGTCTGGAGCGACATCAATTATGCTGCTTGGATCGATGGCGCCCCTGATCGCGAACGCTGAGGACAACGACTTCTCAAAGCGTTGTTTCGGCCAAGTTCGCGTAGTCTCTACAGCGCCTTTTCCTCCCGAGCTTCAAGAGACATGGCGGACTCGGTTCGGCGTTAAATATACCGGCGCCCCGGGATATGGCCTCTCTGAAGCCGCGATGGTGGTTTATGGCGATCTTACGCAGCCTGCGCCACCGAATACGTCGGGCAAGCGGAATGAAGACTTCGAAGTGATCATCGCCGACGGAAACGACAATGAGTTGCCGCCGGGTGAAGCGGGGGAGATACTTATTCGACCATTGCGATCGCATGTTATGTTTGAGGGTTATTGGAACCGTCCCGCGGAAACACAAAAGATCATGCGCAATATGTGGCTACATAGCGGCGACATCGGAAAGTTTGACGATGACGGTTACTTCTATTTCGTCGATCGTCAAAAAGACTACTTACGACGCCGCGGCGAAAACATTTCTAGCTTTGAAATGGAGCGCAGTTTTGCCGCGCATCCCGACATTGCCGATGTCGCCGTGCATGCTGTCTTCTCGCCAGTCGGAGAAGATGATGTGAAGGTGACCGCCGTGTTACAGCCGAATTCAACGTTAACAGAAGAAGCGCTTTGTCGGTGGTCCTTGGATCGTGTTCCTTATTTTGCTGTGCCTCGTTTCATCGAGTTTCGTCGTGATCTGCCGCGCAATCCGACTGGCAAAGTTTTGAAATATCAATTGCGTGATGAAGGGTGCACGGCAAATACTTGGGACCGAGAGAAATCAGACTTAGAAATTAAACGCCGATAAGCGGATAGGATGCATCATGAATGCATTTAATCGGCGGATTAAAATTCGTACACGTACTGATGCGCATGGTCGCAGCGAAGCGCGCGCGGCGTTGGAAGATGATATGCATCATTTTCGCGTGCATGTATTGGCGTCCGATGGGGTTATTGATACAGTTACCGGAGAGGCCTTGCGCCACCCTACTGTGCTATGCCCCTCGGCTATCGCGCGACTGCAAGAATTGCTGGAAATGGTGCTCTCCCCCTATTCTTATAGTGTGACGCAACATACGGATGCGCGTCAGCAATGCACACATCTAATTGACCTCGCGGGACTCGCAATTGCAGCGATGGCGAACGGAAATGGGGAGCGTGCGTATTGGGCGCGCGTAACCGACGTCGTGTCAGAAGATACGGTGCGCAAAGCGACACTGCAGCGCGACGGCGCCGCCTGTTTGGAATGGCGGTTTGTTAATGGTGTTATTGCGGATCCTGCATATGTTGGTGGCGTATCACTCGAAAGCGGCTTTACGCGCTGGGCTACGACGCTCGCGGATTCGGATGCGTCAGAAGCTGCGTTAGTTCTCCGGCGCGCAATATTTGTCGCTGGGGGGCGTGACGTTGATTTAGACGTTGTCGGAAATCACCGCCCGCCACAGGCTGGGTGTTGGGTATGGCAGCCCGAACGCGCAGATGAAGCGCATCGCGTTGTAGGCTCAACCTTGGACTTTGCGAATCGACCGAACGATTTGTTGACTGCGAGTAAGCGCTGGCTGGAGTTTATGGAGGATTAGGTACTGGCGTCGTTGGAGAGGCGAAAAAACGGAACAGCGACTTCGTCAAACTTCTGGAAATCGGCCATTACAGCGGCGCCAATGAAAACGTCGTCCACAGGGCATCCTCGGATCGTAGCGGTGAGCCGCACCCCCGGTTGGTCATCAAGATCGATAACGGCAATTACATAAGGGGTTTCCATGTCGGGGGACCATTTTTGGTGATTGACGGTATAGCTGTAAATGCGTCCTCTGCCTGAACTTTGAATTGGCGTCACATTGTTGCTCAAGCATTTGGGACACACCAATTGCGGCGGGTGAATTCTATGATTGCAGGCGTCACAGGCCATAATCAATAATTCACCCTTGAGCCCGCCGGTCCAAAAAGCGCGGGTTTCTTCGGTCACTTCCGGAAGTAGGATCATCTTGGCAGCCTTTATCAAG
>JBCDBM010000085.1:0-13614 GCA_039183665.1 Pseudomonadota bacterium | reverse complement strand
CGCGTATCGGTCGTTGACGTACTCGTTTTCGAGGTCAAAGACCGGGCGCGTAAGGCGGCGCTTGGGCCTTACGCAGGCGCAGATGGCCGCCGAGCTCGATATCTCAGCGTCCTACATCACCCTCATCGAGCGCAATCAACGCCCATTGCCCGCCGACTTGTTATTGCGCCTGGCGGAGACTTACGGGCTTGAGCTTTCAGTTTTTTCCAGCGGCGATGACGAAACCCTCGCGTCGCTCGACAACGCCCTGGCGGATCCAATTTTTCAGGAGCTCTCAATTGGCCGCGACGACATCCGCGATTTGCTCTCTGGCAACCCGGCGATGGGCGAAGCGGTTGCGGCGCTATATCAAGCCTATCGATCAAGCCAAGCGGCGGTGATGGAAACGCGCGCCGCGGGGCGCTCCGGTCCGGCTGACTCATTAGAAGAAGCGCGGGAGTTTATCTCAAAGGCGCGCAATTACTTTCCCGCGCTCGACGAATTTGGCGAGACAGTCGCGAAGACGTTTGAGGCGGACGGCGAGCGCGTTTATGCGGGGCTTACGCGCCGGTTCGAAGAGCGGCACAACCTTCAAACGCGTGTCTTGCCCGCTGATGTCATGGCCGGCGCGTTACGGCGCCATGACCGCCATCGTAGACAAATCGCTGTTTCCGAAGCGCTGGATCAAGCCAGCCAAACATTTCAATTCGCCTTGCAACTGGTTCTTGTTGAGGCGAGCGGCCTGTTAGACGACGCGGTGAATTCCGCCCGGTTTGAAACGGATGCGGCGCGCCGGTTGACCCGCGCGGCGCTCGCCAACTACGCCGCGGCAGCGATCATTTTTCCTTATGAGCGATTTTATCAGTCTGCGGTTGAATTACGCTACGACATCGAAGCGCTGGCGCGGCGCTTCAGCGCGAGCTTTGAACAAGTCGCCCATCGCGTGACGACCTTACAGCGTCCTGGCCTTGAAGGCGTGCCGTTTTTCTTCCTCAGGGTCGATCCAGCCGGCAACGTGGCGAAGCGGTTTTCAGGCGGCGTTTTTCCGTTCGCTCAGTATGGCGGCTCGTGTCCTTTGTGGAATATTCATGAAACATTCCGCACCCCCCGCAAAGTTTTGACGCAGATCATGCAATTGCCCGACGGCGACAAATATTTCTCCATCGCGCGCGCCAATTACGGCGGTGAGGGTGGTTACGCCGCGCAAAAGGCGGAAGTGGCGGTGGGGCTCGGCTGCGAGATAAAGCACGCCGGCGATCTTGTGTATGCGGAAGGGCTCGATCTTGAAACGGCGCCGGCGACGCCCATTGGCGTTACCTGTCGGCTATGTCCGCGACCCCATTGCGCCGCGCGCGCGCACCCGCCACTAGAGCGCCGGCTCGTCGTCGATGAACATCGGCGCATGGCGACGCCCTTTAGTTTTGCGTTTGATTAGCCGCGTCTTGCTGGTACAGCCGAGGCTATGGCTAAGACTGTTATTTGCATGAAGTGGGGAGACCGGTATTCGGCGGATTACGCCAACCGCCTCTATTCGGCCGTGCGACGCAATCTCGACGGCGCGCTGCGGTTTATCTGTTACACGGACGATAGTCGCGACATCGCGCCGGAAATCGAAACCCATCCCTTGCCGGGGATCAATATTCCCGACCGGGTGTCAATCACCGGTTGGCGAAAGCTCTCCATATGGCGCGATGATCTCCGCGAGCTCGACGGCGATATCTTATTCCTGGATCTTGATATCGTCGTCACGGGCGCGCTCGATCCATTCTTTGAATTCTCTCCGGGCGCGTATTGCGTTATTGAAAATTGGACGCAGCTCGGCAGAAACATTGGCAACACATCCGTGTTTCGGTTCCCAGCAAAGCGTTACGCAAAAATCTTCGACGCCTTCAACAAAGATCCAGAAGCCGTGCTGCGCGTGCACGATATCGAGCAAAAGTACATCTCCGCTGAGATCCCGGAGCAAAAATTTTGGCCCGCTGACTGGTGCCAGAGTTTCAAAGCCAATCTACTCCCCCGTTTTCCGATGAACTGGCTAACGGCGCCGCGCTTGCCCGCTGCAGCGCGCGTCGTCGCTTTCACTGGGCATCCTGACCCGCACGAGGCCCGTGATGGCGTTTGGCCAGCGCCGTTCTATAAGCGCATTTATAAGCATGTGCGCCCAACACCCTGGATCGCCGAGCACTGGCGCTAATGTTGACGCGCTAATCTTTGTAGTAGTCCTTCGCAATAAGCGCTTGGTCGAACTTGGGCTCGTAATCGCTTTTGCTAGATTTGCGCGGCGGCAATGCGATGGGCTCAAAAGCCTCTTTGTTGAACTCGTATGGCACGCGATCTAGAATTGCCCGGATAATATTGAGCCGCGCTCTTCGTTTGTCGTTGCCGTCGACAACAATCCATGGCGCATAGTCTTTGTGCGTCTTTTCAAGCATCTTATCGCGATAATGGGTCGATGCTTCCCACCTGTCGCGCGCTTTGAGATCAACGGGTGATAATTTCCATCGCTTTCTAGGGTCTTGGGCGCGATCTTGGAAGCGATCTTCTTGGGTGTCGTCAGAGATGTTGATCCAAATCTTCAATAAGATCAGATCGCTTTCGACCAGCATTTTTTCAAATAGCGGGACTTGGCGCAAAAAAGTTTCGTGCTCTGCGTCTGTGCAAAACCCCATCACCGGCTCGATCACTGCACGGTTATACCAAGAACGATCAAACAAAACGATTTCACCGGCAGCGGGCAGGTGCGCCACGTAGCGTTCGAAATACCATTGGGAGCGTTCTCGGTCGGTGGGCTTGGGCAGCGCAACAATACGCCAGATACGCGCATTCATCCGTCTCATGATTGTTTTGATGGCGCCGCCCTTACCCGCCGCATCGCGTCCTTCAAATATGATCGCGACTTTTTTCCCGGTGCGCGCAACTGTTTCTTGAAGCTTTGCGAGTTCAAGCTCTAAGTCTTCAAGCGCTCGTTCGAAGTGTTTCTTTTTCATCTGACGTCCAAAAACTCGCCTTCGGTGGAGAAACGATAATTCTTGCGGCAAAACTCACAAGTAACGTGCACGGCGCCGTCTGCTTCGGTCATGTCGCCCAAGGTGTCGGCGTCATAGCGCCCCAAGACAGCGGCAATTTTGTCCGAGTTGCATCGGCATTGCGCCCGCACGGGCTGCGGATCAAAAACACGCACGCCGTCTTCATGGAACAATCGATAAAGCAAACGCTCGGCGGAAATAGCCGGGTCCAGCAATTCGTCATCCGCGATCGTGTCGATGAAAGCGGCTGCGCGCAGCCAGCTTTCTTCATCATCTGGGTCCGTTGCGGATGGCGCGCCGCGCACGCCGCCTTCGGCAGGCGTTAACTGCGCCATCACGCCGCCAGCGCGCCAGCGTTCCGTCTCGCCGGGCGCGGCGATGCGGCCAACGGCGAGCTTCAGCGCTGTCGGGATTTGTTCTGACTGCGCGAAATAGCCAACGCCAATGGCCGCCATGGTGTCCCCTTCAAGTGGCGTTACCCCTTGATAGCGCTCCATATCTGGACCCTGATCAACCGTCATCGCGATGTGCCCTTTGCCCAAAAGCGCGCCGGCGCTGCGCGGCGCTTCAAGGCCGGCGAGCGCCTCTTCGTCGAACTGCGCCGTGGCGCGCAACGCGCCATCGCTCGCGTAATCGGCGACAACCATATGGGCCGGACCGGCGCCTTGGGCTTGCAAAATGAGCCTGCCGTCAAATTTCAGCGCCGCGCCGCAAAGGCTTACGAGACACGCCGTTTCGCCGGCCAATGCCGCGACTTCTGGCGGGAACGCGTGTGGGGCGAGTATGTCATCAATAGCGTCAGCGAGCCGAATGATCCGCCCCCGGACAGCGCCGTCGCCAACCTGAAAGGGCAATATAAAGTCATCCGTGTACTCTGGATCTTGGGATTGCGCCATGTGAGATCGCTTTGGCTTTACGCTTTTAAATTATAGCCGGAGCGAAACAGGGCGAAGGCCCAGAAGCAAAACGCCGCTGCCAGCGCGAGCGTCACGATCCCGCCAAGGAGCAAGTTCGATTCCGCGACGCCGGTAAAGCCAGAGCGCAAACCATCGACCAGAAAATACATGGGGTTCCACTCGCTGACCGTTCGGAAGGGCTCCGGCAATCGCGTCACGGCGTAGAAAGTGCCCGACAGGAACGTCAACGGGGTAATGAAAAAATTGGTGATGGCCGCCAGATGATCGAACTTCTCCGCCCATATCCCGCCAACGACGCCCAGCGCGCCAAACATGATCGCGGCGATTATAGAAAAATACGCAATCGCGCCGATGGAGGCGACGCTCATGGGCGTGTCGGTAAACGCCATATATAGCGCAGCGGTGGCCGCGGTCACGATCCCCACCAATAAGCCGCGGGTCGCCGCGCCCGCCACATAGGCGATCGTGAGCTCGCTCGCGGCCATCGGCGGCATCAACACGTCAACGATTGAGCCTTGCATCTTTGATCCGATCAAGGACGAAGACGAATTGCTGAACGCATTCGTCGCCACGGCCATCATGATGAGGCCGGGCGCCAGAAATTCGAGAAACGGCACGCCGTTGATGGCTGGGCGAGAGTCGGCGAAAGCCTGGTCAAACACCAACAAAAACAAGATTGCCGACACGACGGGCGCAAAAATGGTTTGCGTCGCCACTTTCATGAAACGGCGAATTTCTCGCATATAGAGCGTGCGCATACCCAGCCAATTCACTGCGCCAAAACGGCGCTCGCCAAAGCGAGAGACGGCGGGGCGTTGAGCTTCAGAAATGTGCGGCGTGGTTCCGTCCATGGGCGATGTCACTATGGGTTTTGGCGTGATCCGGTTTGAACGCGGCGGCGCGCGGCGTCAAGAAAGTCGATATTCTCAACATTTAGTGGGTAAAAATTAGGGTAGGCGCCATGTTGTGTTTTGGCTTCTCTCAGTTACTATATCTTGGCGTTATTTAAGGCGCGGTAATCACCGACGCTAGATATAGAGATTAATGCCCGGCGCCGTTCTCGCGGCGCATACCCACAGGAGCACCGGTTATGGCTTGGACAGACGAGCGCGTGGAGCAGTTGAAAAAACTCTGGGCGGAGGGGCTTTCTGCGGCGCAAATCGCCAGTCGCATGGGCGGCGTGACGCGCAACGCGGTGATCGGGAAAGTGCATCGCTTGGGGCTTTCAGGGCGCGCGACGCCCGCCAAGCCCCAACGGGGGCGCAGCAGCGCGCTGTATAGCGAGCGTCGGGAGAGCGCTGAGCCGTCGCGGCCCCGGGCGCGCGATCTGGAGCCGCTTATCCCCGAGCCGGAATTCGCTGCGCCTGTGGTGCTCGACAGCGGCGACAAAACGACGGTTTCGACGATCAAAAACAATATGTGCAAATGGCCCATCGGCGATCCCTCGCGCGATGATTTCCATTTTTGCGGTCAGCCGACTTTGGCTGGGAAATCCTATTGCGCCTATCACGCCCATTTGGCGTTTCAGCCGCCGCAGCGCCGCAGCGAACGCCCGGCCGACCGCCGTCCGAAGCCGCTGCCCGCCGCTAAGCGTCGCGCGGCAAGCTAGCGGAGACCCGCAATGGAACGCAGCGTCTTAACGGGCGTCTAATGCGTAGCCCGCGGACCGAACGGTGCGGATCGGGTCGCCTTGTTTGAACTTGTTGAGCGCCTTGCGCAGACGGCCGATGTGAACGTCAACCGTGCGCACTTCGACGAATACGTCTGAGCCCCAAACGGCGTTCAACAATTGCTCGCGAGAAAAAACGCGCCCGGGATGCTGGATCAAATGATCAAGCAGGCGAAATTCGGTCGGCCCTAGATGGATTTCTTTCCCGGCGCGGTTCACCCGGTGGGACACGCGGTCGATCTCAATATCCCCGTAGGTAACGGTATCTTCAACCAGGCCCGGGCGAATGCGCCGCAGAACAGCGCGCACGCGCGCAATCAGTTCATTTGTGGAAAAGGGTTTGGTGACATAGTCGTCCGCGCCCGTTTCCAAGCCGCGCACGCGGTCTGCTTCTTCTGAGCGCGCTGTCAGCATGATGATGGGAATGTTGCGCGTTTCCGGTTTCGCGCGCATACGCCGGCACACTTCGATCCCAGAAATTTTGGGCAGCATCCAATCGAGGACCATCACGTCCGGCGTCGATTCTTCAACTTTCAACAGGGCTTCTTCGCCGTCAGCTGCAAGAGTGACGTCAAACTTCTCTTTGCTCAGGTTGTATTCCAGCAGGGTCGCTAAAGACTCTTCATCTTCGACGATCATCACCCGCGTCGACGCCATTCCGGCCTCCTCGTGAAAACTCAGCGCGCGCCCGATTGATTAGGCGGCGCAACCAATGTTGTCGAGGTCTCATCGACTTTGGGCCGCGGGTCGGCGAGCGGCTCGCCAGTAAGGAGAAAATGCAGCGCTTCGGCGATGTTCGTTGCATGGTCGCCGACCCGCTCAAAGTTCTTCGCGACAAACACTAAATGCGTGCACGCGTTCACTTTGCCGGAGTCCGCCATCATCGCGAGAAGAAGCTCTTGGAAAACCGAATTATAAAGCTCATCAACCTCGTCATCGCCGCGCCAAACGGCTTCAGCCGCTTCCAAATTGCGGCTAGCGAAGGCCGTTAAAACGTCGGAGAACTGGCGCAAGCTGACGCGGCCCATGCGCATCACGCCCGTCGCGGGCGTCGCAGGGGCTTCTTGACTTAAAACCAGCGTGCGCTTGGCGACATTTTTCGCCAAATCGCCGACGCGTTCCAACTCGCCCGTCAACTTCATGATCGTGATGACTTCTCGCAGAGCGTCTTGGGGCAAGACTTCTTCCGCTAGAAGTTCGATGACTTTGGACTCGATGTCGGCATCATACGCATCCACACGTCGATCCATATCGATTACGCGCTGCGCGGCTGCAGGATCTCGGCGCTCAAACGCGGCAATGGCGGCCTGTAATTGGCTTTCAACCAGTCCAGCCATGCGCGAGAGTTCAGCCTCTAGCGATTGACGGTTCTGGTATGAGGGATGCGCCTGCGCGACGGCCATAGGGTTCCTGTATTGTTATCCGCGTCTCCGACGAGGCCCGTTGTGATGACGCTGTTTTGTGACACATTCTTGTACGGATTTTCGAAAAGCGCAATGTGTGCGCAGCAATATTGCTGATTGGGTAAAACTTGGGCGATTCGGGAGGCGCGCCTTAGGCGCCTGCCATTGCCGGTTCTGTCGCGCCCACAAAATAGCAGTTGAACGCTGAACCGCCTGCAATCAGGCTTTCTACTTGAAAGCCCCCTTGGTGGCGATTGACGATATGTTTGACAATCGCGAGGCCTAAGCCCGTGCCCCCGCTCTTTTGACTTCGCTCGACACTCACGCGGTAAAACCGTTCCGTGAGGCGCGGCAAGTCAGACCGTTCGATGCCAGGGCCGAAGTCGCGGACCTGACAATAGACGAGATCATCAACCCCAATTCCGTTGCGGGCCGCAATTTTGCCCGGTGCGTCGCCGGCGCGATGGCCCGCCTCCCGATTGTTTGATAAGGCCGGGGCTTCACCGCGACCAATGCGCAATTTGATCATGGCTGGGTCGCCGCCATACTTCACGGCATTGTCGAGAAGATTTTGAACAGCCTGAAAAACCTCGTCGCGGTCTCCATATATCCGCGTTTCTCCGGCATCCGATTCCGCGTCCAGAATAACATCCACTGCGGCGCCTGATTGAGCCAATAGCGGCCCAAGGCTCTCCGACACATCTCTCGCAATATCTGCGATATCAACCACATCGCGGGGGCGCACATGTTCGTTGAGCTCAATGCGCGAGAGCGACATCAAATCGGAAACCAGACGCTGCATCCGTTCGGCCTGGGATTGCATGATCGACAAAAAGCGCTCGCGCGCTTCGTCATCGCCTTTTGCCGGGCCGCGCAAGGTTTCAATAAACCCGAGCACCGAGGCAAGCGGCGTGCGCAATTCATGACTGGCGCTGGCGATAAAATCGACGCGCATTTTCTCCAGCCGCCGCTCGCTCGTCAAATCACGGATGAAAATAAGCGTGCGCGACATGCCGCCCGGCGCCGCGGCGCCTGTGTCTAAAGGCGCGATGAACGCACGGCATGACCGTTCTATGGCTCCCGTGGTAATAAAATCCACCGACTGCGTCTCTCCGGATTTGGCAACATGCTCTACCGCTTCGAACACGTCGGGCGTGCGCAAGACCGAGGCGAAGTGGCGATCTTCGATGTTCTGTGAGCCGATTAACTCCTCTGCGGCCGGGTTCGCGTTTTCCACCAAGCCGTTGGCGTCGACGATAAACAAGGGCTCCGGCAACGCTTGAGCCACGCCGCGCGCAATTCGTAAATTTGCGAGTTCCGCCCGCTGTGCGTTGAGTTCTGTCTCAACAATGCGTTGCACGGGCTCCGCCCATACGCGGCCCGAGGAGAATCGATAACGTATGGCGAGCGCCGCCAGAAAGGACAGCCAAGCGAGGCCGACAATCCACCAGGCCGCGACATTGGCGGCTAACGTCGCAACGGCAATGCCGGCGCTGATTCCGACCGACCACATATAATCCCGCGCACGCACCTTCGCGGCGGTTTGTCGGATATGGGTTGCAAGATCATCGGCCATGAGCGCGCGACCCTAATCGCGCAGATAGACGAACGCAAACCGCCGTCTCGTTAAGACTTCGGTCGCGCCATTTCAAAGACAACGCCGCCGATGAGGCCCGCAACCCCTTGCAGTCCGAGGCCTATCGGTCCGGCCGCGCCGGGCAACATCGTAGCCCCGCCGCCGAACAGCGCGGCGTCGATGATGACAATCGTCGCGATGATCGCTGTCGCGCCCGCGATTGGGTAGGCCACGGTCGCCAAGGGGCGCAGCACCCGTTTTAGAAGCGCGGCGACAATAAAGCCGACAAACAAGGCGATCGCGATGACGCTTCCGTAGAGCGGCGCGAAATCGGTCATGTTTTGTTTGACGACGCCTAATTGCTGAGCGAGCGAAAAACTGACGCCCATTTGCGCATATTCATTGAGCGTTTGATGCGAATAAAAGACCACCGCAGCAACGACTGCGGCGATGACGCCCAACAAAAAGGCTGCAACTATGCGTAACGCGCTCATATTCAAACCGATCAACAAATGGCGAGTGACGGTGTTTTCTCACACTGAGCGCGTTGACGTCCAGTCCCATCACGCCTTACCCAAGGGGCGAGCGCCAGCAGGAAACGGCGGGTGAGTTCTAGGAGGGCCTCGAGATGAAGACCATGGTCTCGATTTTGATGAGCGGCGTTGTCGCCCTTTCTGCGGCGGGCGCAGCACTGGTTCCAAATGGCGGCGGTGGTGATGCAAAGCTGCAAAAGGTACTGGCGGACCCTGCACCTGAGGGCGCGCTTGATCTCACCATCGAAACGCTCGCAAACGGCCTCGTCAATCCGTGGTGCGTGACGTTTCTGCCTGACGGCGCGATCCTTGTGACGGAGCGCCCCGGTAGCGTGCGTCTCATTAAAGACGGGGTTTTGGTCGATGACCCCATCGCCGGCGCGCCAGAAGTGTACGCGAGCCAACAAGGCGGTTTGTTCGATATCTTGCTGGATCCAGCTTTTGCTGAAAACAGCGTGGTCTATATTTCTTACGCCCACGGAACGCGCAAAAAGAACGTGACGCGCGTGGCGCGCACCACTTTTGACGGCGCGTCGTTCGGCCCCTTGGAGGTCATCTTCGAAGCGGCGCCAGAAAAAACAGCCGGGTTTCACTTCGGCGGTAAACTAGATTGGGGCCCTGACGGCGCACTGTTTCTAACGACAGGTGATGGGCTAGGCTTGAAAGCGAAGGCGCAGGACGTGTCGACCAGCCTCGGCGCGGTCGTCCGGATCAACCCGGATGGCACTATCCCAGATGACAACCCGGATTTTGGTCCAGACGCATCGCCCGGCATTTATTCGAAAGGTCATCGCAATCCGCAAGGCTTAGCCTATGACGCCGCGCGCGGCGTTATGTGGTCGACGGAACACGGCGCCCAAGGCGGCGATGAACTAAACGTCATTGAGGCAGGCGCCAATTACGGATGGCCGGTTGCAACTTACGGCGTTGACTATAGCGGCGCTGTCATTTCACCGTTTACGGAATATCAAGGTACGGTGCAGCCGGTAAAATACTGGACGCCGTCAATCGCGCCTTCGGGGCTCGCGGTTTATCGCGGCGACGTCTTCGCAGAATGGGATGGCGATGTGCTGGTTGGCGCATTGGCAGGCGTTGCGCTCCATCGCGTCATCATGGATGGCGACGAGCCCGTCGGCGAGGAGCGCTATCTCGTGGGCGAGCGCGTTCGCGATGTGCGCGTCGGGCCGGACGGCGCCATTTACGTCACCGTTGAGGACTATTACGGCGAACCCACTGGGCGACTTTTGCGACTAACGCCAAAAGTTGAGTGAACCCTTGACCAAGATTGTGTCTTAGTCGCTTTCAAGCCAGTGGGCGCGCATGGCCGACTGGCGTGCGAATCTCAGGGTTGTGGCTTTGCGGCGCGCGGCGGCGAGCTTGCGTGGCTCTGCCGGCCGATGGATCGCTGCGCCAAACGCGTCAGCTAAAATCAACCCTTCGCTGGTCGGCAGAATGTCCTGGGGAAAGCTCGGGCTCACGTCGAAGAAAAACGCATCGCAATAGTCGAGATAATCTGGCCATTTGCGATCGCCCTCAAAATCCGCACGGCAGGATTTAACCTCCGCAATCCATAACGCGCCTTGCCGGTCAACGCCCGCAACGTCCGCTCGTCTGCCATTGGCGAGTTTGAATTCGCATAGCGGCGACAGGCCGTGGTCGATGAATAAGCGCATGACGCCGCGCGTTAGGATGGCGGTTTCGTCCGGCCGGGATGTGCCGACCCTTGCAATTTGAGACGCGTTGCCCGTGTTCTGCATTTGTTCATCAAACTCGCAGAACGCTGTCGGGTCAAGAGGACCGCTTGCGGTTCAATACTAGCCTTGCTGTTCAGGCAGGTTCAGCACCAGACCGTCAAGCTCATCAGAGATTTGAATTTGGCAGGATAAGCGCGAGGACTCTTTCGGTTCGAAGGCGAAATCGAGCATTGATGCTTCCATCTCCCCCGGCGCCCCGGTTTTCTCTGTCCACGCGTCGTCTACATAGACATGGCATGTGGCGCAGGCGCACGCGCCGCCGCAATCCGCATCGATGCCGGGAACATTGTTTTTGATCGCCGCTTCCATCACCGAAATGCCAGCCTCAGCATCCACGTTGTGTTGGGCTCCGTTTGCTTCGACGAAAGTAATTTTTGGCATAATGGTGAAAAATCCTGGCGAAAAGCGGTGTCTTCCTTGGCGCGCCGCAGGCAAACTCCATTTGACCCCATGCACGCGAAACGGCTTTCTAATGAAAACTCTACTATCGGACAAGGCCAGCCCCATGCGGCGTCATCGATGTTCGCCAATCATGAGACGATGATCCGTACCGCGGTCAACAATGAAGCCGAGACCGTGCGTCTTGGCGCACGCCTGGCGCCCGTTTTGCGCAAAGGCGATGTGGTCCGGCTGGAAGGCCCGTTGGGCGCTGGGAAAACCACCCTGGCGCGCGGGCTAATCGGCGCCTTTAGCGGCGCGCAAATGGTTCCGAGCCCAACCTATACGCTGGCGGAAGTCTATGAGGGACCGGATTTTCCGTTGTGGCACTTTGATATGTATCGCTTAGAGCGGCCCGCAGAAATTTTTGAACTCGGGTTTGAAGAGGCCATGACCGACGGTGCGAGCCTTATCGAGTGGGCAGGCCGAATTGATGAATATATTCCCGATAATGCTTTGACGGCGTCCCTTGAAATCACCGGCGAACACGCGCGCGCGCTCATCCTAACGGGAAGCGCGCCTTGGGACGCCCGCTTGAAAGATGCCGGAATCACTTGAAACATTCTCTGATGACCGTCTCTGATCCGAATCTGCCCGCGCCAGCCAGGGCGTTTTTAGAAACCGCCGGTTGGGGGGACGCTGCCGCTCATGCGCTGGCGGGCGATGCGTCGCGCCGTCGCTATGTGCGGCTGCAGCGCGCTGACGCGCGCGCGCTCTTGATGATCGCGCCGCCGGGAGATGAAACGGTGGACTGCCCGCCGGGCGCTGACGAAAAAGAACGCCGCGCGCTCGGATACAATGCGGCCGCGCGCCTTGCGGGGCCTAATCTTCATGCGTTCGTGTGCGTCGCCGACGCGTTGCGCGGGGCTGGCTTGTCGGCGCCAGAAGTCTATGCAGCTGACGCGGCGCGGGGGCTCGCCTTACTGGAGGACTTAGGGGACGGGTTATTCGCGCATATCTGCGCGCCTGACAATGAACGCGGTCTTTACGATGCCGCGATCGACGTGCTGCTGACATTGAGACAGCGCGCGCCGGTACGGCCGGTGACCCCTCACTATGAGATGATGGATTATGACGCGCTCGCGCTCATGTCCGAGGCTGAGCTGCTAATCGATTGGTATTGGCCGCTGAAGCATGGCGAGGCGACGCCTGCTGACGTCAAGGACGAATTCGCAAACGTCATGGGGGGGCTGTTGGGACGCTTATCGCCGCCGCACAGTTTTGTGTTGCGCGACTACCACGCGGAGAACCTGCTTTGGTTAGGCGACCGGGAGGGCGTTGCCCGTGTTGGACTGATCGATTTTCAGGACGCGCTTTATGGATCGGCCGCCTATGATCTGGTCTCACTTCTAGAAGACGCGCGCCGAGACGTGGCGCCGTCGCTCGCTGAGGCTATGATCGCACGCTACTGCGACGGGGCCGCCGCGATGGGTAAGTTTGATCGTGATAGTTTCCTCACGGACTATGGCGTGCTCGCCGCCCAACGCAACGCCAAAATCTTGGGCATTTTTGCGCGCCTCGCGAAGCGCGACGGCAAGCCAAAATACCTCGATTTCTTGCCCCGTGTGGAAGCCCATTTCAAAGCAGATCTGGCGCATCCCGCGCTTGGCGCGTTGAACGCCTTCTGCAAACGACATTTTCCGGCGCTGGCCTCATGAGCGAGATGCCCGATACCGCTATGGTGTTATCGGCTGGGCTTGGCACGCGCATGCGTCCGTTAACGGATGATCGACCGAAGCCTTTAGTTCCGGTTGCAGGAAAGCCGCTTGTCGATTACGCGCTTGATCGCTTTGCGTCTGCGGGTGTCCCTCGCGCCGTCGTGAATATCCACTACTTTGCTGACATGATGGAAGCCCATCTTTCTCAGCGCGTAACGCCCGAGATCCTCATCTCTGATGAGCGCGACCTACTTTTGGAGACCGGCGGCGGTTTAAAAAAAGCCAGCGCGCTGTTTTCTGGCGAGAGTATTTTTTGCACCAATACTGACGCGATCCTCATTGATGATCCGGGCTTTGAAGCCTGCGCAACCCTGAGCGAGGCTTGGCGCCCTGAAGATATGGACGCGCTTTTGTTGCTGGCGCCGATCGAAAGGGCCAGCGGTTATGAGGGCAGGGGTGATTTCAATCAGGACAAAGACGGCCGCATCGCTTTTCGGCAGGCCAATGCCGCCCCCTATGTCTTCACCGGGCTACAAGTTTTGAAAACGGCGCTTGTCGAGATTGGGCCGGACGGTCCGTTTTCAACGCGCGTCTTGTGGCAGCACGCGCTTGAGCGCGGAAGACTATTTGGCGCTGTCCACCATGGCGATTGGATGCATGT
>JBCDBM010000084.1:0-13727 GCA_039183665.1 Pseudomonadota bacterium | reverse complement strand
CCTCGGGGTCGACGTCGAGGTCCGTCGGCAGGAGCCGGTGCGAGACCAGCCAGCGATGCCGGCCGTCGGCGCCACGACGCGCCACCCGTCATCATTATCAACGGTAATCAATCCGCGCTCTAAATAGGCGCCCCCGTCGAACCCTAGTCCGAAGCGCACCTTCACGTCGACCGCAAGACCGGTCTCGTTGGAGAAACTCTGGTTCTCGAAAACACCAAAATTGCTTGAGCCCGAAATCTCTGAAAGGGCGAGTGTTTCCTGGGCGCCATTCAAAGCAATCTCAGCCGTCTCTCCGGCCACATATCGCAAAATCGCTACTGGGTTATCTGACTCCAGTGTCCACAGAATCATCCCGCACTTGCCTTTAGGCAACGCCGCGTCTGCGAGCTCCGTCAGATTAATGCCTGCGCCTAAATTGTTCACATAGCGCGGCGACTCATCATTATCACTGGCGCAAGCCGCGAGCAGTGCGATCGCGCTCATCGAAAGGCTCTGCCGTTTCACGACCCCATTCCCTTTAACTCGCCATAGGCGTCATATACGAATTGCGCCCCACGCGCCTCAAATCCCACAAGCGGCAATTGAGCTTCAAGATCTTGTTCGACTGGATCA
Organism: Pseudomonadota bacterium; assembly: GCA_039183665.1. Lineage (GTDB taxonomy): Bacteria > Pseudomonadota > Alphaproteobacteria > Caulobacterales > Parvularculaceae > Hyphococcus. Next base: position 13,115 of record JBCDBM010000084.1, on the reverse strand, counting down.
ATGGCGGCCACAAACTCATAGCTCAGTTGCGGGGTTACTTTTATGGTGATTTGCGCGGTCCCGCTCGCATTCTCGCCGGTTAAGCTCAGCGCCACGTCCGCGCCATCGCACGCTGCCGCGCCCTCAAGCGGCAGCGCGTTCCCTAAAAACTCTATCGCTGGCGCGTTCAGCATATCAGTCCAGACCTCGCTCCGTGCAATGCGGCAACCTTCGCGTGAGACAACAAAACGCTTAATGGAGGCGCGGACCTCGCCTTGATAGGGAATGCCGAACATCGTGTAATTTCGCACCGCGGATAAATCGAAAACAACGCGCGCATCGCTAACGCGGAAAGTCTGCCCAAGAGCGCCGACGCCAATGTTGCCCTCGCCCGTTCCAACGCCGCCCTCAGCCCGTACGCGCGCTTCAAAGCGACCCAGAACAAGCTTAAGCGGCGAAAGACGAAAGTTGATCGTACCGAAATACTGGTCTTCAACCCATAGGTGTTTGAGCTCGCCGGCCCAGACGGTTCCGTCCAGCCGCTCGTAAGTAATCAGCGGGTCACCGCGCTCAAGGATTGGCGACAAAAGACTCGCTGGGGCGTTCGCTATCGCCGTAACCAAAAACATAATGCTCGACAGGGATATAAGTCTGCGGATCGGAAGCAGTTTTCTCGGACGCGCTGCAGTCGAATTCATCCGGCGCCCCCGCCCGAAAGCGTTAATTGCGCGCGTACCCTGGAGGGTTGCGCAGGTTCTCGCGCGATATCAGCGTTTATGACGCGCGCTCCGTGATCGCGCCGAAGCGCGTCGAGCCAGGAAAATAGAGTGTCGGGATCAGCTAATACTGCGCTCGTCTCAACGGCGCCGTCCGCGCGGACATTAACGTAGTTCAACTGAACGCCGGCCTCAGCCGCAGTTTGCAAGACAGCGGCGCGCAAAGAAGACGCATCGCTTTGCGCGAACGCGCCAGCCGGGCTCGCGGCGGCGGCTTGCGTCACCAAGGTATATAGACTTTCAGCTTGTGCTAAGTCGCGCTTTTGGTCGGCGCGCCAAGCCGAAAGAGGCGCTAGTATCAGTTGCGACACAGCGAGCAGCGCGCCAAGCGCGGCGGCTACCTTTACTAAAATCCGTTCGCGCTCGGATAGATTTCGCCAGAACTCGCTCATCCAAGACTTGCCTGTAACTCGCCGACCCAATACCCGCTGGAGCGCCTGAAGCCGCCCGTTTCGGTCGCTACGACGCCGAACTGTGAGAGCGTTTGCCGGAATGCATCGATCTGCGCATCTGTTTGACTTCGAATGCTGAAGACGAATTGCCCGCGCGCCGCATCAAACCGAATGCGGTCTATCGTGACGTCGTCATTCTCCGCGACCGCTTGACTAATCGCGGCAGAGATGTCGGAAAAGGATGCGGCGCCTCTTTGGGACAAAACAGTTCGGGCGTGATTCCGTGGACTGACATTGCGCGCATTTGGGAAAACCTCCTGATGGATGCGCGTCGCCTCCACCTGATACCGCTCGGCAATCGCGCCATCGCGAAAGCCGCTAGCCGCCTCGAATATCAGCGCCAAGGCGGCAACGCTCGCTGCCAAGGCAGCGGGTCGCAACCAACGAGCGCGGTCGATAACGCGGCGACGTTTGGGCCGAAATTCGCCTTGCAACAAATTCGCTGCGTCGCCTTCTTTTAACCGCGCTGCTGCGACACTTAAGAATGTCTCCGCACTGGCGGCCCCCAAATGTTCGCTACTCGCGATCGCCAATCCGCCAACGGTTTCGCCATCGCCGAAATACGCGAAGGCCGCTTCCGGGCGGCTCGACACTGCCGCATCAAGTAAAGGCCGAGCGACATCCTCCTCGGCCGCGAACGCGAAGTCGCCCAAATCCGCGATCACATTCTTCTCTTCGCAGAAGATCACCGCCAAGGCCGTGGTTCCCCCGAGACATTCAAAGTCGGGGATCATCATTGTCAAATCGAGCTCCGCCTCGGCAAAGGCGTCGACCCACTTGGCGACAATAGATCTGTCGACAGCAAAAGCGCGACCGCCCTTGTCGTCTCGATGGACGGCGACATGAAGCTCGTCGATGGGCTGGGCGAGCTCGTCTTCTAGCAGCAAGAGGGCCGCTGATCGAAACTTGTTTTGAGCGCGCGGCGGTGATTGCAGACGCCGCATCGCGACATCAGCGCCCGGTAAAATCGCCACGATGCGCGGTCCGTTCATTTGCTGCGCAATGGACGCGAACGACTCAAACTCGGCGTACGGCTCTACATGGCGAATATCGCCATCATCAAGCGCGATCCACGCAACTGGCGCGTGTTGAGTCGGACCCAGTCTGACGATAACCGTTTCGGTCACAGATCTGCTCCAAGTTCCCGCGAAACGAGCCGAATATCGCCGTTCGACCCCAGTGTCGCAAACCTTAACCGTACGGCGATTTCGATGTCATTAACCGCTGCTTGTCCGATCACATCGATATATTTCGCGCGAACAGCCGTGCGCCGTTGCTTAAAGGATTCGTCAATTTCCAAATCACTAAAGGCGCGATGGGCCCAGAATTCTTCAATATTCGCCCACCCGCCGGGCGGCCGGGCCTCGATGGCCTCGCGCGCGTCGCCCGAAGAAGCGGCTCCCGCCGTTAGCCCTACGACTAGCGGCGCATCTGATGGCTCAAGCATGTTCACATTGATCGTCATAGGCGCAGGATTGGGCGCGGCGCACAAAAATGGCCGGATGGTTTCATAAACACTGCGCGTGACGCCATTCATGGCTCGCAATTCCGAGATTGCAGCGATTTGAGTTCTACCGGTCCGATAGGGGGTCGGCAACGACGCGTAATAACCGTCTTCTGAACCGCGCACATCACTGAAGTTGTCATCGTCAATCCAATCGGCGACGACCCGCGCAATGCGCTGGCCGTCCGCGTTCCCCAACCCTAAGGCTTTTAGGATTTCGACGAGTTCCAGGACCGCGGTTTCATCGGTTTGGGTCCCATCTTCAGTTTGCGTAACGAGACTATTCACATTGAAGCACTGGCTCGCATCCGCAAACCGCAGGAGGCCGCCGCCGCCTTCAGCCGGAATCGGGAACGTCGTGGCAAATAAAGGATGGTCTCGGGTATAGCGCACGCCTTGATCCGTAGAGAGACGATCTGCTTCGAGAATGGCCTCTCGCGCCACCACCTCCAAACTCATCGCACGCCATAACAACTCGCTGCGGTTCGAGGCGCCCGCGGTTCGCTGCATGGAATGAGACAATGACTCAGCGACGCCGAGCACGATAAACGCTAGTGTCGCTGTGAGCAGCAACACGATGAGCAGCGCAGCGCCCCGTTGATCTTGATGATGGCGCACCGCCATTATGGCGCTCCTTGCGCAGTTGCGCCGGTAAAATCGCCGATCCAAAACAATTGCTCGACTGCGCCGTATCGATCCGCCTCTAAAGTGATCCGCACCGCGCGCGGCGCGAAGGCTGTACTGTCGGGCGAGGGCCAAAAATCCGCCCACTCTAAGCCTCGGGTTGTTTCGCGCATCAGGAAGTCAAATTCGATCGATCGCACGCCATCGATCAACACGCGCTCCATTTCCGGTTGATTTTGCGCGTCATCTAAATACGGTCGCGTCCGCCGAATGAGCGCACCGTCTCTAGCCACATACTCCACATATTGAAGCGTTGAGCGCGGCAGATTGTTTTCAGGATTTCGCCACCCGCGACGGACGAACCCCACGAGCGGTTCTTCACCAATAACCGGCGCGCGGCTCAGCATTCGACTGCCGCTCACCATGGGACCCACTTGTTGGTCGCCAAACTCGTCGCGAACGGGTCGCGGCGCCACTTGCGCTAAGTCTTGCCGAATGATCAAGCGCGCAATGGCCCATTGGCGCAGCCGTTCATCCGCCGCATCAAGCTGTTCTCGACCGTCAAGCGCCAATCGCATCGTGTAAACGCCGGCGCTCGATATGAATGCAAAGATAAGGAGGGCAACAAGCAGCTCCATGAGCGTCAGCCCTTTTTGCGCAAACCCCCTAGCCATCACCGAGCCTTTACCGCTGATGCGCGGGCTATCACCTGCTCCGCATCTTCGAGCTGAATTGAATACTCAATAAATAAAGCCGCAGAGCCGACTTCCACGACCGTTTGCTCATAAGTGAATGCATGGTTCGAAACGACAATTTTGCCGATTTTGCCCCCAGTATCCGGCGGCGCACGCCTCGCCAATTCCTCTGTGAGGAGATTATCTGCAGCTACGCGCGCAAATAATCGCTGTTCCGCGCTCACGATATATTGGGCGTTCTGGCCCAACAACGCGAGGACACTGACGGACAAGCCGGCAAGGATTGCAAACGCAACCAGCACCTCAATAAGCGTCATGCCGCGCTGTCTATGTCGCTTGAGATCGGTCAATATCTGCGCACCTGAACGCGACCATCGGCGCCGGCGTCCACCGCCCACGCGCCGCGAGGGCTCTGAAAAATCGTAGAAAAGCCGGGATTATCGCCGAGCGGATCGAAATCGATGGTAGTGACAGTGTCCTCTCCCAAGCGATCTTGTCCAGTCTCGTCGTTGATTACGTTTCTTGCGGCCGCCTCATCGAGCTCCACGCTAAGCGAAACGCCGCGCCAATCGTTACTCGCATCAGCCGCGTAAACGGCGCTCCAATCGCCGTCTCTTAATCGCTGAAAGCGATAGGCTTGGGTTGAAATCTCAAGACGAAAAACGGCCCCGGTGACGATCGCGTCGTCGTAAACGGTGTTGAGCCGGTAAGCGAATTTCATCGCAGCATCTTTTGCTGCGCTCGGCGCGGGTGGAGCGTTCAATATCACCACCCCCGCAGCGGCCGCCATGATCACCATAACGATGAGCAATTCGATCAGCGTCAGGCCTTTTTGCGCGCAGCCCAATCGCCTCGTATCAGCTATGAGTCGTCGTCGGGCCAATTGCCGATATCCGCGTTCAATCCCTCTCCGCCCCGCTCGCCATCAGCGCCTAGGGAATAAATGTCGACAACGCCGCGCTCGCCGGGAAACCGATATTGATAGGGATTGCCCCAGGGATCGACCGGCACGCCGCCGCGAAGATAGCCGCCCGGACGATAGTCTTCTTTGCGGGGCGCACTGGACGGAACCGAAACAAGCGCGTCAAGGCCTTGATCCGTTGTCGGATAGTTGAACATGTCGATACGATACTGGTCAATCGCGGTCTCAATAGTTCGGATGTCAATCTGCGCGGTGCGCACGGCGGCGCGGTCTCGTTCGGGCAGAACATTGACGACGACGAGGGCCGAGATAAATGCGAGAATCGTCATTACCACGAGCAACTCGATGAGCGAGAAACCACGCTGTCTCTTTCGACCGCGCGATTTTTTGAACGATGCGTTGATCATGGTCGACACTCCTTAAACGCCTTAGCCAGCCGCCAACTGGTTGAGTTGCATAATCGGCAGCATAATAGAAACAACGATGATCGCGACGACGCCGCCCATCAGCACGATGATACTGGGCTCTAACAACCGCAAGGCGACGGTCGAGGCGGTGTCGAACTCTTCCTCCATTTGCTCGGCAGACTTATCGAGCAACGCAGGAACGGCCCCCGCACGTTCGCCCGCCGCTACCATATGAATCATCATTGGCGGAAGGACATCCGCTCTTTTGAGCGCAGCGGCGAGATGGCCGCCTTCGCGCACTTGCGTGATCGCGCCGTCCAACCGATCGCGCATGAATGCGTTGCCGACGGTTCGCTGTGCGCCGCGCAAGGCGTCCAAAAGCGGCGCGCCGCCGGCTACCAAAGTCGACAAAGTTCTAGCGAAACGCGCCCCGTCAAGCGCCCGCATGAGACGCCCCAAAACCGGAATTTTCAGCACGTTCTTGTCAAATGCACGCCTGAGATTTTCGTTGCGTAAGCCCTGCCATAGCGCGACACAGCCGAGAGCCAGCGCCCCCAATATCAACAATCCGAAAGAAGCTAAAAATTCGGATACGCCAATCACCATGCGCGTAAGCAAAGGCAACTGAGTATCGAACACCTCGAACTGCACGACAATCTTCGGCACAACGACGGTCATCAAGGCGCTCACAACGCCGCCAGCAAATACAATCAACGCGGCTGGATAAATCAGCGAGCCGAGGGCTTTTGATTGCATGGCCCGGTTTTTCTCTAACATCGTAGCAAGGCGATCGAGCACCGGCGCAAGATCACCGGACATCTCTCCCGCAGCGACAACCGACCGATAAAGTTCAGGAAAAGACTTTTTGTCTTCGCCCAGCGCGTCAGCGAACCGCCACCCCTCCGTCACCCGCTCGCGAACAGCGAGAAGACGCTTTCGCGTCGGAACATCATCTGCCTGCAAACCAATAGCGCCAAGCGCTTCTTCCAGCGGCGCGCCCGCACCCAACAGCACTGCAAGTTGTCGCGTCACGGCAGATAGCTGACGCCGAGAAATGCGCGCCGGTGCTTTTGCCCCGCCTGTCTTCAAGAACGCGCGTTCGCTCGCCGTATTGATTGCGACTGGCGTCAATCGCAAGCGGCGCAGCTCTTGGCGTGCGAGCCGGGCCGTATCCGCGCTCACGACGCCACGCCGAGACTTGCCGTCGCCGTCTAAAGCTTCATACTCAAAGGCCGGCATCGTCCGCATCCTGATGAACAACGCGCAAGACTTCCTCAATCGAGGTTAGCCCCGCCAAGACATGTTGAAACCCACAATCCGCTAGGGACTCCGCGTTTTCGAAGGCGTGATCCGAGAGCTCCTGTTCGCTTGCATTGTCATGAATCATTTTGCGCAACGTTTCGTCGATGACTACCAGCTCATAGACGCCCAGCCGGCCTTCATACCCGGTTTGTCCGCACCGAGCACACCCCTTTGCGCGGTAGACGGTAATGCTCTCTTCTGGTTTAACACCCAAGAGTCGTTTTTCTGCTGCATCCGGCTCATAGGCTTCCTTGCAAGCGGGACAAAGCCTGCGCACAAGGCGCTGCGCCAACGCGCCCGCTAAGGTGGACGACAACAAGAACGGCTCCGCGCCCATATCTCGGAGCCTCGTAACCGCCCCGACGGCGGAATTCGTGTGAACCGTTGAAAGCACCAAATGGCCCGTAAGCGAGGCCTGGATGGCGATTTCCGCCGTTTCCACATCGCGAATTTCGCCGACCATTACGATATCTGGGTCTTGGCGCAAAATCGCACGCAATCCGGTTGCGAACGTCATCCCCACCTTCGGGTTAATCTGCGTCTGGCCAACCCCATCAATCGCATACTCTACCGGATCTTCAACAGTCAGAATATTGCGGCTCGGATCATTGAGCATGGAGAGCGCCGCATAAAGCGTTGTGGTTTTTCCTGAACCGGTAGGACCGGTGACGAGGACAATCCCATTGGGTTTACGCAAGACATCTTGGAACCGACGCAGCGTATGCGCAGGCATGCCAAGCGTATCGAGATCTAACCGCGCTTCGTCCTTGTCCAAAATCCGCATCACGACGCGTTCGCCAAACCGCGCGGGCAATGTAGACACACGAACATCGACCGTTTTTCCACCAAGGGCCAACGATATGCGGCCATCTTGGGGGATACGCTTTTCAGCAATATCAAGGCGCGCCATCACCTTTACCCGGCTTACTAGAGCTGGCGTTACACGCGCGGGCAGCGATAAGACTTCACGTAACACGCCATCTATCCGCAAACGGATCGACAGGGACTTTTCGTAAGGTTCAATATGGATATCCGAGGCTTTAAGCTTTACCGCCTCCGCGATAATGCCGTTGATAAGTCGGATGATCGGCGCATCATCTTGGCTATCCAGCAGATCCGCCGTGGTCGGCAACCCTTCAGCGAGACTGGCGAGATCGCCATCATCCCCCGCCAACGCTAAATCATCGGCATCTATTCCGCTTAATGAATAAATTTCGGAAAGGCGCCGCTCAAACGCCTCCGACGGCATTTTTTCGATACGAACCGGGCCCTTAACGACACGACGCGCCTCAAGAAGCGCAAGCGGGTCCGGCGCACCCCGAGCGCCAATCGTTACCGGCTGCGCGCCGCTATCGAGCACGACCAATCCGCGCTCTTTGGCGAACGCGTAAGTGAACCGAATATCCGGTTGCGACGCAGCTTCCGACATCACTCCGCCGGCGACGACTCAATCGTCCCCGTCACCTGTTCAATAAGCCGATCAAGTTCGGACACCGGCTTATTCGTGCTTAACAATTCGCGCGCCCGAATATAGTCCATTTTCTTTTGCGTCACGTTGCGCGCATCATGCTTGTCTCGGATTATTGTCGGCCGAAGAAAAATCATTAAATTTCTTCGATCGCTTGATCGCGCTGAGGTGCGAAATAGTGGGCCAAGGGCCGGCAGATCGCCTAATAGCGGGACTTTATCCTCCAAGATTTGATCTTCTTGGTTAATCAGCCCGCCAAGAACCAGAATGTCTCGATCATCCACCAGCGCGGTTGTCTCGATGACGCGTTTGTTCGTAATGAGGTCGGTCGAGTCCGAAATGATCTGTCCGGCGATGCTCGAAGTTTCCTGACGCACGGCCAGGGTCACCGTATTCGCCTCATTGATCTTCGGCGTCACTTCCAAAATCACCCCGACCTCTTCGCGTGAGACAGTGCGGAACGCGTTCGAAAAATTGTCGCCAATAGCTTCGCCAGTTGTAATCGGTATTTCTTGTCCAACGGAAAGCAGCGCTGCTTGATTATCCAAAGTCAAAACGGACGGGAAGGACATAACCCGAGATTCATCGTCGTCTTGCAGCGCCGTTAAAATCGCACCGAATACGGAGCCGTCCCCAAGCCGACCGGCGCCGCCCAAGGCAAATCCATCGATCGCCAACAGCGAATTGAGCGCCGTCGTAGCCAATAGGTCTTGGTTCGTGTTGCCTGTCGTGTCGTCGTCATCGCTCGAGCCGCCGCCCGCGAACGAGTCGCTGTCCAAAAGAAAGGCGCCTGCATTAGCAAATATATTGGGTTGCGCGCTTGAGAAATTGGTCGATGTGAACGGGACACGACCGTTTTCCGAGCCGTCACCAGACAAAAAGAACTGCAGACCGAGCTCGCGCGCTGTCCTATCGTTGACCTCGATAATTATCGCTTCAATCAAGACCTGCGCGCGGCGAACATCGAGTTGAGAAACGACATTGCGCAACGTTTGTTGGATATCGGCGTCGCCTGAAATAATTATGGAATTGGTGGGTTTATGAAAGGAGATGGACGCTCGATCTGAGCCAGTGCGTCCGATCGGACTCTCCTCGCCAAGCACAGCCGATCGCGAGTTGGCGATCTCACGCAAGAGGGGCGTCATTTCCTCCGCGTCCGCGTGGTCAAGAGCAATCACCGACAAATCGGTAACCGTCTCGCCGATCCGATCCAATTCAGCGACAACGCTCGCTAGCCTCGCTAAAATCGAAGGGGCCGCGCGAATAAGAATGCTATTTGTGGCCTCGAGCGGCACAACGTTGATTGACGTGCGCTGGCCCGAGTCATCGGAAATCTCTTGGGCGAGCCGCGAGACGACCTCAGCGACTTCAGCGGCTGAAGCGTGGTCAAGGGTAATTGTGCGGTATACAGATGTGTCCTTGTCTATCTCCGCAAGCACATCACGAAGGCGCGCCACATTGCGCGCTGAGTCGACAAGAATAATTGAGTTGCTGCTGCGTACTGGCGCAACAACGCCGCGCTCTCCTACAATCTGTGACAGATTTGACGCCGCCTCGCGGGCATCCACATGTTGAAGGCGAACGATTTGGGTGACGATGTCTCCGGCCTGCACCGCCTCGCCAACCTCGCCTGGTGATCGCGGCCCCACCTGGGCCGGCACGACCTTATAGCTTTCCCCGGTTATTGGGGTCGCCACATAACCTGCGACGCCGAGCGCCGCCTGCAAAAGCTCCCATGCTTCATCCGCACAAAGATCGCCATTTGGGCCAGATTTAATGGTGACTGTTCCAGAAATTCGCGGATCGATAACAAACCGTTTGCCCGTACGCAGCGCAAACTCGTCAATGACTGCACGAATCTCAGCGTCCTCAAAATTCACTGACTCCCCGCACCGCTCTTGCGCAAGGCTCAAGGTCGGCGCGTTAATCGCCAGCAGCGCCGCTGCACAAAACCACGCCAATCTAACCCTAGTCGTCATCAGCGTCCTGACCTGCCAACGCGGACGGCTCTATCTCGATCGGCACCGCGCGCCCGTATCGCTCAACGGTGATCGTAAACGCACCGCTCGGATTGTAACTCTGCAGCCAACTCGCAAATACGGCGATGTCTTGTCCAACCGGTCGACCGTCTACCGATAAGAGAACGTCGCCAGACGCTAGACCCAACGCTTCAAAGGTCGTTTGGGCTGTAGATGGCTCCAGCCGCAGTCGGACCCCGCCCGGCCCTGGAGTGGGAACCACGCGTACGATGTCGGAGATCGCCAAGCGCTCTGCGTTGTTTGACGCTGGCGCGCCGGCGCCAACCTCGCTGCGTGAGACGCGTTGGGCCAAAGCGGAATCCCGATTGACGATTGGTAACGTCTCGTATGCGCCTGCGGACAAAATAATCACTCTATCTTCATGGACGCGCTCCAGCGTCACGCCGCGCCAGATGTCGTCTCCAACGAGAAACCGCGCCTGTTGCCCATCGGGGGTGCGAATGATGGCGGCGCCCCCGATCTGGTCGATCCATGTGCCGTGCAAGGTCAGATTGAGTTTGGTTTCTTCATAGTCGTCTTCTTCGTCCGATTCGGCGGCCACCGGCGCGGAGGCCGCGCCCGTGCTGCGAAACGGATTGCCGGCAACCGCAGAAGCGACCTCCGCCGCATTCGCCGATGGCGCCGTATTCGGCAGTCTTTCGGGGGTCGGCAATGGCGTAAATACGGAAAACAGGATCAAGAGAAGCAAAACACCGATCGCAAGCGCACAAACAATTTCGACCACGGGTGCCGCTCTGGCGGCGATGACGGCTCGTCGACGCGAGAGGATAGTTGCGGAACGCCTTACAAAACCGACAAAATTCGCCGTCGCGCCATCGAGTTGATTCTGCTTGAGCACGGCCATTGACTGTTACTTTTCCACAATTCGGTCGTCGCGGACGATGCGCATAGGGACTAGCAAAATCCGACGCCGGCGACCAGCGTTTCGGGGCGGCGTCGCAGTTTCTCCGAGCCTTGCATCGCGCCTCGCGCGCCGCGATGAACGCATAGGTGTTAAAGGAACACAATTCGGCCGCCAGCCTTAGCATGGCGGCGGCCGTAAATCGTTAACATCTCACCGTTCTCGAGACTGCTGCAGAAGCCTCTTAAAAACTGCGTTTAATGTTAAACGTAAAAGTGCGTCCGATGTTGTACGAGTCGAACGTAGCCTCCGACCCGTCAGAGAAAGACTGAGTCGCTTCGTAATCCTCGCCGAGAATGTTGCGGACTTCCAAACCGATTTTTGTGCCATCTCCGGTTCCGAGGAAGTCCTCCAAATCACGGCTCCACACAAAATCGACCAGAAGGGGTGGTTTCTCAACAACCGCCGGTCCGATCACGCCAGATACAACTTGTTCGGTCTGGCGGATACGCTCAGAGGACCAATTCAAGAGAACAGTCGCCCTGCCGTTCGTTTCCGGGTTTTCGATCCCGATTTGGAGATTGACCAAATGATCTGATTGGCCTTGCAAGCTGCGGCCATCGACGAGTTCGCTCGACGCCGGATCAATATCGGGAAATGCGCCAATTTGCGAGTTGACTGACGCGGTGATGACATCGCCGTCCGCACTAACTTCAGATTGGGAGAACGTGTAGTTGGTCTTAAAGACGAGTTCTTTACCTTCGAACCATCGGCTATCGAAGATTTCATCAAGATAAAAGTTCTTCTCAAACTCGAACTCAACGCCATAAACTTCAGCCGCCGGGGCATTAAGGTAAGAAATAAAGACCTCACCGCCCGGACCTGTGACAGACGTCGCCTCGATCGGGTTTTCGATGTCTTTGTAGAATGCGCCAAGCGTTACGAACTGGCCGCGAGAGAAGTAATACTCTGCTCGGATATCGAAGTTGTCCACTTCAGCATTGACGAGGAAGGGGTTCCCCAAAATTTGCTGATCCGTGTCATCGTCCCGGAACAAGGCAGGCGTCAACTCGCGGAACTGTGGTCGTGTTATGGTCTGCGAGAAGGCGGCGCGCACTTGGAGATCCCCGATCGGATTCCAGGTAACAGTTGCAGCGGGTAAGAAGTACTCTTCCTCGATCGTCGTGATTGATCGCGTCACGTCCGGTTGCGCAGAGGAGAACGCGTCTGTGACTTGCTCCCCTGACTCGAAGCGCGCGCCAGCGGCCAACCGAACGTACTCGCCAATTGGCAAATCAACACCGCCATAGGCGGCGTGGACTTGAAGCGTCGAGAGGGCGTTATCAAGCGTAATAATGTTGCTGATGGGCGCGCCGCTTGAGATCCCAAACAGATCGCTTCCCAACACCGACTCAGAAAACAACACGTCGTTCCGCGATGTTGCCAGGATATTCGCAAGCGGGTCGCCAGAGACGTCAAACTCGAAGGTGCGAACAAACGAGTCACGCTCTTTATCGGTATAGGCGTAGCCAAATTTCACATCGATCGGGAGATCGCCCAAATTGAAGGGCAATAAGAAGTCGACACCAGCATCGATATTGGTGTCTTTCACTTCCGAAAACTCAACGGTGATGGGGCTCGTAATCGCGGTTCCAAAAACGCCAAAGGGGAACAAGGCCGTCTCGCCTAACACCCCGCGTCGTGTTTGGAATTGAAACGGCGCATCTCGGAGGGCTTTACCGTAGGCGCCGCGCCAGTTGACTTCTAGGTCCGCCAATTCTGGGAAGACATGCTCGCCTGTCAACTGCGTCTGCCAAACTTGACGCTCAATAAATTCAAAATTCTCTTGGAACTGCTCAATCGTATTGTCAGAGGCCAATGCCGACGTTTGGTTCCGCGTATCCTTCAATGTGGAACGCAAGATCAAATTGGTTGACGAGATTTTATGATTGTCGCCGATCTCCAATCCCAAGGAGCCAAGACCGTTTAGCTGGGTCGTTTGCTGGGTTGAAATGAAGTCCCCAACGAACGATCCGTCAGTGCCCGGAATTTCAAAGTCAGCGAGAATTTCATCGACAGACAAGTCGCTATACTGGGGACTGTTTG
>JBCDBM010000083.1:0-13744 GCA_039183665.1 Pseudomonadota bacterium | reverse complement strand
CTGCCATACGAGATGGCCCTCATTCGCAGCCACTTTATTGGCAGGACCTTTATCGAGCCCGAACACAAAGTTCGTGAAGCTGGCGTGGCGCGGAAGCACTCTCCCAATCGGGGGATGATTGAAGGCAAAAAACTCGTTCTCATCGATGATTCCATCGTACGCGGAACAACCTCTCGCAAGATCGCACAAATGCTGCGTGATGCGGGCGCGAAGGAAGTACATTTGCGCGTCGCCTGCCCGCCAATTGTTCACCCCGATTTTTACGGCATCAACACGCCGTCTTATGAAGAGCTCCTCGGCGTTGACCGCACCGTTGAAGACATGCGCGAGCTTATCGGCGTTGATAGCCTTGCCTTCTTATCGCTGGATGGCCTGTATAAGGCGCTGCGCAAAGGTCCCCGCGACCGGTCGGCGCCGGCCTTTACGGATCACTGCTTTACCGGCGACTATCCCACCCGGCTTGTGGACCGGGACGAAGCGGGCCGAAATGCGATGATTACGCAGCTCTCCTTGCTCGCGGAAACGAGCTGAACTCCGCCATTCTGCCCACCCGATAAAACACCCATCGCTAAAAGCAAAAGGAAAGCCCCATGGAACGACGTCCGCTTGGCGCCACCGGTATTGATGTCCCCGTCCTTTGCCTGGGATCGATGATGTATGGCGACCAAATGGACCAAAAGGGCGCGTTCGAACAAATGGATGTTTGCTTCGAGCGCGGCATCGATTTCATCGACACGGCCGAACTCTACACGGTGCCGCCGAAGGCGCAGACCCAGGGCAACTCTGAACGCATCGTCGGGCAATGGCTAAAAGACCGCGGCCGAAGAAACAAAGTCATCATCGCCACAAAGGTGGCGGGGCGATCGCCTATTCCGTGGTTGCGCGAGGACGGCGGAAACACGCGATTGACCAGAGCGCAGATTGAATTCGCAGTCGATCGCAGTCTGAAAAATCTCCAGACAGACTATATTGATCTCTACCAAACCCATTGGCCGGACCGCGATACGCAGCTTTTTGGAGCAGATCTGCGCGGCTATGAGCACTTTAGTGACGCCGGCGTGCCATTTGAGGAAACCTTGGACGCGCTCGGCGATCTCGTGAAAGCAGGCAAGATCCGCCATGTCGGCGTTTCGAACGAAACACCCTGGGGCGTCATGCGGATGCTAAACGCCCATGAAAAAAACCCGCATGCGCCGCGCATTCAATCGATACAGAACTTTTACAATCTCATCGGCCGAGAATTTGAATCCGGACTTGCTGAAATCGCGATCGAGGAAAAGGTCGGGCTCCTCGCCTACTCTCCAATCGGCCAAGGCGCGTTGTCGGGAAAGTATCTGGACGGCGCTATGCCTGAAGGCTCCCGTTGGCAACGCTACGGTCGGTTTTCCAGATATGAAGCGCCAGGCATTAATCCCGCCGTCAAAAAGTACTTAAAAATCGCCGATCAGTTCGGCGTTGACCCTTCCGCGCTAGCGATGCAATTCGTTACCACCCGCCCCTTCGTCACCAGCAATATCTTTGGCGCAAGCAACATGGCGCAGCTCGATATTGTCTTTTCTTCGTTAGAAATCGACTGGACGGATGAGTTAGAAAAAGCGGTTGGCGAGGTGCACGCTGAATTCAGATCGCCCTGCACCTAAGGCGCCGCCGACGCATCACGTTACAGGCGAGAGCAGTCTTCTTTATAATTGCGCCAGCCTTTGCTGCGCGGCCTGTAGCTTTTCGAGCTGCGCTTCGTAATCAGCGCGCCGGGTTTTTTGTTCATCGACCACCGCGGCCGGCGCACGTTCAACGAAGTTCTTGTTGCTGAGCTTTTTGTCGATGATTCCAATCTCTTTTGTCGCCTTCTCAACCTCTTTGTCGAGACGCGCCCGTTCTGCATCAAGATCGATGACGTCTGCGAGCGCAAGCGCGAGCGTCGCTTCCTCATGAACGATCTGCACTGACCCCTTTGGCGGCGCGTCCGCAATCGACACCGCGGATAGCCTAGCCAGGCGCTTAATCACGGCCTCGTGTTTCGATAGACGGTCCCCAAGCGC
This sequence comes from Pseudomonadota bacterium, assembly GCA_039183665.1. Taxonomy (GTDB): domain Bacteria; phylum Pseudomonadota; class Alphaproteobacteria; order Caulobacterales; family Parvularculaceae; genus Hyphococcus. Next base: position 11,705 of record JBCDBM010000083.1, on the reverse strand, counting down.
GCCGTCGCCGATAAAGCTCGCTGGGATTTGCGCGCCGGCGGGCACGTTCATTTCTTGACGGACGGAACGGACAGCGCTCACCAAACCGATAACCCAATTCATATCAGCGGCTGCTTCAGGCGCCTCCAGCCGCTCATCGGCGCTCGGCCAGCTCTCCACGATTAACGCATTCGCGCGCGGACCGAACGCCTCCCAAAGGGTCTCCGTGATGAACGGCATGAAGGGATGCAAGAGCTTTATGATTTGATCTAGCGTCCAGGCCGCCGCCGCGCGCGTTTCGACTTTCACGCTTTCATCCATGCCTTGAAAGATCGGCTTGGCGAGCTCCAAATACCAATCGCAGAAAACATTCCAGATAAATTTGTAGAGCGCGCCCGCGGCATCATTGAACCGATAGGCCTCAAGCTCACGCGCAACATCGGCTGAGCATATATTGGCTTCGTGAATGATCCATTTGTTGACGGGCAGCGCCGCTGCGCTTGGATCGAACTGTGGATCGTTCCGGCATTCGTTCATTTCGCAAAAACGGGCGGCGTTCCACAACTTGGTGCCGAAATTGCGGTACCCCTCCACACGCGCTTCTGAAAGGCGAATATTCCGTCCTTGCGCCGCCAGCGCCGCCAATGTGAACCGCAACGCGTCTGCGCCATATTTGTCGATGAGCCCCAGCGGATCGATCACATTCCCTTTGGACTTGGACATCTTTTGCCCGTGCTCATCAAGAACGAGCGCGTGGATATAAACGTCCTTAAACGGAACTTCATCGCGAAAATGCAACCCCATCATCATCATCCGGGCGACCCAGAAAAAGATGATGTCGAATGCGGTGACGAGCACGCTTGTGGGATAGTGCTTGGCTAACGTGTCAGTTTTTTCCGGCCATCCAAGGGTCGAAAACGGCCAAAGAGCTGAGGAAAACCAGGTGTCCAAGACATCCGGATCGCGCTGAAGTAAACCGGCAAGTTCGGGGTCATATTCTGAAGCAAGTTTTTTGGCGTCTTCTTCTGTCTCAGCAACGAACACGGAGCCATCGGGTCCATACCACGCCGGGATCTGATGGCCCCACCAAAGCTGACGCGAAATGCACCATGGCTCGATATTGCGCATCCATTGGAAATAAGTTTTCGACCAATTTTCGGGAACAAATTGTGTGTCCCCCTGCTCCACTGCAGCAATGGCTGGTTTGGCAAGCTCTTCAGCATTCACATACCACTGATCAGTGAGCATGGGCTCAATGACGACGCCGGAGCGATCGCCAAAGGGCTGAACGATTTTTTTGTCTTCGGTCTCGATAAGGAGCCCGAGCGCATCAATATCGGCGACAACCGCATTTCGCGCCTCAAAACGCTCCATGCTCCGATATTTTTGCGGGATATAGTCCGTATCCAGCATATTCGCCTTCGTATCGAGCAACTCGTACAGTGCAATGCCGTGGCGACGCGCCACCTGATAATCGTTGAAGTCGTGCGCGCCAGTAATTTTCACGGCGCCCGAGCCAAACTCGGGATCGGGATACTCGTCAGCGATGATTGGGATCGCGCGATCGGCCAGCGGCAAGATGCAGTTTTTACCCACGATCGGCGCATAGCGCTTATCGCTTGGGTGCACGGCGACCGCGCCGTCGCCGAGCATCGTCTCGGGCCGCGTCGTGGCGATGGAAATGTAGTCGCGTGTTTCCCATTCGGTTGGCTCGCCATCATCATCGAAGGCGATCGGAAATTGATAGGTCTCGCCATTTTCCAACGGATATTTGAAGTGCCAAAAGTGACCGTCGATTTCTTTGTTTTCGACCTCTAAATCCGAAATCGCGGTCTCGAATTTCGGGTCCCAATTGACCAGGCGTTTGTCGCGGTAAATTAAGCCCTCATTGTAGAGCTGGACAAAGACTTTGCGGACCGCTTTGGACAGGCCGTCATCCATGGTGAAGCGCTCTCGCGACCAGTCGCACGAGGCCCCGAGACGACGCAGCTGATTGAAGATTGCGCCGCCGGATTCTTCCTTCCATTCCCAGACGCGCTCGATAAACGCGTCGCGCCCCATGGACCGACGATCCTGATTGCCGTCAGCCGCCAATTGCCGCTCCACAACCATTTGCGTCGCAATCCCCGCATGGTCCATGCCTGGCTGCCAAAGCACTGATCGGCCGCGCATCCGCTCGAAGCGCGATAAAACGTCTTGCAAGGTATTGTTGAGGGCGTGGCCCATATGCAGGCTGCCCGTAACGTTCGGCGGCGGAATAACGATCGTGAACGGCGCCGCGCCTGCTTCATCAGAGGCCTTAAACGCGCCTGATTTTTCCCACGCGTCGTATAAACGCGGTTCCGCATCTTTATAATTGAAAGTCTTGTCGAGCATCGTTCCGTCTTTCATCCCGGCAGGCGGAAACAGGGTTTATCCCCGCCACCCGTTGCGCTCAAGTGAGCCCGCCGCCGCATCCACCTGCGGGCCCAATCCCCCAGAAAACGAAAAAAGCCGACCGCAAACGCGGCCGGCTCGAATTCTACCTGAAGGCGGCGCGCGTTTAGCGGCGACGGCGCGCTAATCGGCGCACCTCTTCTTCGACTTTGTCTTCCACAATCGCTGGCAAATTGGCCTCAAGCCATTCTTTGACCATGGGACGCAGCATCGTGACAACAAGCTGCTCCAACGTCCGGCCGTCGCCCGCGTCGACTTTCACATTCTGCGAAAGCGCATCAAAGGCGTCAGAGGCCGCGGCGGCGGCGGTTGCATCGAGAATAGGATCTTCATCGACGGCTTCCAAAATTTCGGCGGTGTTCTTCGCTGTCATGTCACTGTCCTTCTCTTTTGAAAGAGACTGTTCCTCAACCTGTTTCGCCCCTTGAGCAGGCTCGACAGGTTTCATGGTCGGCGGCGATTTCGAAGCAGATTTCTGGGCGGGCGGTTTAGACTTAGTCGTCGCCGCCTCTGTGCTCTGGCCGGAAGCGGCGGCGGCGTCATCGCCGTCTTGCGCTTCGTCTTCGGAAATTATCCGGCGAATAGACGCCAAGATCTCTTCCATGCTCGGCTCAGGTTGCGTGTTTTCCATCAACGGGCGTCCCTTACGAGGATCGATTATTTCTGCTGGCTCGTCTTAACGAGGGCTTACTTTGTCAGGCGCTTCGCTCTGGTTATCAAGAGTTTCGTTTCATCTATCTTAAGATCAATACTCAATAAAACCGTGCTTTTCATCGACATCAACGCCAACGGCCTCGGGCGTTAGCAGTCCCGTGGCTGCAAGAAGCGCGAATGCGGCAGAGCGGGAGTCTGCTTCAGCGCTGACTAAGGTTACTTGCGCATTAAGCAATTCTTGTTCGGCGTCCAAGACGTCTAGCGTCGTTCGCGAGCCCACATCGGATTCACGCTTCACGCCTTCGAGCGCCAACTCATTCGCTTCGACGGACGCTGCGGCAGACCGAATAACCGAGCGCGCCGCGATCATGCGCTCCCAAGCAGCGGTGACGTTGGCTTCAACTAGACGCGCGCTTTCCGCAATTTCAATTTCCGCCGCCCGGTGCTGCGCCTTTGCTTCGCGCACGCGCGAGAAATTCAAGCCGCCGAGGAATATCGGCATGGACGCGCGCGCGCCATAAGAAAAGTTCTCAGAATTATCCACAAAAGCACTTGGCGTTTCTGCGTATTCATACCCCGCGGTTATTGAAATCGTCGGACTAAACTCACCACGAGCGATAGAGACTTGGCGACGCGCCACCTCGCTTTGTTCCCGGGCGGCAATAAGCGCTGGCGCAAAACGGTCCGCCAGCGCTAAGGCCGACTCTCTATTTTCCGGCAGTTCAGGCAGCTCCTCGACTGGATCTAAATCCGCCGGGGCCTGACCGACCAATCGCGCATACTCTGCTCGGGCAATCGCCAGGTCGCTTTGGGCGGCGGAAAAATTCGCTTGCGCATTGGCTAAGCGAGCTTGCGATTGGGCAACGTCCGTACGCGTTATTTGCCCCACCTCGAAACGCACATCCGCGAGTTCTTTTTGACGCGCCAGGACCTCCACGTTTTTTTGGTTTAACGAGAACACCGCCATGGTGCGTTGAACGTTGAAGTATGCATCCGCGACTTCCCGCAGCACTTGCTGCTCCGTAGCGGCCAGCTGCGCGCCCCCGGCCCGGATGCGCGCGCCCGCCTGCTTGATCGCGTTGAAATTCCGGAATCCCGTAAATACCGCCGTCTCGCCAGTGACGCTCGCCGCACGCGTTTCAAAGTCAGAAGAAATATCCTGCGGCGCGCCGCCAAAACTCGCGGTCTGGCTATTGTCGTTTTTTGTGATATTGGCGCCGGCCGTTATCTGCGGCAGCGCGCCAGCCCACGCTTGGGCTCTTGCTTCTTCGGTGGCATCAAGCCGCGCCCGTTCTGCGCGAATGGTAGGGTTGGTCGCATAAGCCAACGCCAGCGCGTCCGTCAGGTTTTCCGCTTGGGTCGCCGGCACGGCGCAAAAGAGCGCTGAAACGCTCGCTATCGAAACTCGAAACAATCGCACGGTCATGTCCTCCGCGTCGCCAGCGGCGCCGCTTCCAGCAAAACTTACAGGGCCCGAATCGCCCGGTGAGGATACAGTGTGTCCCCCAAATCCAAATCTGGTTTCGATAGGCCGTTTCAAGGCCCGCACGCAGCGGAAACTGCGAATACGCTGCTAAAACGCAAACGTCTTTTCAGCGGCAAATTCGGGCAATACAGCTTTCGTACCCGCGTCAAAAAAGGGCTTATGGCTAGAAACGTCGCCGTCACGGCGGAATAAAACGCCTCGGGAAACCCCGTTTTCCCGAACGATCGCTGCAAGACGACCCCCATCCTTAAGCTGCGACATCAAGGCGTCGGGGTTTTGCTCCACAACGCCATCGATAATGATCAAATCGAATGGGCCCTGGGCCGCTGCGCCCTCGCCAGGCGCGCCGGCAATAACAGCCGCATTGCTAAGACCCAGCGTATTGAGATTTTCTTCGGCAGTTCGAACGAGGTCCTCGTCGCTTTCGACCGCAACGACCATCTCCGACAGTTGCGACAGAATCGCTGCCGAATACCCGCTGCCGCAGAACAGATTGAGCACCAGCTCGCCCTCGTCCGGCCGCGCAACCCCAATGAGCTTGGAGAAGTCGCGGACCCGCATAAGCCAGCGGTTGGGCGCGTATTCTATATCGCGCTCCACATAGGCCAATTCTCGGAGTTCGCTGGGAAGGAACAACTCACGGGGGGTTTCCGCGAGGGCGCGCTGGAGCCGAAGGTCGGTCACATCGTTGACCCGGACCTGGCTCTCCAGCATCTGTTTGCGCGCGGCTAAGAAATCCATTGTCGGCCCCGTTGTCTTCTCCCTTAGCGGCATAGCGTGCAGCGCCTCGCCAGGCAATGCGGCGCGCCTGTCGTCAGAGAAGCAAAAATCATCTCAAACTTCTTTTGACCCGCTTCATCGCTCGCGCTATGAGGGCTGGCCGCGGCGCACGCAACTGGCGTCGCACGGCCACGTGGCGGAGTGGTTACGCAGCGGCCTGCAAAGCCGTGTACCCCGGTTCGATTCCGGGCGTGGCCTCCACTCAAGCGAAACAATTAATAAAGCTTATCGAACCGCTATCGTTGCGCTCGGGCGCTGGGGCTCCCGCGACGCGCGATTTCGGACACATTTTTCCATAAGTAACGATGATGTTAGAATGCATAGGCTATAATTCGCCTTAAATTTAGACGGATTTAGGCGCGCCAACCGTACAAAGCTCGTGCTCAAATGCGACCTTGGACGATCGCGCAGATGGGTGCGAGCGGCGACTGTGATTTCAATTGGAGAGAAGACCTGATGCGAGGCCATCGGAAGGGTGCGTCGAGACCGATAAGAGTTGCGGCGATCGGCGCGAGCATGGCGCTGACGGCGGCGTGTTCTACGGTCGATAAAGAGCTCCTAGCGGGCCAGCTGGAGGATCCGCCAGCTGCATGGACCGCGCAATCGGAATTTGGCGCTGAACCTGTTCGCGATTGGGTCGCGGCCTTTGAGGACGATGCGCTCGACGCCCTCATTGAAGAGGCGATTGCGCAAAACAATGACCTTCTCCGCTTCGCTTCGGATTTGGACCGGGCGAACGCGTTGGCAGCGGCGGCCCTGGGCGCTCGCCTGCCCACCCTCAATGGATCATTTAACAGTTCGCGCAGCGCGATTGTCGCCAACCCGGCGGTGGCCGCTCAAAGCGGCAATGCCCAGGGTCAAGCTGACGGCGACGCGGCCTCGGTCGAGGCCGGCGGCGGTTCCACCGGTCGGCTTTACATCAACGACTTTTCGTTGGGCGGCCAATTGGGCTGGGAAGTGGATGTGTGGCGCAGGCTGCGCGACTCCCATAAAGCGGCGATCAATGACGCGCTCGCAGCGGAAGCTAACTATTACGGAGCCCGCCTGTCCATCGCCGGCCGCGTCGCCCAAGCATGGTTTTCCCTCATTGAGACGCGACAACAACGGGAGTTGGCGACGCGCGACGTGGACGCACGCACAAGTTCGCTCGCCGTAACCGAACGTCGCTATCAACGCGGTCTATCGTCGAGCCTTGATTTGCGGCTGTCTCGATCAGCGCTGGCGAATAGCCAGGCCGCCCTGGCCCAAGCCAAGCAGCTCGAATCTGAAGCCGCGCGGTTGCTGGAAGTTCTGCTTGGACGGTATCCGGCGGCGGAAATAGAAGCAGCCGCATCGTTGCCGGCGTTGCCGAGCCTTGAAGGCGCCGGCGCGCCCAGCGATCTGCTCGTGCGCCGGCCGGACATCTTGGCGGCAGAAGCGCGGATGGAGGCTGCTGGCTTGCGCGCCCGTGTCGCGCGCAAGGAGCTTTTGCCGCAAATCACGCTGACAACCCAAGTGAGCACGTCAGGGCCCAATATCGCCGATCTTATCGATCCCGAGCGCTTGGCGGGCAGTATCGCCGCTGGATTGACGCAACCCATCTTTGCTGGCGGCAGGTTGCTGGCCAATGCGCGCGGCGCGCGCGCCAGCGCGCAGGCCGCCGTGTTCGATTACGCTCAAATCGTGCTCACCGCCTTCGAGGAGGCCGAAACGGCGTTAGCGGCCGAGGATTTCCTTGCCGACCGTGAGGCCGCGCTAAAAGTTGCCTTTGAAGAAGCCGCAGCGGCCGAGAAGTTGACCGAAAGGCGGTACGCCAGCGGCGCCGCCTCGATTTTTAATCTTCTGGACGCCCAGACGCGTCGAATTTCGAATGAAAGCCAATATATAGCAGCACAGCGCCAGCGGGTTGCGAACCGGGTGCAACTCTATCTCGCCATCGGCGGCGATTTTAGATCCGAAACGCCTGTCGCTGCGTTAGAGTCATGACGGGAGTGGTTTAACGTGAACCGCAAATTGAAAACCATCGCCGGCACGGCTGGCATTCTGATCGGCGGCTTTGTCTTAATATTCGGCATGGGACAGTTACGGCCGGAGATTGAAAGACGCGAAGTAGAAATTCCGCCGCCGACCGTGCTCTACATAACGGCCGAAACGGCGTCAGCGAAGCTTAAAGTCAGCGCGACGGGCGAGGTCCGGCCGCGGACGGACATTAACCTGACGGCGCAGGTCGCGGGCCGGGTTATCGAGACCGCAGACGCCTTTGTTGACGGCGGCGCCTTCCAAAAAGACGATCTCCTTATCAAGATCGAAGACACCGACTATCGCGCGCGTGCGGCATCGGCCAAAGCACGCGTCGCACAAGCAGAAGAAGCGCTGCGCCTCGAACAAGCGGAAGCGGATCTTGCGGAGCGCGACTTTGCAGAACTTGGATTTGATGACTCGCCAAGCGAATTGACGTTGCGGTTGCCGCAGCTGGCGCAAGCGCGCGCGAATTTTGAGGCGGCGCAGGCCGATTATGAATTCGCGATGCTGAACCTGGCGCGGACAGAAATCCGCGCGCCGTTCGAAGGGCGCGTGCGTGACCGGATCGCCGGCGTCGGGCAGTATGTTTCTCCTGGCGCGCAACTCGGGCGCATCTTCGCCACAGATATTGCCGAAATTCGGTTGCCGCTCACGGATAGCGACCTGGCGAAACTTGGGTTGCCCATCGCCTTCGTGGAATCTGAAGACAGCGCAGGACCGCGGGTGCTGCTAAGCGCCATCGTCGCAGGCCAGGAACGGTATTGGGAAGGACGCATCGCGCGCACGGAAGGCGCCATTGATCCGGCTACGCGCCAAATCGGCGCGATTGCAGTCGTAGAAAACCCCTATGTCTCAACCGCCGCTGATGAACCGCTCGTCATGGGCCTGTTTGTCACCGCCGAAATAGACGGCCGACAGGTCGACGCCGCGGTGACGCTGCCCCGGTCGGTCCTCTATGGTCAAAACGAGATTTACATAATCGACAAGGACGATCGTCTCGAGCGCAGAGAGGTCTATGTCGCCTCGACCACGCGAGACACCGTCACCCTCGCCGGCGGCGTCAAAAACGGAGAACGCGTCGCCGCCTCGCCCCTTCGCGGCGCGCAGCCGGGAGATCTCATTATCCCCGCCGCAAGGACGTCTGTTGAGGGGGCCGATAATGACAGCGCCATTGCCAACAGCGGCGCGAACCGCTCCGGAGAAAGTCTATGAACGGCATTATTACTTGGTGGGCGCGCAACACTGTTGCCGCCAATCTCCTCATGGTGGGGATCTTTATCACGGGCATCGCCGCATTTTTCAGTTTGGAACGCGAAGTCTTCCCATCTGCGCCGCGCAACGGGGCCACGGTTTATGTCACTTGGCTCGGTGCGTCTCCGGTCGAGGTGGAAGAGCAAATTGTACTTCGCGTGGAAGAAGCGATCGCGGACATTGACGGCATCAAGCACATCAATTCAACCGCGCGAGAAGACCGCGCCATTATCGTTATCGAAACCGAAATCGAAACGGATCAAACGCTGTTTCTCAGTCGCCTGAAGGCGCGCGTCGACGGCATCGCCACGCTACCGCGCGAGGCTGAGCCGCCGATTGTCATAGAAACGGCAGCCCACGAGTTTGAAGGCTCGGGCATTTTCATGGCCCTTTACGGCGACCTTACCGAAGGCGAACTGAACGATTTGGCGCTGACGTATCGCAATGAGCTTGCGCAATTACCCAATGGCTCCCCAAACGTGACCATGTGGGGTGAGCGCCAAGCAGAATTGTCCATTGAGGTATCAGAGGAAACCCTGCGACAATACGAATTGACCTTTGATGATATCACGCGCGCCGTTCAGCAGTCGTCTTTGAACGCGTCGGCGGGTCAGGTGCGGACAGACACCGGTAATATTACCGTCGCCACCCGCTCCCTGGCGGATACGCCTGAAGAATTTGAACGCATCATTGTCCGCCAATCCCAGGACGGCTCTATCTTACGTATCGGGGATATTGCGACGGTGACGGACGGTTTCGAAGAAGCCAAGGTGATCCGGCGCTTAAACCGGCAAAACGCCATCACAATTATTGTCAACGCGCCTGAGGTCGTGAACGTTCTGGAGATGTCAAAGGCGGTCAACGATTGGGTTGACCAAAAGAACGCCGAGCTCGACGGCAAGGCTTTTTTGAATATCTGGCAGGACAGCGCCGACGCCTATAACGGGCGCATGGACCTTGTCAGTTCGAACGCGGTCATCGGTTTGATCCTCGTTCTAGTATTGCTCAACCTCTTTTTGCGTCCTGCTGTGGCGCTTTGGGTTACCGTTGGGATCGCAATTTCGTTTGCCGGCGCGTTCATCTTCATGCCCGCCACGGGCGTGTCGCTCAATATGATGACCCTTTTCGCCTTTTTGTTGGTGATTGGCATTGTCGTCGACGACGCAATCATCGTCGGCGAGAGTATTCACAATCAAACGGAGAAAGGGATCGAGGGGTTGGACGCCGCAATCCTCGGTACGCAGCTGGTCGCCAAACCAGTGATTTTTGCGGTGCTGACGACGATCATTGCCTTTGCGCCGTGGCTTTTCATTGGCGGCGACAGCTCGGAAATGACGAAAGGGCTTGCGCTCACAATAAGCTTTGCGCTGATCTTTTCGTTGGTCGAATCCTTCATGATTCTTCCAGCCCACCTGTCTCATCTGAGCAAGTCGCGACAAACCGGTCGTTTCAGCCGAATACAGTCTTTTTTTGCTGACGGGATCGTGGATTTCGCCCGTAATCGATATCAGCCGCTGATCAAACGCGCCCTACAGTTCCGATATTACACGGTCGCGTTCTTCATCCTCGCATTTACGTTCGCGACGGCGCTCTTGACGCAAGGGTGGATAACATTCCGCTTTATGCCTGAAGTGCAATCCGATACCATCCGTGTAGAGATTATCATGCCGGATGGAACGAGTTTTTCTCGCGTTCAGCAGCTTTACTACCAACTCGAAGACAAAGCCGAGCAGTTCCGCTTAGATAAGCAAGACGCAAATGGCGATAGCTCGATCGAAGGGGCGTTCGTTTTAGCCGAAGAGAACGAGATCGGCGCCTTCGTCAATGTGGTGGGTTCGCAATATAGGGATGAGTCCACCAAGGAACTTTCAGAACAGTTTCGGGAGTATATCGGCGAAATTCCCGACGCGGAGGAAATTTCAGTAAGCTATACATTCGGGATGGATTTCGCCGGCATCACCTATGGCGTTGAGTCGAACGACCTCGAAGCCCTGCGCATTGCGACGCTCGATCTGAGTAATATTCTGAAAACGCTGGACGGCGTGTATGACGTGCAAAACAATTTGCAGTCGGAAACGCCTGAACTGCAGCTGAGCCTCAAGCCGGATGCGCAACGCTTCGGCCTGACCCTCGGCGAAGTTTCGCGGCAGGTGCGTCAAGCCTATTACGGCGACGAAGTGCAGCGCTTGCCACGAGATGGCCAGGATGTGCGCGTGATGGTGCGTTACCCTGCGGCGGATCGCCAGTCGCTTACGACAATTGATCAGATGCGCATCCGAACCGCCGATGGCAGAGAGGTGCCGTTAGCGGCGGTCGCGCAAGTCAACTTCGCGCCAACCTTCGACAAAATCGAACGACGAGACCGAAAGCGATCGGCGATCGTTTCGGGCGACGTAACGCGATCTACCGACTTGGCGGCGTTGCAGCAAAAATTCCAACAGGAAATTGCGCCGGAGTGGCGTGAGCGCAATCCCGGCGTGGATCTCAAAAAGCGTGGCGATGAAGAGCAGCAAGCCGAATTTATGAGCAGGCTCATCCCGCTTTACGCCACAGCCTTTTTCGCCATCTACATGCTGTTGGCAATCGCCTTTAGCTCCTACTGGCAACCCCTGCTTGTTATGACCGCGATCCCCTTCGGCTTTATGGGGGCGACTTTCGGCCATGTAGTGCACGGCATCGACTTCGCCATGTTCTCATTCTTTGGCGTGGGCGCCGCGGCAGGCGTGGTCGTCAATGACAATCTCGTTCTGATAGACCGCGTCAACAGATTCCGCGCTGAGGGCGTTGGCGCCTTTCAGGCGTTAGTGGACGCCGGTGTTTCGCGTTTCCGCCCAATTATTCTGACCTCTTTAACGACCTTTATCGGCTTGTTGCCAATCATGTTCGAGACATCGACGGACGGCCAATTCCTCATGCCAACCATTGTCTCGCTTGCATGGGGCATATTCTTCGCGACTTTCGTCACGCTCATCTTTGTGCCGTGTATGTACGCGGTCGGCGCAGATATCGCCCGGTTCTATCGCTGGGCCTGGACGGGCGAACAGCAGCCTCGGGTCGGCGATGGTTCACTGGGCCCAGCAGAGTAGCGGACGAAACCGTCAATCACGGCGAATTTGTT
>JBCDBM010000082.1:0-13812 GCA_039183665.1 Pseudomonadota bacterium | reverse complement strand
GGCGCGCCGGCGCCGCGGCTCACGCGCGTGGTGTTGAGCCCATTTTTAACAAACCGCGATCCGCGTGTTTTTTCAGATCCGGCTCGGTTTAATCCGGACCGTTGGATTGATCATCGCCGTGACCCTTACGAGATGACCGCCTTTTCCGCCGGGCCCCGTGTTTGCCCGGGTAGTTGGTTCGGCCACGCAATGGTGAAAACGGCGCTCGCTGCGCTGCTCTCAAAACGCGCGGTTATGCTTCGCGACAAAACCCAGATCGATTATGTCGTGGGTGTCACCTTGAGTCCCAAGTCTGCAATCGCCGCGCAATTTGCCGATGCGCCGCCGCTGCGGGCGCCAATTCTTGAGGGCCGCATCCAGCGCTTGTTCAAATTGGCTGCGTAAGGTCCGCTTGACTTCCGGTATCGGCGCCGAGCACTCATAAACGGATGGAATTTTCTGATCGCGGGATCATTTTGGACGCACGCGCCCATGGGGAAACTCATGCGATCGTTCATGCGTTTACAGAGACCCATGGTCGATGGGCGGGCTTGGTTTATGGCGGTCAAGGCCGCCGCATGACGCCCGTGCTCCAAGCCGGCAATGAAGTGGCGTTGGCGTGGAAAGCCCGCAATGACGACAGCCTCGGGCATTTTTCGCTGGAGTTGACGCGCGCACGCGCTGGCGAGTTGATGCAGGAGCGCCTTGCGCTTGCGGGACTGGCGGCTGCGGCCGCCGTCGCCTTTCATTGCTTGCCAGAGCGCGAAGCGCATCCGGCTGCCTATGCCGCAATGACGGTGCTGTTAGAGAATTTGAGCGACGTTGACGTTTGGCCTGCGCTGATGGCGCGCTGGGAGTTGGGGCTGTTGGCCGAGCTTGGCTTTGCGTTGTCGCTCGATCGGTGCGCCGCGACCGGGAGCACCGAGAACCTCATTTACGTATCGCCAAAGTCAGCGCGGGCGGTGTCCGCCGAAGCCGGCGCGCCATATCACGACCGATTATTGCCCCTGCCGGCGTTTCTTCGAGGAGAGCCCGGCGAGTCAACGCTCAAAGAGGCCCTGGACGCGCTCAAAACCACTGGGGTGTTTATCGAAACCAGGATTCTCCATCTTTCGGACAAGCAATTGCCCGATGCGCGCCGCCACATTGTGGAACTTTTGCGTTCTCGAAACGACCTTGACGAAACAATGACAATCTGACCAGTTTGATCTGCAGACGACTCTGATAAACGAAACGACATGGCCAAATCGAAGACCGGAAAACGGTCCGCCCCTCAACCCCGTCCTGAAGAGATTGCGCTCGAACCGTTCGACGAGGCTTTATCGCGGCGCTATCTGGCCTATGCGCTTTCCACCATCACCTCTCGCGCGCTGCCAGATGTCCGCGACGGGCTGAAACCTGTCCATCGGCGCATTTTGTATGCGATGCGGCAAATGCGGTTGACGGCCGAAGGCGGGTTCAAAAAATCAGCGAAGGTTGTCGGCGAAGTGATGGGGAATTTCCATCCCCATGGCGATCAAGCGATTTACGACGCCATGGTGCGTTTGGTGCAGGATTTTTCCGTGCGCGTGCCGCTGATCGATGGCCAAGGCAATTTCGGCAATATCGATGGCGATAACGCGGCCGCTATGCGCTACACCGAAAGTCGGCTTACCAAAGCAGCGCAATTGCTCCTTGAGGGCATTGACGAGGATGCGGTCGATTTTCGTGAGACCTATGACGGCGAGGATAGTGAGCCCGCCGTTTTGCCAGCGGCGTTTCCCAATCTCTTGGCAAATGGCGCGGCGGGCATTGCGGTTGGCATGGCCACGTCCATTCCGCCGCACAATGTGAGCGAGCTGATTGATGCGTCGCTGCATCTTATCAAATCGCCGAACGCCCGTACTGAAACACTGATGAAATACGTCAAAGGGCCGGACTTTCCCACAGGCGGGGTGTGCGTTGAAGACGCGGCGTCCATGGAAGAAGCCTATGCGACCGGTCGCGGCGGTTTTCGCACCCGGGCGCGTTGGGAGACCGAAGATCTGGGACGCGGCCGGTATCAGATTGTTATTACGCAGACACCGTACCAGGTTCAAAAGTCTAAACTCGTCGAGCGCATCGCAGAACTCATCCAGACTAAAAAACTCCCCGGTATTTCTGATGTGCGCGATGAAAGTGCGGAAGATGTCCGTCTTATCCTAGAGCCGCGTTCGGGTTCTATCGACGCCGCCGCGCTTATGGAGCCCGTGTTCCGGCTTACTGATCTTGAGACGCGATTTTCACTGAATATGAATGTCCTTGGCGCGGACGGCGCGCCGCGCGTCATGGGACTGCGCGATGCGCTTCGATCTTATCTTGATCACCGCAAAGACGTTTTGGTCCGACGCACCAAACACCGGCTCGATAAAATCGCCCGGCGGCTTGAAATTCTCGATGGGTTCCTGATCGCCTATCTCAATCTCGATGAGGTCATCCGGATCATTCGGTATGAGGATGAACCCAAGGCCGAACTCATAAAGACGTTTTCTTTGAGCGACACCCAGGCGGAAGCAATTCTAAATATGCGCCTGCGGTCCCTGCGCAAACTCGAAGAGATGGAAATCAAAGCAGAGCACAAGGCTTTGAAGGCGGAACAAAAACAACTGCGCGCATTGTTAAAATCTGAAGATGCGCAGTGGAAGACAATCGACGGACAGCTGCGCGATGTTCGCAAGCATTTCGATCCGAAGAGCGAATTGGGTCGACGGCGGACAGAAATCGCCGATGCGCCGCAGATTGACGAAATCGATATTGATATCTTGGTCGAAAAAGAACCGGTAACGATCGTCATTTCGGAAAAGGGCTGGGTGCGGGCGCTCAAGGGCCACGTGGAAGATGCAAAATCCGTTAAATATAAAGATGGCGACCGTGAGGGCTTCATCATCCATGCGCTCACCAACGAAAAGCTGATCCTCTTCGCCACCAACGGAAAATTCTTCGCCCTTGACGTAGCCTCGCTGCCGGGCGGGCGCGGTCACGGCGAACCCATTCGGTTGATCGTTGATCTGGGCAATGACGATACGATTGTCTCGGCCTTTCTGCACAAGGGCGAGCGCGCGTTCTTAGTTGCATCATCGTCTGGACACGGATTTATCGTTCAGGAAGAAGATATTCTTTCCAATACGCGCAAGGGCAAGCAAGTCTTGAACCCGCCAAACGGTGCTGAAGCGGCCGTGTGTCGGGAGGCCGAAGGCGACATGATTGCGTGCGTCGGTGACAACAAGAAATTCTTGGTTTTCCCAGCGGAGGAGCTGCCGCAAATGGCGCGGGGGAAGGGTGTTGTCCTGCAGAAGTTCCAGAAGGGCGGCCTTTCTGACGCGAAGATCTTTTCTGCAAAAGACGGACTGACCTGGACGGATCGGGCTGGGCGAACACAAACGATCGAAGAGTGGAAAGACTATGTGGGCAAGCGCGCCCAAGCAGGGAGGATCGCTCCGCGCGGTTTCCCAGCGTCGCGCAAATTCGGGCGCTAAGACCGCGCGGAAGAAAGGCGTCGTTAAGACGTTGTTAATTATAGGTCACGGGGAGTAGCGGCGGATCCGACCCTTTCAATGATTTCGATTTTGTTAGGGTTTAGTTTTTAGGTTCCGCGTCGGGTCGTTAACGATGAGCAATCAAGTGAGTGTGCTGACGCGAATAGGAGCGATGGCGCTGTTGAGCGCATCGGCGGTCGCTTGTGCGGCCTCCGGCGGTACGCCGCCGCCTGCTTCTGGGTCTATGGCGGTTAATCCGGATCCGGACCCAGATCCTGTCCCGGATCCGACGCCTCCGCCTGATTTTAATACCGCCGAATACCGCGCACAGGACGCGCTTGGGCAGATAAACGCTCTGGAAGCCTATAATGCGGGCGCCTCGGGAGACGGTGTTGTCGTCTCCATCATCGACACAGGCATTGATCTCAACAATCCAGAATTTGACGGCCGTATTCACCCGTCAAGCGCGGACCTTGTGGGCCCCGGCGTCGTGCCCATAAGCCAACAGCGCCCCGGTGGTCCTGATCTGCAGGATAGTGACGATCACGGCACGCCCGTGGCCAGTATTATTGGCGCGGCGCGCGATGACGTGGGCGTCCATGGCGTCGCGCCGGAAGTCGAGTTGCTCATTTTCCGCGCAGACGATGAGGCCGACACAGAAACAATTTTGGGCGCTGCTATTGCTGAAGGCGTGGACAGATCGATCGCGATCGGCGCTGATGTTTTGAACTTCTCGCTCGGGTCCGATGAGACCGGCGCGCGATCAGACTTTCGGCAGATATTTCAAATGACCGCTGCGGGCGACATTGTCACCGCCGTGGCCGCCGGTAACGACAGCGGCGCGTCTCCGCAACTCTCTGCGTTGGGTGCGGTCGATGTGATCGGCCCCCGGGCGACGATCGTTGTTGGCGCGGTCGACGAGTTCAATACGATTGCGTCTTATTCGAACCGAGCTGGCGAAGCGGCTGACGTCTTTCTGGTGGCCCCTGGCAATTTCATTCTGACGACCCGCGTGGGGAATGCGCCGGGCGAGCTTGACTTCTTTTCCGGCACAAGCGCGGCGACGCCCCATGTGGCGGGCGCTGCGGCATTGATCCGCGATTTGTGGCCGCAACTCTCTGCGCAAGAGGTGGTCGATATTTTGTTAGACAGCGCGGAAGATTTGGGCGATCCGGGTACGGACGTGATTTACGGACGCGGGCTGTTGGATCTCGAGGCGGCTGTCCAGCCCAGTGGCGCTGTGACGACGACATCGGCGTCCGGAGCCACCAATCTCTTCTCCGGATTTTCGACCACGCTTTCTTCCGCGTTCGGCGTCGATCTGAGCGAACTCGGCGATATCGTCGTGCTCGACCAGTATGGTCGCGACTATCGCGCTAACCTTGGTGCGACCGTTTATTCCATTGGTCCCGAACGGTTTGATCTTGAAAGCGCCTACAGTCCCTTCAACCGCTTTGACTATGCGACACGCGAGATTGCGCCAAACCTTTATGCGCGCATGCG
This sequence comes from Pseudomonadota bacterium, assembly GCA_039183665.1. Taxonomy (GTDB): domain Bacteria; phylum Pseudomonadota; class Alphaproteobacteria; order Caulobacterales; family Parvularculaceae; genus Hyphococcus. The sequence continues at coordinate 8,836 of JBCDBM010000082.1, read as the reverse complement.
TTTAACCTCGCGTGATCGAACGTTCTCCGATTTTGCAGCCTTTAAGGCGGCGGCCTTCGATAACGCGCGCATTCGCGATGAATTGGTGGAAGAGTCGATTTCCGTATCGCTGACGCAGGATATGGGCGACATCGGCTCGCTTACTATTGCGCAAGGGTTTGACGCGCGCTCAGTTGATCGCATGGGCGTTCGCGCGCGCGCGACGCCGTTCATTGGGCGCAGCGCCTTTACAGACTCATACCTTCCTGACGCGTCGAACGCGATTACCGCGATGATGACAACGCCGTTGGGCGAGGGAATGACAGCGGACTTTCTCGTATCGCGCGTGGATCTTACCGAAGACGACAGCGACGATCTCATCTTCAATCCCCGTACTGAATTTTCAGAAAAGAATGCGGCCTCCATTCGCGCCGGCATCAATTTCGCTCTACCTCAGGGGACTATTCGTTTCGAACAAGGTTTACGGCGAGAGACCGGCTCGATCCTCAACGCAACCTTTGGCGATGCGGCTGTGGCCTCGACCGTTTACAGCGCCTTTGAAACGGATTTGCAGCTCCATCCGAAGTGGCGCCTGAAAGGGCGCTACGCTACAGGGTTCACCTTTGCCGACACCACCGGCCTTGGCGGGTTCGTAGATGAGATTTCTGATCTGACATCTTCGCAGTTTTCGGTGGCCTTGGCGCGCGATGATCTTTTCAACACGGGCGACGCATTTTGGCTTGGGGTCAGCCAGCCCCTGCATGTCGACGCTGGATCGCTGCGGGTGACATTACCTACTGACTACGACGCCTCGAGCGACAGCCTTATCTTTTCGAGCCTGACGACCTCGCTCGCAAACACGGCCCGGCCTGTAGACATCGAGGCCGGCTACCGCCTCAATGCCGGCCCCTTCGGCGCCGTCGATCTTAGCCTGCTTCATCAGACCTTTGACGACGAAGCGATAGAAGACCTCACCACGTTTTTGATCCGCAGCGGATTTCAGTTCTAAGCTCTGGGAGCTGATCACGGGCGAAATTTAGACGCATTAAGCGTCCTTTTCGTCCAAAGGTTTTTTTCTCGCCGCCATACGCGTTCCCCTACGCATAGACTCGAAAGACCTGGGTCGGACTCTTCGCAGGGTCGGATTTGTATGAACGGCAAGTTGCGCTAGGCTGGCCCCAAGTGTTTGCCGCAACAGGGACGGGAATGGCCCATCGAGTTTTTTCAATTAGCATCGTCGCGCTGTTTTGCGCAGCGGCGGCTTGCGCGCCTGGGTCGAGCGAGGATGATTCAGCCGTCGGCGCGGCCAGGGACGCGGCCAAGGACTCGGCGTGCAACAGCGCACCCATTGGCGAGAGCGTCTATGTTGCGGGCGGCCCCTTCAAAATGGGCGATGACTCTTTCTATCCAGAGGAGCGGCCTGTTGTTGATGCGGGCGTTGGTGATTTCTGGATTGATGCGACGGAGGTCACGAACGCGCAGTTTGCAGAATTCGTTTCCGCCACAGGCTATGTCACGCGCGCCGAGCGTGGGTTGGCCGAAGAGAGTTTCGCCGATCTTCCTGATGAAATGCGCCGAGCGGGGTCCGTTGTGTTTGTGCCGCCCTTATCTAATGAGAATGCGAGCCCGGCAACCTGGTGGCGATTTATCGAAGGGGCCTATTGGCGCGCGCCCGAAGGGCCGGGTTCGTCCATAACCGGCAAAGACAATCATCCGGTTGTGCATATCGCCATTGAGGATGCGGCCGCTTACGCCGCGTGGAAAGGGCGGCGATTGCCGAGCGAGGCCGAATGGGAATACGCGGCGGCCGAAGGCGCGTTGGCCCCAGCGCTAGGCGCGCCCCCGCCGGAGGCCAATACATGGCAAGGGTTTTTTCCATTCGTGGATACGCAAAGCGATGGGTATTCAGGCGCGAGTCCCGTGGGTTGCTTCCAGCCAAACAGTCGAGGCGTTTTTGATATGATGGGGAACGTCTGGGAGCTAACTACGAGCCCCTATTATCCGTCCCATGACAATGAGACGCTGACGGCCGTTTATCCTGACGGCTATGATCCCGTTCAACCTGGCGTGGCGTTGAATGTGATTAAAGGCGGTTCGCATTTATGCGCAGAGAATTTCTGCCGACGCTATCGCGCGCAATCACGACAGCCCCAAGACGCGTTTTTAGCGACATCTCATATTGGTTTCCGCACAGTTGCGGATGCTGCGCCGTCTGACGGTTAGTAAAGGGACTGGGGCCGGAGCATCTTTATGCTCTGGCGCCTAGTTGTCGCCGCGACGCCAGACTGGCTTGTCTTTGGCGTCTGGATCTGGCCTTTGCAGATCTTTCGGGTTCCACGGGCCAAAGCTGAATTGGCGCGAGCCGGGCATGGGCTCAAACCCGGTCATCGTAACTTTGGCGGGGGACGCGGCGGGTGCGTTTTGTGACTCGCGGCGGCGGGCTTCTTCTGAAAGATAACGAACGCTTGGTGAACGGCGAACAGCTTCGGGGAACAGCGCCATAAGCTGCATCATCTCTATGGGCATTTCCCGGGAGACATTCAGGCCCAGCTCGCGCGCATGGTTGTAGTCTATTGGATAATCATGGGTCCATCGGCCTGACGATAACTGCTCCGCGATCGCGATGGCGGCGTTATCGGAGACGGTGCCGGACAACAGCTCCCGAGCGGCGCTTTGCAATTGATTGATGGCCATGACGCCAATATCGGCTAACACCAAGGTATAATCATCTGTATTCTGAATAGGTTTTTCTTGGGCGACGCGCACAACGGAGGCGGCGGGAAGGCCGCCGATTTGCGGGTCGATCGGTCCCAAGACGGCGTGGTCAGTTAGGACGATTTCGTCAGCGGCAAGCGCAATGAGCGTGCCCCCCGACATGGCATAGTGAGGGACGAAAACGCGCGTGGGGCCCGGATGCGCTTTGATGGCGCGAGCGATCTGCAGCGCTGGCAACACGAGCCCGCCGGGGGTGTGCAAGACAAACTCGAGTGATTTTTCGGGGGGCGTGGCGCGAATGGCCTCCAGAACATCCTCTGCGTCATTCAGATCGATGTAGCGGAGCTGCGCAATCCCAAGTAGGCCCATTGGCTCTTGGCGGTGGACGATCGCAATGATGCGGCTGTTCCGCTTTTTTTGGATCCGCGAGAAATTGGTGACAAGCTCTGCATGGCGCTGGCGGTTTGACGCCGCCCGGAAGACGAAGAAAAGCACAATGAGCAAAATGGGCAGCGCGCCCCAAAAACCTTCCATCCCCAGCATTCCCCAACTCCCCTTACACTGTCGCGCAGCTTAAGGGCTTTTACGAAGCGTGGGAAGGGCGCTCTCGCGCCGGCGTCCTTTGGCGAACTGGGCGCGCGATATGATTGTCACTGATCGGGTGAGAACGATGCCGCGAATGCATCTGCGCCTTGTGCTGGCGGTGGCGACTAGTTTGGCCAACACGTCTTGGGGGGGGATGGCAAGCCGGCAGCTGACACGCCGGCCCGCCGCCGTTCCCTTACCCCAAGACTAGTAGTTGAAGGTCACCCTGCCGCCAATCACGCGCGGCGCGCCCGCGACATTGATCGATCCGTTACCCGGCGTGCCAAAATTTCGCGTCAGGTACTCTTCATCGAAGAGGTTGTTTACGAAAAACTCAACGCCAAAGTTGTCCTGTTGATATCCGAAGATCGTATCAACAATGAAGTGACTGTCGTTTATTTCGTTGGGTTCATTCGTGATGCTGGCAAAAGACTCGCCCACATAGCGGGTCCGAATGTTCGCAAACAGTCCATTGTTTAGCGTGTATCGTCCGCCGAAACCGGCTGTCCATTTGGGCGCAAAAGAGAACTCCAACCCGGCCAAATTCTCAGCAGACAAACTGCTGTCTTCAGTAAACTCGGTTTCCGTGTAGCCTAAGTTGGCGTAGAGCTGGAAGTTATCCATTGGGTCGGCGAACGCTTCAACTTCAAAGCCTGTCAGTTCCGATGCCCCGACATTGTCCGTCAGCGTATCTAACGGGTTCGAACTCAGCTGAGAATTGATCTGCTGGTCATTGTAGCGAATATGAAAGAGGTTCGCATTGACGGTGAGGCGGTTGTCAAGCCACTGAGACCGTAAGCCGATCTCAAAGTTATTGGTGAATTCAGGATCGAAGGCGTTGACGATGCCTTGGGCGGCAAGCTCATCCTGTGTAATCGTGCCGTCCATATCTGTATCTTCAGCAAGGGCGGCGCGGAAATTGTTGACCGACAAACCACCCGCCCGATAGGCGCGCTGATAGCTGAAGCTTGTGGAGAAGTTCTCCGTCCAATCATAAGCCACAACTGCTTTCGGCAGGAAGGCTTCAAAATCATTGTCCGCATTCAAATCAAAAGAGTTCGTAAATGTGCTAGACACAGTCGCGACGACATTGTTGACCGTAACGTTGAGCAACGACGTCGCAGGCAGCGGTTCAACCGGCAAGGGCAACTGGCTGGCGGCGGAGTTCTGGTCAATATCTTCAATATCGTATCGCAAACCGAGCGTTAGCGATAACTTGTCCGTCGCGTTGTACGTCACCTCGCCAAATGCGGCGTAGTTTTTGATCTCGTTGACGCGATCGCTTGTGAGGCCAATTTCAAAGAACGGATAGGTTGCGACAATGACATCGCGGATGCCTTGGGCTTCGCCAATTTGCATCAGGTTTGGCGTTGGCGTCATGAAAAGTAGGCCGGCAAGCGTTCCCGCGTCCGGGAATGCGAAATCTGTGCCCACCAGCGAAAAGCTGCCATTGTCGAACACGCTCTCGCTTGAGAAGAAGTAGCCGCCAAAAACAGCCTCGAAGCGATCACTTGAATAGTTGAAGCGTAGTTCTTGGGTGAAGACTTCGTCTTCGCGGATCGTTGAGCCCGGCATGTCGGTGCCGATCGCCAGATTGTCTGTATCGAAAAGCAATTCGCCGTTGCTATCGATGTAAGACGTCATGCTCGTGACGGAAAGGTTATCCGTTATGTCGTAGTCGAGTTCAGCCGACAGGATCGTCGCTTCATTGTCCTCCCGATCTTCAACATTCTGAACGGACTCTCGTCTGTTCGGCCAGTCTATGGTCTCAATGCGGTTTTCGCCCTGGGAGCTCTCAAGGTAGGTTGCTCCAATCCTTGCCGTGAAACCCGGGAGCGCTTCCGGCGTAATCAGGAATTTCGCGCGCAAATTCAGCGTGTCCGATCTGTCGCCGTCATCGGTGTTCAAAACCGAGTTTGTGTTGAAGCCGCGCGACTCTGAATAATCCCCCGAAACACGCAAAGAAATTTGGTCTTCTGCGATTGGCAGCGTCGCCGCTAAAGAACCGCGGAATGTATCGTACTGCGCGTAAGAGAGCTGTCCCCGCGCGGCGAATTCATTGCCAGGATCGACGCTGCGCATAGAGATGGCGCCGATAAGCGCGTTGCGCCCTTGAATGGTGGATTGCGGCCCACGGAAAATTTCGACGCTTTGAATGTCCCACAAATTGATGGCGCTTGATGAGAAGATCGCGGTCGGGATGAAAACGCCGTCAATGTAAAACGCTGACGTGTTGCTTGTCTGATCGCCAGAAAGCGCACCCACATTGCGCAGTCCGCGAATGGCAAAGCCGCGGTCGCCTGATGAGCCCGTAACATTAGCTGTTTGATTGATGATGTCGTAAATATCGACGAAGTTGTTCTCTTCAATTTCTTCGATTGTCGTCACGGATACACTGTCAAAGGTGTCCTGAAGCGACCGATCGATCTTTTGTCCGGTAACGATGATGGCGTCGCGGCCTGCAGTTGCTTCCTGCGCATGGGCCCCGTTGGCCGTTATCGCAAGGACTGCCGCCAAAGATACGGAATTCAAGAGAACTTTCATTTTTCGCCCCAAGCCAAATTTGAATGTTTCTGACAGGTTGGCGCGACGGTCCTGCTAATGACATTCAGTCGCGCGAGGAGGTCGTGACATTTTTGAGAATAGCTCGCAAGAAAAATGGGGAGAATTGACTAGGCCCTTGGAAAATAGGCCAAAGATTGCGGTAATTTTGCAACATACCGCTCGCGTGCGGGCGACGTTACCCAAGCGGCCGGGCGCCACGCAGATGTATGTCGGTCCGGAAGCGACAACGCCCGTTCGCGCGCTAGCCTGTGCATTTCTGCAGCACCTCGGAGGTCTCGTAGATCGCAGGATGAGAGACGGCTCGTTTAGTCAGGGCGACGCGCGATGGCTTTCATAAAACGGCTTTAACGGCCCTATTAAAACGCGAATACTTAAGAACCGTCACGCCGCGATAGAAAGGCAAGGCGCTCGAACAAATGCACGTCTTGTTCGTTTTTAAGGAGGGCGCCATGAAGCGGCGGGATGGCTTTGCGCGGATCACGCTCGCTTAAAACCGTTTCTGGCAGATCCTCGGCCAAGATCAGTTTCAACCAATCCAATAATTCAGACGTCGACGGCTTCTTCTTGATGCCTTGCACGTCGCGTACTTCGTAAAAGATGCGCAAAGCGTCGCTCACCACGCGCTTTTTCACATCTGGAAAATGCACGTCGACGATCTGAGTCATGGTTTCAGGATCAGGAAATTTGATGAAATGGAAAAAGCACCGGCGCAAAAAGGCGTCGGGCAGCTCTTTTTCGTTATTCGACGTGATGATCACAATCGGGCGCTGTTTCGCCACTACCGTTTCGTCGGTCTCGTAGACGTAGAATTCCATGCGATCGAGTTCTTGCAGGAGATCATTCGGAAACTCGATGTCCGCTTTGTCGATTTCGTCGATGAGTAGGACAGGACGCTCCGGAGCGGTGAACGCATCCCAAAGCTTGCCGCGTTTGATGTAGTTTTTGATGTCTCGCGCGCGCTCTTCGCCCAACTGTCCATCGCGCAAGCGCGCGACAGCGTCGTACTCATAAAGTCCCTGCTGGGCTTTGGTCGTTGACTTGATATGCCACTCAATGAGCGGCGCATTCAGCGCTTTGGCGACTTCCTCAGCGAGCACCGTTTTGCCAGTGCCGGGCTCGCCTTTGACGAGAAGCGGACGTTCCAATGTCACAGCCGCATTAACGGCGACTTTCAGATCTTGTGTTGCGACGTAATCGCTGGTGCCAACAAATTTCACGAGGCTACTACCCTTTGTTCCGTATATCGTCATATCGGCGCGACGGAAGGCCTGCAAGAGAAAGGCTCAGCGACGCCGCCAATCGCGGATAATCTCGCGCGCAGCATTGTGGCCGGGCGCGCCGGTGACGCCGCCGCCAGGATGCGCCCCAGACCCACAAAGATAGAGCCCGGGGATTGGCATTCGATAGGCCGCCGACCCCAGTGCAGGACGGGCGGCGAATATTTGGTCGAGCGATAACCGTCCGTGAAAAATGTCGCCGCGGCTCAAGCCAAACTTGCGCTCCAGGTCGGCCGGTGAATGGATTTGCCGCGCGATGACGCTATCGCGAAAATTCGGCGCGTACTGATTGACGGTGTCGATAATTAGATCCGCCGCCGCCTCCCGGTTAAGATCCCAACCGCCCTTGCGGTCTAAGTTCGGGCTAAAGTGCTGACAAAAGAGCGAGGCCACATGGGCGCCCGCTGGCGCAAGCGTATCGTCAATCGTCGATGGGAATAGAATTTCGATGACGGGCGCCTGTGACCAGCCAAAGCGCCGCGCATCAAGATAAGCGTCCTCAAGATAGTCCAGCGTCGGCCCGATAATGATCCCGGCGCTGTGATGATCTGCATGTTGCGTTCCGGGAAGGCATGGGAAATCCGGCAGTTCGCGCAAAGCGACGTTCATGCGAAACGTGCCGGACCCGCATTGGTAATGATCCATTCTACTTGCGAAGACTGGCGGCGCATCCGCCGGCGCGACAAGGTTAGAGAATAGATTCTTCGGATCGACATTGGAGGCGACGATGGGGCTGCGAAGAGTTTCGCCAGACTCCAATCGCACGCCTGTAGTTTTACCGTCCTCGACAACGAGATTGCCGACAGCGGACTCGACGCGGATTTGAACGCCCTCGGCTTGGGCTGCGCGCGCCATGGCTTGCGTAATTGCGCCCATGCCGCCAATGGCGTGACCCCACTTGCCTTTCTCGCCATTCACATCGCCAAAGACGTGATGCAGCAGCACATAGGCTGTGCCGGGCATATGGGGCGAGGCGTAATTGCCGACAATACTATCAAACGCGAAGGCAGCTTTGACGCTTGTATGCTCAAACCATGCGTCCAAAAACGCCGCTGCAGATTTCGTGAAGAGATCGAACAAGATTTGTTGGTCTGAAAACGATCGCTTGCGAAAGCTATTCGCAGTTTTAATGGCGCGCCAAAGGTCGTGCATTCCGCCTCCAAAATTGGGCGGCGTTTCCAGCACCAAGTCGCGGACAAAGTCTGCCGCGTTAGAAATTGCGTCATAGTATCCGGGCAGGGCGGTGGCATCCGCCTTCGAGAACTTGGCGATCTCTTCTTGCGTGTCTTCCAGCTCGTTATGAAATTTCAAAAAGTCGCCCGGGCGTGTGCTTAACGGCCAAAAGTTGGGAAGTGGCCGTTCAACAATGTTGAGCCCGTGGTCATGGAGTTTCAGATCTTCAATGACTTTGGCGTTGAGAAGACTAACCGCATAGCTCGCGGTAGAGTTCCGAAACCCAGGATGAAATTCTTCTGTGACGGCAGCGCCGCCAACGAGGTCGCGCTTTTCCAGAACAAGAACGCGGAGACCCGCTCTAGCCAAATATGTGGCGCAAACGAGACCGTTATGCCCTCCGCCAATGATGATGGCGTCAGCATCCTGCATGCGTCGATTATCCGCCAAGTCCGATCTCCTGCAGACGTTGCTTCAAAAACGCGTCCGCAGTGAGGGGCGGGTATTTGGCGCCCGCGCCCTTGCAGCTATCCAAACAGGTT
>JBCDBM010000081.1:0-13826 GCA_039183665.1 Pseudomonadota bacterium | reverse complement strand
TTGGAATCCAGGAAACTCCGAACATTCAGACGCATAATCTTGACTCAACCCAATAATGCGGACTTGTTGCGTGACGCTAGACGCAACATAAGCGTCGCTTTCCCCGAATTTAATTTGTCAAGCGGGGGTTTAGATACCCTTTTTAATTCTGACCGCCGAACGCCAAGACAAAGCCTTATCAAATAGAGACAGTGACATTCCCGATTAAACCCCCGGACTCAACGGCCAGGTGGGCTTTCGCCGTATCCTCAAGGACAAATTTTTGCGCTATTGCGTGCGTGATCGCACCCTCCTCAAGCGCTTTGTTGATTGTCTGTGCGACCATCGTGCGCTCTTCGCCCTCGAGGAGATAGACAAGGAACATTCGGAGCGCAGTGCCGTTAAACATCATATCGTAGAATGGCAGTGTTGGCGTTGGCGCTGCCATCGAACCGTAGGTTGCGATAACGCCGCCGGTCTTAAGTACTTTATTCGAGACTTCTAGATTTCCGCCAAACTCGACTTCGACGATCCGATCGATGTTCTTCCCTTGAGCCGCATCAAGTACAGCGTCCGCCGTGTTGTCACGCCTATAGTTGATCACCGCATCGGCGCCGGCCGCATGCGCATGCGCCGCTTTTTCGTCGCCGCTAACGGTCGCGATGACTTTCGCGCCGCCCCATTTCGCAAACTGGATTGCGTAGTGACCGACGGCGCCCGCGCCGCCAGTTACCAAAACCGTTTTACCGGCCACTGGTCCGTCGGCGAAAACGCCATAGCACGCAGTGGACGCGGGAATTCCGAGACAGGCCCCGGCGTCAAAATCTGTTCCATCAGGGAGCAATACGGCTTGTCGTTCAGGAACAGTAATATACTCTGCACACGTACCGTATTGGCGCTTCCAAGCGCCATTCCAGAGCCAGACGCGTTGCCCTATCCTGCTTTGGCTGACGTCAGAGCCGACAGCCTCAATAACTCCCGCGCCGTCCGAGTGCGGTATCAAATACTCAAAAGCCAGCGGCCCGCGCGCGCCGGCGCGCGTTTTCGCATCGGACGGATTAACACCAGACGCATGAACACGAACCAGCACCTCACCGACGCCTGGTTCGGGGGTCTCTCGCAACCCGATCTCAATGACGTCTTCCGCGTCGCCTGTTTTTTCGTACCAAGCCGCTTTCATTCGCTACTTCCCTACGTTCAAGGACAATCCTTCAGTGTGCCCGTCCAAGCCTATTGCCTGACCGGAAATGCGCCTGCCGGCTTCCGATGTTAAGAACTGCGCCATCGCCGCGATATCTGCAGCTTTGACAAAAGTTCGCAACGAGCTTTGCCGCTTGTATTCGCATTCTACGTCAGCGAGCGACATCCCTCTGGCGGCCGCATCTTTTTCGATAACGCGATCAATGCGCTGCCCCTCAACACTGCCTGGGCATATTGCGTTGACGCGAATGTTGTCGGCGCCCAGCTCCATTGCAAGCGTCTTCGTGAGGCCGATGATGGCCCATTTCGACGCCGTATATGGACTGCGAAATGGAAATCCAAAGAAGGAAGCGTTGGACGCGATATTGATGATGCTGCCGCCACCAGCCGCACGAAGCATCGGGATAGCGCGGCGCGAAAAGTAGAACGCACTGTTGAGGTCCACATTGATCGTGTTCGTCCAATCCTCAACAGAAATATCTTCAAGCGGCGATGTCGGCCCAGCAATGCCTGCGTTGTTGACGAGAACATCCAGCCCGCGCCCATCAGCAGCGATATGATCAAAGAACTGATCGACATCGTTTGGATTTCCAGCATCTGCTGTTACCGCTGTTGCGTACGGGTTGCGCCCCTTAAATTCTGTGACAGCGCTTTCGTCTACATCGCAAACGTAGACATCTGCGCCACCTTCTAAAAACGCCTCAGCAATAACACGCCCGATGCCGCCTGCCCCGGCGCTAATCGCGACCCTTTTTTTCACCCAGCAAAGCTCCAACCTTGTGGTCAAACCGCGAACACGTCTCTTTGCGACCGCACAATTCTAACCATAGTTTTTGCATAACTTCATGCTCATTCGACCGCAAGAAATTCGCATCGCATATGTCAGTATCGATAGCCTAATGTGACGCCAAGCGTTCTTGGCCGATTAGTCGTGATTCGGCTGTCGAAGTCAGTCGCGTTTCGATAGATCTCCGCCCGCTTATCGGTGACATTGGAAAGGAATAAGGACATCGACCAATTCTCGCCCTCAACGCCCGTCGATACATTAAGCAATGCATATGCCTCCTGTTCATCTCGAGAGGTCACAAACAGATCATTAAACGTTGCGCCGGTGTAGCTTGCATCCGCCTGCGCAAACCCCGTGAATGATCCCAAAGGTTTTTCATAGCGTGCTGAAAGTGAGCCTTTGAACGTTGGGGCGAATGGCAGCGTTGTGCCGTCAGGCGCGTCTGGCGGAGTACCCAGAGGGGCGGTTACGCTCTGTGTAAAGGACTCTGTCAGCTCCGCATCAAGCACGACGAAGCCGCCGCTCAAGGTTAGCCCTTCATTGAGCTGCGCCGCAAAATCAACTTCGACGCCAATCGCACGCGCATCGCCGGCATTATTCGTTAATCCGAGCTGCGACTCAGCGGGGTCGAATCGCGTGAACTGGATGTCGCTCCATGTCATGAAGAACCCGGCGCCATTGAAACGAAGCCGGTTGTCAAAGAGCGTCGTTTTCCATCCAACCTCGTAGTTATTGACTGTGTCTGGTTCATAGGTGAGCGGAATATTCGTCGTCGCAATACGATTAGCACCCCCTGGGCGGAAGCCTTGCGAGAAGGTCGCATAAGCCAAAATATCATCGTTCACTTGGTACGTTAGATTGCCCTTGAACAAGCTCTTCGTATCTTTGGTCTCGACATTGACAGCTGGACTGGTGCTGAAAACCGTACCAACGAAACCATCGAGCGATGCTCTTGTAACGCTGTATCGATACCCGAACGTCGCAGTGATCGCATCAGTGAGGTCGTACTCAACCTCGCCAAAGCCCGCGAGCTGTTTATCGACTCGCACCTGATCAGTTGAGAAATACGTATCTGGCGGTGTTCCGTCGGAAAAAGAAATTGCAAAGCCAGGTTTTATTTCCGGTATCCGGTACGCAAATAGGTAGTCTTGCTCCTGTCTATCGAAAAAGAAACCCGCAAGCGCACGCAGCCGCCGATCTTGATCCGTCAGAACTCGGAATTCATGGGTTTGGCGCTCAAAAGCATTGTCATTCTCAAATTGAATGCGCGGGTCGTTGCAATTCGAAAAGACGTACGCGTAGGATACGTATGAGTAAGCATAATCACACGTGTAGTAATCGATTAAAGATGAGTACTCCGCATATTCAGAATAGTCATTCACATAGCGCGTATCGCGATCAAGAAACGATCCAGAATACGCCAGATCGAGGCTGCCGACTTTACCCTCGATAGTCCCGCTTAGCTGCACAAATTCGTCGCTATAGGAGTCGTCGAAAAAGCGCTCGACGAGCAAATCCCCAACGTCTTCTGGGTCGTGGTCAAACACGCCCTCAGCCTTTTGATCTTGATAAATCGCGCGAATAGTCGCCGTCCAATTTTCGCCAAGATCGATGCCAAGCGCGGCGCGGGCGCCAGACTTTTCTTCGGTATTGAAATCCTCCTCCACAAACGGCGCGTTGTCGACGACTTGCCCGTTACGCGAGAAGGTTCGCGTTGCGGCGACATTGTCGACATAGCCGGCATTTTCGACATGCCAGCCGACTAAACGTAGGGCTATACGATCAGTCAACGGAATATTCACAAATCCCTCGACCGAGAACCCTTGACCGCCCTCGCTAACAGTATGGCCGCTTAGATCGGCGCCAGCGTCGAAGGCGGAGGTATCGGGCGCGTTAGTGACAATTCGCAAAGTACCGGTTTGTGAGCTTGCCCCAAAGAGCGTACTTTGAGGCCCAGACAATGCCTCAATCCTCGCGACGTCATAAACCTGAATGTCGAGATTGCTGCCAATAGTCGTGACCGGCTGTTCATCAAGATAAATCGCAGCACTGGGCGCAGTACCGGAAGGATTTCCATTCCCCCCATCAGACAGGCCACGGAAGAAGACCTCATTCTGCCCGGGTCCAACACCGAAAAAAGTCACGGCCGGCAACGCGAACGCGTAATCGTTGAAACTCTGGATATTTCGGTCTTCGAGCGCTTCTTCCCCAAGCACGTTGATGGTGATCGGGACTTCCTGCAAATTTTGTTCGCGTTTTTGCGCCGTCACCACAATAACGTCATCGCCTTGCGCCAGGGCTGGCTGCACAGAAAAAGCAGCGCATGAAGCCAGTGCAAGCGCAGAGGTTTGCATAGACAGGCGACGTGCGAGACGCCCTCGAGCTGGCGCCGCAGGCGAATTCGATGGTGTCGCGTTAGGTGTTCTTTTCATTGGGCCCCTCCCAGGACGAGCAATGCCCGCTCGTAGTTCGGCGGGCTGATTCTATTGCTTGGCTCTTGTTCTATGGACCGCTGGGGGCCCAAATGGCAAAAGACCATTTGCTACCCAAGCATTAGAATTTTTCATGCATTGCCGCACGCGAGGACGATAAAAACCGCTGTTTTGCGCTGCATCATTATTCCGAATGCCCCGCCAAACCCCAATAATGGGTTAGTTTTTTCAATGCTGGTAGGTCTCGAGAACATCGCCGAGCGCGTCTTTAAGCGGACCTAAATGATCTTCAAAGTTTCGCCATCGGTCCACACCCTGCGCGTTAATAGGACGGCGAACCTGCTCGGAACTGGCGGTCTTTACCGCTCTCTCGGTTTGATGAAAGCGAAGACAGGCATCGTCAAAGGGAAGATCACAATAGTCGATGATGCGCCTGATTTGCGCTTCGGGTTCGGCGATCAGCTCTTCGTTCATAACGCGCAAAATTCTGCCGGGGAGCACATCGTCCCAATGACGCATGAGCGCAATATAGTCTCGATAGTACCGGCCGATTTCTAGCTGGGAATAGGTGAAATTCTGACCCCGCGCGAAAAGTTGTTTGTAGCCGGAAAAACAGCAATCCATCGGGTTGCGCCTGGCATCAATTATTTTTGCGTTCGGCAGTATCAGATGAATCAACCCGATATGCGCAAAGTTGTTGGGCATTTTGTCAATAAATCGCGGGGCATTTGCGCGGTGAATCCGTGTTCGGTCGATATACTCCTCGCCGAGCGACGTCAGCTCGGCGTCGCTCAGTTCAGCGATGATTTCAGGATAGCGTGATGGATCGCTCTCTTTTCTCTTGCCTGAGATCCTGCGAGCAAGCGTAATGATGTCCGGCAGTTCTTGGGTCCCGTCGACCTGAGAATGGCTCGCGAGGATTTGCTCGATTAAAGTCGATCCTGCACGCGGCAACCCAACGATGAAAATTGGGTCAGAAGCGGTCGCGCCAGAATTCGGTTTTGACGCCAGGAATTCGGCCGTGAATAACGACTTCTGACGTTCCATCTCCCGATGTTTGTCATCGGCATCATATCGGATAAGGCGGCGACGAACGGCATTGCCGCGTCGATAATGGGCGAACGCTTCATCATACTCGCCGCGATCTTCAAGCGCTTTGCCTAGCGCAAAACTGAGATGAAAAAAGTCCTCACGTCCGATTTCAGGCGAAGCCGCCGCCTGCTGCATCGTCCGCAAAAGCGCATCATCAAACCGATAGGTCTTCAAGTTCGCGAGACTCCAATACGCATCACCGAGCGTTGGTTCGCACTCGGCCGCCTTGCGATACGCGGCGATCGCATCATCTTGCCGGCCGATCGTCTTGAGCGTGTGGCCGAGACTCATATGGACGCGAGCATTTTGCGGTCTCAAGGCGGCGACCTTCTCGAAGTGCTTCAGCCCTTCTTCGTGTTGACCTGTCTGCGCATAAATATTGCCCCGCAAAACGAGATACCCTGGGTTGTCGGGCTCATCGCGTTCGAGGATCTCTAACTGGTCAATCGCGTCTTTGAATTTCTGCTTTTTGAATAGTGTATTCGCCAGGTGTCCACGCGCTTGTTTGAAGTCAGGCGCCAATTCAAGGCATCGGCGTAAAAGGTTTTCCGCATCCGCGAAGGCGCCAACGCGAATGCCAATATCCGCAAGCATGCACATGGCGTTTACATTCATTGGATCGCGCTGCAATACGGAACGGCAGATTGGCTCGGCTTTTCCTAGTTGACCCGCCATAAGGTGGTTAGCCGCGTCAATAAGTTCGGGCGTCCCAGCTAATCCAACTAGGTTAGCGCGCGCAGCATCCCCGAGATTATCATGCGCTACAGCGGTGTTTTGATTTGAGGCGTCGTCCATCGATCGCCGACTATGGCGCCTCGCACCCGTTATGGCCAACAGAATTGCCACGCTTGAGGCTGAAATTTCCTCAACTATAATTGGCGCAGCGAGTTCAATTACAAGATAGTGATCGTTAAACAGATGACGAGAAAGCTACCTCCCCTAAACGCCTTACGGTCATTCGAAGCAGCGGCGCGGCTTGGCTCGTTTAAGGAGGCGGCGGGTGAGCTCAATGTCTCTCAATCCGCTGTTTCGCATCAAATCAAACTTTTGGAAGAAGTCCTTGGCGTTGACCTCTTTTTGCGGCGGCCGCGTTCCGTGGAACTCACCGCCGCAGGAAAAAGCTATCACCCGACGATATCACAGGCATTTGACCACGTCGCCGAAGGCACGCGAATGCTCTTGCGGTCGCAAGGCGACGATGTGCTTACTGTGCAAACATATTCAACGTTTGCCGTGCGTTGGCTGGTTCCCAGACTAGAAACGTTTCATCGCGAAAACCCGACTCTTCAAGTCCGCCTAATTACTTCTCAATGGGATGTCGATTTCGCCCAACAAGATGTCGATCTCGCTGTTATGATTGGCAATTCGAACCGGGAAAATCTTCACTACGACTACCTGTTCAGCCCCAAATTGTTCCCAGTATGCAGTCCGGCGCTCTTGACTGGCGGCGATAAGCTAAGCGCGCCCAGAGACCTCGCAAATCATACGATTTTGCAAGTCTATCCCTCCGAAAATGATTGGTCGCTATGGCTTGAGCGCGCAGGGGTCCAAGACGTCAATCCAAATTCTGGCCTTAGCTTCGACAGCTACGATCATGCGCTAAAAACCGCGCTGCGAGGCATCGGCGTTGCGTTAGCGATGCACCCGTATGTAAGCGAGGACTTTGCCGCCGGGTTACTCATTAATCCGTTTCCGGATCATGAATATGCGGCGCCGGGAGACTGGTATCTGGTCTACCCAGAGACGCGCTTACGCCAGCGAAAGATCAAGAAATTTAGGGACTGGTTGCGGCGAGAAATCGAAAGTGATCCGGATCTCAGGCAATTGCGATCACAAGCGATCAACTGACGTTGATAGATGAATTAATCTCGCTCAACGATCTATTATGATCGTTTGCAAAAGTTATGCGTATTGCGGCATCCTCCGCGCCTCGTGTCGTATTAGGAGTTCGACCGCAATGTTGCCGCAGCGCCTGGCGCTTTTATTCACATTACTTGTCAGCCTCATCGGGTGCACAAAATCAGATGATGCGGCGCAGCAAAGCCCCGATTTAATTGTCAACGCCGCGGGAGAGCAACTTCGCGGTGAAGCGCTAACGTCAAACGTCATCGTATTTCGCGGCGTGCCATATGCATTGGCGCCGGTGGGACCGCGCCGCTGGACGCCGCCGCAGCCGCCCTCGCCGCGCCGCGGCGTGCAAGATGCGATAGCGTTCGGACCCGCGTGCCCCCAGGACCAGGGCAACCCGAACTGGTATCGAGACGTCGCAAAACATTTTGGTGCTGATCAAAGCGTTATACCAATGCTGCGTGAGATATCAGAAGACTGCCTATTCTTGAATATATGGACCGCAAATTTGAATGGGGAACCCCCGAAACCCGTCATGGTTTGGATTCACGGCGGCTCGAATGTGAACGGCTATGCTCATGAACCAAATTACTTAGGGCATCGCCTTGCCGAAAGTGGCGTGGTTCTTGTCAGCATCAACTATCGCCTTGGGCCCTTAGGATTTTTAGCGCACCCCGGCCTGAGCGCCGAAGACGCGAATGGAGTTTCCGGATTTTATGGATTAGCGGATCAAATCGCGTCGCTAAAGTGGATCAAAACGAACATTGCATCATTTGGGGGAGATCCAGAGAACATAACCGTCTTTGGCGAGTCTGCGGGGGGCGGCAACATATCCGCGTTGACGCGTATGCCCACTGCAAAAGGGCTCTTCGATAAAGCGATTATTCAGAGCGGAGCGCTCAGCCCCCATGACGCAATAAATGAGGACGAGGCACTCGCGTATGGCATGGATTTCTCCGCCGGCTTGGGGGCGGATACAGTTGACGCCATGCGCGCGATACCTTGGGAGGAGCTCGTTCGAATCCGAAGCGAGCGCTTCAACGATTACTATTTTTATCCTGTTACTGATGGCCATTATTTGCCGTCGGATGCCCCCATTGAGAAGGTGAAACTTCTAATCGGCGCCAATCAAGATGAATGGTTGATGTATCTGCCGGACGACGCGTCTTCTACCTACACCGGCGCGCTTAGCGACTATTTTGGATCAGCCGCCGAGGAGATGGCGCGATATCTCGAGCCAACGTTTGATACTGACGCACGTCGCGCCAACTATTTGATCAGCGCCGCTGAGTTCTTTTGTCCGTCGCTTGATCTTGCCAATAAGTTCGTTGCCGAAGGTAACCCCACATATGTCTACTACTTCACGCGCGTGAGACCTAATGGCGAAGACATCCTTGCGTATCATGGGGCCGAAATACCCTATGTCTTTGACACCGCAGACGATTGGCTGCCAGCTGATGATATAGACCCGCGTCTTACTGAAGCGATGGTGCGTTATTGGACAAACTTCGCGCGCATTGGCGACCCCAACGGTGCAGGCCTGCCCTACTGGGCTCAATACAATGCCGAGGAAGGCGCGATTATGGAACTCGGCGATGATATTGGACCGGCGGCAAACGCACCCAAGACAATCTGCGCGGCCTTACGAAACAATTGATAGCGAAAAACATGCAAAAACAAAAAATTGATCCCGTTATCTTCCTAACCGCATTTTTGATCGTCTTATTCGTCTGCATTCCAATTATCATCTGGCCCGAAGCGTCAGGCGGCCGTATTCGCGCCATATATGACTGGATCGCCGACCATTTCGGCCTCCTCTATCAATGGGTTGTCATTGGCATTGTCGGCTTTTTGAGCTGGGTTGCTTTTAGCAAGCACGGAAGCATCAGGCTTGGAGAGGCAACAGAACGGCCGCAATTCTCAACATTTAGCTGGGTATCGATGCTGTTTTGTGCGGGCGTCGGCGCCGGGTTAGTTTACTGGGCGACGATCGAGTGGGCGTTCTACATGGAGACCCCGCCATTCGGCGCAGAACCTGATAGTCCCGAGGCCATAAATTGGGCAACCTCTTATGGCCTGTTTCATTGGGGGATTGTAGCGTGGACCATTTACGCGCTGCCGACCGTCGCAATTTCTTATCCATACTACGTTAAAAAGGTTCCCTATCTACGGCTGAGCACAAGTTGTCACACATTCTTTGGCAAAACCGGCGAGAACTCGATCGGCGCGAGAATTCTCGACAGTATATTCATGCTTGCATTGATCGCCGGCGCCGGAACATCAATGGGCCTGGCCGTCCCGATGATTTCGG
Source organism: Pseudomonadota bacterium (assembly GCA_039183665.1). Lineage (GTDB taxonomy): Bacteria > Pseudomonadota > Alphaproteobacteria > Caulobacterales > Parvularculaceae > Hyphococcus. Next base: position 4,177 of record JBCDBM010000081.1, on the reverse strand, counting down.
CAAACCTTGCGAGCGCCTTCAACTTCGATCGCTCGTTTGCGCTAGACGTTGCAATTGTTGCATCGTGCGTGGCGTTGTTCGCATTTACTGTCTACGTCGGCGTGGAAAAAGGCATACAGCGACTAGCGGATCTCAATGTCATCGCAGCGTTGTTGTTTTTGACATTCATCTTAATTGCGGGACCGACACTTTTCATTTTAAGGATGGGTACGGATAGTATTGGGTTCATGCTGCAGAATATGTTCCGCATGTTGACTTGGACTGATCCCATTGGTCGAACACAATTTGTCGAAAACTGGACAATATTTTACTGGGCGTGGTGGATTGCATTCGGTCCATTCGTCGGAATTTTTGTAACGCGTATTTCGCGGGGACGAACCTTGCGCGAGCTTATATTGTCTATGGCGATATTTGGCAGCCTTGGCGCCTGGGTCTTTTACATCGTTATCGGGAACTATGCGCTTTTTCTCGATCTTAACGGCGTTTTAGCGGTGCGCGAGATACTGCGAACCGTTGATCCCGCCGAGGCGATCGCTGGCATAATCGGAACTTTGCCTTTTGGCGCAGCAGCTCAAACGGTATTTGCAGTGATCAGCATCATATTTATCGCGACGACGTATAATTCCGCCGCTTATGCGTTGGCCTCGGCAGCGTCATTGCAGTTGAAGGTAGGCGATGATCCGGCTCGGTGGCACCGCTTGTTCTGGGCGATCGTACTCGGTCTATTGCCGGTCGCATTGATGGCTGTCGACGGCGGCGTGCGGGTCATCATGTCGGCAGTCCTCGTGGCCTCATTGCCGTTGCTTGTTATCGCCATTCTCATGTGTATCAACTTAGCCCGATCGCTCAACCAGAACATCGTTGCGACGGATGAACCGCTCCGCCATTGATTTGACGCCAGATGACCTTGCTGATCTCGAGGGAAAACGAGGTCGAGCGGTCCAATGGGCAATGGACCTTGTGATGTCTGTCGCTATAAGCCTGCGGGCGCCCCGCTTAGTAACGATCAACGGGGCGCATCTCGTAGGCGCTTACCACTCAGGTCCCGCTAACCTCGCCTTCCTCAATCAACTCGCAGGGTTTGATGCGCGGGTTCGCGTTCCGACAACACTGAACGCGAGTTCGGCTGATCTCACCGACGAAGCCATGCATTGCTATCGAGGCAAAGAACGCGAAAGCGCGCGCGAGGTCGTTCGGTTATTATGTGGCATGGGATGTCGCGCCACGTTGACGTGCGCACCCTATTTTCTCCAAGCACCGCCAGCTTTCGGAGGTTATCTTGCTTGGGCCGAGTCCAATGCTGTTCTTTTCGCGAATTCAGTATTGGGCGCCCGCACGTTAAAATGCACCCAATACTTTGATCTCGCCTGTGCTCTTGTCGGCCGCGCTCCTTATGCCGGGGTGATGACTGACGAAGGCAGAACCCCTGAAATTATAATCAATACTGATCATTTGTCTGATAGCTGGTTTGACGATCGCATCGGATTCCAACTTATTGGCTATGCAGCCGGCGCCGCTGCAGGCGCGAAAGCGGCTTTGATCAAAGGACTGCCTGAGTGCCTCGATAACACGACCTTGCAAGGTATTTGCGCCGCTGCAGGCGTGTCCGGATCTCTGGCCATGCTGCATATCGAAGGGTCAACGCCTGAGGCGCTAAGCCATCAGTCTGCAATGCGAAATCGTGACATGATTACGCTTCAGGATCGCGATCTTCACAACATTGCGGAGTCTCTGCGCAGTGATTTACGTTCCAACCCTGTTGGCGTGTGTATTGGGACCCCGCACGCGGGTCCTGAGTTGCTAACTGAGATTAGCGCCAAGCTTACGCAATACGAACGGTCGATCCGCATCCCGATATACATTTCGATCGGCAGGAATACCTATGCCGACAAAAAGCACATCGATGTCGTCGACGACCTCCTATCAAAAGGCGTTACCATCGTTCGAGATACGTGCACCTATTACGGGGCCTTGTTTGAAAAGACCAACGGCTTGCTGCTCACCAATTCCGTGAAATGGGCCGCATACGCCTCCACTGGTCTGCCTTGCGCGCCTGTCTTAGCAACCTTAGACGAATGCTTAGATTCCGCCGTGACCGGCCATTACAATCCCAATCAGAATTTTTGGAATGGTTGGAATGACCGTTGATCCGATAGCGATCGAATTGTTCGCCCCAGGCGAAGCAAAAGGGCGTTTGCTGCACTTAGAGGAACCGCTTAGTTTTTGGGGCGGAGTAGATCTCACCTCGGGCGCCATTATTGACGTTAACCACCCGCAACGCGGTTGTAGTCTAATCGACGTAATTCTCGTCATGGACCAGACCAAAGGCAGCACAGCAGGCGCCGGCGCGTTGCTGGAGTTGATCGTTAGTGGTCATGGGCCTGCCGGCGTCTTCACTTACGATCCCGACCCGGCTCCGATCGCAGCATCGAAGACCGCCGCAATGCTAGGCCATCGCGCGATGCCAGTTGGTTTAATTTCCAAAAGTCTGCGCCCTGTGCTCAAGCGATTTGGTCCGGGCGTTGATGGGGGTCAGTTCGTTGTTCAGTGTTCTAAGAACACGCTCAGAGTAATGGAGTCCGACTAGGCTTCGCGCTATCGCGGTTGTGCGAAACGCGAATAGCCATCAAAATGACTTCTGTCCAAAGATATTGAGACCAGCGAGGCCCAATCGTAGCGCAATATTTTGCCTCCGTTTTTTCCGTATCGCCGCTGCGGCCGGATAAGCTTGTTGAAAGCGAGAGCAATTCCGATGGGCGTACGATGCTCAGCGGAACAGTGATGTCACTACCGATAAAGTATCGAACTCGACCTCACGTCGTCCCAAGCGGTCTCATCGTCAGACGCCATCGCGTCCAGGTCGCCTGGCGCGGCATTAGCGTCATCGACCCAGTCACGAAGAGCAGGCCCGCCGTTAATCACGTCGATAGGTAATTTTTCCAACTCGTATTCATACGGAAAATCACGCCATATTTCGTAATCTGGGTAAAGGCTGCGGACAGCTTTGAAGCCGAGGGCAAACAGTCGCCACGGTTGAAACGCGGTGTGCGCGTATGCGGGAACATCCGTATGAACCTGAAAGCCATGACATAATTCGCCGACATGTTTTTGAAAAGTGGGTTCAAACCAACACTCGCGCAACACGCAACCCGTTAGCCAGCTCGGCGCCAAACGTTCCATCTCGTCGAGAACCTTTCGTGCATTAATGTCGGGCGCGCCGAAAACTTCCAATGGCCGCGTCGTGCCGCGCCCCTCTGAAAGCGTTGCGCCTTCCAACAAGACAGAACCGGCGTAAACACGCGCCATGCCCAGGGTTGGTGCGTTGGGACTCGGATTGACCCATGCACGTGTTTCAAGCGGCCATCCAAAGCCAGGCCCTTCGTTGGGGCGCCACCCTTCCATTTCAATGACCCGATATTGAACATCTATCTTGAACTGCTTGATGAACCAGTGTCCCATCTCACCAAGCGTCAACCCATGACGCATCGGCATCGGGCCCGCGCCCACGAAACTCTCCCAGCCTGTAGTCAAGCTCAGACCTTCTACGGGCCGACCTGCAGGGTTCGGACGATCAAGAACCCATATCTCTTTGCCATGTGCAGCGCCCGCTTCAAGGACGTAAAGCAGCGTCGTAATGAAGGTGTATATTCGACAGCCAAGGTCCTGAAGATCGACGAGAAGCACGTCGAAGGTCTCCATCATGTCGCTTGTGGGGCGTCGCACCTCGCCATAAAGACTGAACACAGGAATACCGTGATCCGGATCAATATAATCGTCCGACTCCACCATATTGTCTTGCTTATCACCCTTTAGCCCGTGTTGCGGTCCAAAAGCTGCGGTAAGCTTAATGTCCTCGCAAGCCGAAAGCGCGTCAATGCAATGCTGCAGGTCTCGCGTGACGGACGCTGGATGGGCAAGTAAAGCGACTCGCTTGCCAGCAAGGGGTTTGCGCAACTTCGGGTCAGCTAAGAGGCGATCGAGGCCGAAGGCAGTCATGAGAGTTTCCCTTTGATATCTCGCGGTCGGAGGCGTCTATTTATTCGCGCCTTGAAAAGGATGAAGCGAGAAACCGGCAGTATGATGAAAGTCGGGCGCACCTGGCCCATGTGTGAGTGCCCAATGGGACTTTACGCCATCCTCGGCTTCTAAGATACACGCAAGCCCGACCTCGGCATAT
>JBCDBM010000080.1:0-13915 GCA_039183665.1 Pseudomonadota bacterium | reverse complement strand
GTGGGTCGGCGAGCACAACACCACGTGGGACACGCTCATGGAGCGGCCCACTGGTACGCGGCGCGGAGGGCATTTTTTTTTCGGCGCGTTCGTCATGATCATTGAACAAAAGAAAGAAGAAACGATGATGAAAAATACAAAAAAGAAAACCGAAAAGAATATTCAGGACCGTTTGGTCACAGCGCTGAAGGCATATCAGAATAACCCAAAGACCCATTCGGATGCGCAAATCAACCAGATCATCAAAAGCATCGAAACCTTTGGCTGGACCTATCCGATCTTAGTGGATGAAGATTTGATGGTGCTGGCGGGCCATGGGCGCTTAGAGGCGGCCAAACGCATGGTGTTAAAGAAGGTTCCAACGCTGAAAGTTGTTGGTCTCACGCAGGCGCAAAAGAAAGCCTATGTGATCGCTGACAATAAAATTAGCGAAAATGGAGGGTGGGACAGCGATCTGTTGCAGATCGAATTTGAAAGCTTGTCGGGGATGGATCTCAACTTTGATCTTGAGCTGACGGGCTTTAGCGCGCCCCAAATCGATATCGCGCTGGGGCGCGCGTCGAATGACAATAGCGGTGATCAGGAAGATCTTGATCCTGGCGTCGCTGTTATGGACCACGCCCCGGTCACGAAGCCTGGCGATTTATGGCGCCTTGGGGATCATTTGCTCTATTGCGGTGATGTTGGCTTGCCTGAAAGCTATGAAGCGCTTGGGGTACGCGATCCCATTGCGATGGTCATTGCCGATCCGCCTTATAACGTCCCTGCCCGGCAATTATCGCCCGGTCTTAGAGACCGCGCCCAGTTTACGATGGGCTCGGGAGAGATGTCTTCGGAAGACTATATCGGGTTTTTAACGTGGACGCTTTCAAAGGCGAAAGCGGAGACCCGTGACGGGGGCTTGTTCTATGTCTTTATGGATTGGCGTCATATCGCCGAGCTAACAGCGGCGGCAGATCACTGCGCCCTCACACAGCTCAATTTATGCGTTTGGAACAAATCGAACGCAGGGCTTGGCTCTTTTTATCGCTCTAAGCATGAGCTGATCTTTGTCTTAAAGACGGGCGATGCGCCCCATATCAACAATATCGAGCTTGGCGTTCATGGGCGCAATCGATCGAATGTGTGGGATTATGCGGGCGCCAATGGGTTTTCGCGCGATGGGCGTGATGGGCTCAAAGGCCATCCGACGCCAAAACCGGTTGCGCTCCTCGCTGACGCGATTTTAGACGCCACCCATCAAGGCAATGTTGTGTTGGATCTCTTCTCAGGCTCTGGATCTGCGATCCTGGCCGCTGAACAAACTGGGCGTATTGCCCGTTCGATCGAGATTGATCCACTTTATGTCGATTACGCGATTGCGCGCTTTCAACAAAAAACCGGGATCCATGCGGTCCACGCCAAGACGGGCCAGCGCTATGAGGCGCTGCGCGCCGATCGCCAAAACAACAAGAAGAACCAAAAAGGGGCGGCGTAAGCCATGACAAACGACATGATCAACACACAATCAGAAACAGAAGAGACCGAGACAATCGGCTATGGCAATCCGCCTAAAGCCGGTCAGTTCAAAAAGGGCCAATCGGGCAACCCTGCCGGGCGCCCAAAGGGCTCAAAAAATATGCGTACCCTCTTTGAAAGCTTGGAGGCCAAACAAATCCCCATCAAAAATGAGGCCGGCGACGACCAAGTGGGCGTCATTGAGGCCATCATTTTGAAGCTGGGCGAGAACGCCTTGAAGGGCGATCATAAAGCGATCGCAAAGATCTTAGAGTTGAAAGGTCAGTTTGATCAGGCGGAACAAAAACTCACGCCGGAAAAAATCGAGGAGCTGATCGGCGCGATACGCGCTTTTGTCTTTGAGATGTCCAGGGACGCCTTCTTGTCGGGCGCCACGAAGACGGAAGCGGACAAACAAGCGTTCGAAAAAGTCAACGCCGCCTTCAAAAAGAACCTGCCGAAACTGCAAAAACTCGCCATTGAATATAGCGAAAGCGTGACCGGCGGGAAATACACCCGGGAGTAAGAAAAAAAATATTCCCTGTATATTCCCTGTAAAATGCATTTTTAGCCAACACCAAAAAAGATCATTTTTATCCGTAACGAGACGATTAAGCGCTGGACTGTAGGTCGGCGAAGAGCGATATAGCTGGACAATGACGAACCGCGAAAATGGGCCATGGGCCGAGAAGGGGGCCAACTCGGCCAAGGTCTTTCCAGGCTTCGCGTTTGGCGCCTGTCGACCGGTATTGAATCAACGCTATTTGGTCAAAGGCCTTCTGCATCCGAATGGCATCAGCATAATATGGGGCGAGACCGGCGCACGGAAAACATTCGCGGTTATGGATTTGAGCCTAGCTATCGCTTCCGGCGCAGCGCAATGGAATGGGCGGCGCTTAAAGCAAGGTCGCGTTTTATATATTTGCGCGGAGGGCGGCGATGATGATGCACGCAATCGGGTCGCGGCCGTCAAACAACATCGTGATATTGATGAGGCGCAGTTTGCGATCATCCCGACGCCGGTACCGGTGGACATGGACCCTGCGCTTGAACAGCTGGAACGGACCGTGGGGGCTATTTTTGACGAACCGTTGGTCGATCTAATCATCGTTGACACGTTGAGCGCCTGTCTTGGGGCGACCGATGAGTATCACAATGGAGAGGTTGCGCGCATGTTGGCGCGGTTGCGAGGGCTAGCACGACGCTTGGGCGGCGCTCATGTGAGCCTCGTTCACCACACAGGTCATTCGTTTAATCGGGAAAGGGGCGCTTACGCTTGGCGCGCCAACGCCGATGTAAGCATCGAAATCGCCTTTGATGACAAGCGCAATTTGGGCGTCGTAACCGCCCATAAAGTGCGCCATGGCGTTACCGGAACCGTTGGCGCGTTCGCTTGCGAGCATGTGGAATTGGGGCGCGACGATGATGGGGATTTGGTTTCCACTTTGGTGATTACCGAGTGCAAAACACCCGCCGAGATTGCCTATACCGGAAGCGTAAAATTGACCCCCCTGCAGAGTGAAATCTTAGAGGAGATCGATATCGGTTTGGCAGAACAAGGCCGACGATTAAAACCGGCGCCGGAGATGCCGGAAGTCTTGGCCCTTGAGAGATCTGACCTGAACGAAAGACTACGAGCCGCAGGTATAATCGGCGATGAAAACGCCCAACACGATGCGCCGCTTACCATTGCGGAGCGTTCGCGCCTCAGGGACAATTTGAGCGCCCTGAAAGTCAAAGGGATGATCGGCCGGACGTCTCATCATGTCTGGCGCATTCCAAAGATCGATCCTTCTCGACGTGAGGCCTCGGGACCGAACCAACTTTGAAGTCAAAGCGCCGCAGACGAAAACGTGGAATGTTCGCCGCCCACAAGGTTGTCGATGAATGCGCGAAAGCCCGATGATGGCATGGCTGCAACGGAACTGTAAAATAACGGCCAACGGCATCCCTATCCGTGCGTGCGAGTGCGGCCTGCTAGCGAGATCGCACGCACGCACGAAGCGCTGAGCCAGCAAAGTCTCGCTGGGGCTTATTTGTCACAAACTCAGTTGGCATCGGGCAAAACGCGGCCTCTTTCTCGAAAGGAAGTCGCCATGCGTTGGGCCATAGGGGATGATTGCAGTTATAACCGCCGGGATGAGCCGAGCGAGGGCGACCGCAAGCGTCCTATGTTGAATCGTCAACAACGATTGCCACCCCCGCAAGCCGCCGGCGTTCTGCCGCACGGCATGATAAGCGATTACAGGCCCTACTAGCCATACTTTTAAGCAAATTGTGCGCACTATCTAAGGTTGAGGTCAGGCGTTCCGCGCGCAGCCCTTAATCTGGGTCCGGCGAGGCGACTGTGGCGCTTTAAGCCCGCCCGACGTCAAATCGCCGCGAGCACGCCTTAAAAGCATCACAAAACGTTGGCGCAGTGCAACAAAAGCTTTAGAAAAGCTGTTTGGCCATGCAAACTGTGGGGCGACACCGCGCCCTCGGGGCCGACCCGCAGATGGAACAACAATAAGGGGACCACAATGGCTGTTGAGACGCCGCTCCTCGATACCGTTCAATACCCGGAAGACTTGCGCAAACTCGAGAAGAGCCAGCTGCGCCAATTCGCAGATGAGCTACGCACCGAGATGATCGACGCGGTGTCTGTGACCGGCGGCCATTTGGGGTCAGGCTTGGGTGTGGTCGAGCTCACGACAGCCATCCATTATGTCTTCAACACGCCGGATGATCGTCTCGTCTGGGATGTGGGCCATCAGTGCTACCCGCACAAAATCATCACAGGGCGCCGGGACCGCATCCGCACCCTGCGCCAGGGCGGCGGGCTATCGGGCTTCACCAAACGATCCGAAAGCGAATACGACCCCTTCGGCGCGGCGCATGCGGCGACGTCCATTTCCGCGGCCACCGGTTTCGCAGAGGCCTCCCGGCACCTCAAAAAAGACGCAACCGCGATCGCTGTTATCGGCGACGGCTCCATGTCCGGCGGCATGGCCTATGAAGGGCTGAACAACGCCGGTCATTTGGGATCTAAGCTCGTCGTTATTTTGAATGATAACGACATGTCGATCGCCCCGCCCGTGGGCGCCATGAGCGCGTATCTCGCGCGCGCCTCATCATCAGGCGTCTATCAGGGGTTCCGCAATCTTGGCAAACAGCTCGCCAAACGCCTGCCCCATGCGATTTATAAGCAGCTCGCCAAGGCCGAAGAATATGGCCGTGCGATGGTGGCGGGCGGCACGTTGTTCGAAGAGTTGGGCTTTTACTATGTGGGCCCGATTGACGGCCATAATCTCGACCACCTCGTCCCGGTTCTCGAGAACGCGCGCGACATGAAAGAGGGCCCGGTGCTTGTGCATGTGGTGACGCGCAAGGGCGCAGGCTACGCGCCGGCCGAAGAGTCCTACGATAAATATCACGGCGTCTCGAAATTCGATGTGGTCTCTGGCAAGCAAAAAAAGGGCACGCCGAACGCGCCATCCTATCAAAAGGTTTTCGCAAAAACCCTCGTCAAGGAAGCCGAAACCGACGATCGGATCATCGGCATCACCGCGGCCATGCCGTCAGGCACATCGCTCGATATGTTTGCCGAGGCGTATCCGGACCGATGCTATGATGTGGGCATCGCCGAGCAACACGCGGTAACCTTCGCCGCGGGGCTTGCGGCGGACGGCCTTCGGCCTTTCGCTGCGATCTATTCGACGTTTTTGCAGCGCGGTTATGATTCGGTCGTTCATGATGTGGCGATCCAGAATCTGCCCGTACGGATCCCCATGGACCGCGCGGGGCTTGTGGGCGCGGACGGTCAGACCCATGCGGGCGCATTCGATATCGCCTATTTGGGCTGTCTTCCGAATATGATTTTGATGGCCGCCGGTGACGAGGCGGAACTCGTTCACATGACGGCGACCGCTGTCGCCTATGACGATGGACCGATCGCCTTTCGCTATCCACGCGGCGAAGGGGTTGGTGTTGATCTGCCCGAAAAGGGACAAATCCTTGAAATTGGCAAGGGGCGCATTGTCCGTGAGGGAACAAAAGTGGCGATCCTCTCCTATGGAGGCCGGCTTGCAGAATCACTGAAAGCGGCGGACATGCTGGAGGCCCAAGGGCTTTCGACCACCGTCGCCGATGCGCGCTTTGCGAAACCTTTGGATACGGCGCTCATCGATGAGCTCGTCGCAAACCATGAAATGATCTTGACGGTGGAAGAAGGCTCGCGGGGCGGCTTTGGCGCCTATGTGCTGCACCACCTGGCGGGCGCTGGCGCGCTCGACGACGGCTTAAAAGTGCGCACACTGATCTTGCCCGATGTCTTTCAAGACCAAGACACGCCCTACAATATGTATGAAAGAGCGGGGCTAAACGCGGCGCAGATCGCAGATGCGGCGCGCACCGCATTGGGCTTTTCCGCTGAGATCGTCAATCTCCACGGCTAATGCGATGTGAGGCGCGCCTCATCTTATGCGCCTTGATCAATTCCTTGTAGAACGTGGTGATTTTCCCTCTCGCGCCCGCGCGCAGGCGGCAATAAGAGCCGGCTGCGTACTGATTAATGGCGCCCCAGCGATTAAGCCGTCGGCAACGGCGCCCAAAAACGCAAACATCCGTGTTGAGGGTGACGCCCACCCCTATGTGTCGCGCGGCGGGGTCAAGCTGGCGGCCGCGCTCGATGTGTTCGAGATCGACCCCAGCGGCAAGATATGCCTCGATCTTGGCGCCTCCACCGGCGGGTTCAGTGATGTCTTGTTGCGCCGAAACGCGAAGCGCGTTTTCGCGGTGGACGTCGGCGTCGATCAACTCCACGCATCGCTGAGCGCCGATCCGCGGGTTGTTAATCTCGAGCGCACCCACGCGAAAGACCTAAGCCCGGCGCTAATCACAGACCCGATCGATCTTTTGGTCGCCGATGTCAGTTTCATCAGCCTTAAAAAGGCGGCGCCCAACGTGTTGGGGCTTTGCGCGCCGAGCGCGCACGCGGTGCTGCTCGTCAAACCGCAATTTGAAGCGGGGCGTCAGGCGATCGGCAAAGGCGGCATTGTCAGTTTAACGCCGGCGCAGACGCGCGCGATCGCAGAGGATATCGGGCGATGGTTGGAGCGCGACATTGGACAGTGGAAAGTGACTGACCTGGCCGAAAGCCCGATTGCCGGCGGGGATGGCAACCGAGAATACCTTTTAGCTGCGTCAAGGGGTCTTTGATCTGGCCTCATATGGACCAACCCGCCATATCAATCGTATCTTGGACAGATAGGTCGAGGTGAATGATGGCTTCTCCGGCACAGGCAATCGCCAATGGCGCCAAGCGAACCGTTTACGGCGCGCGGCAGGCGGCTCGGGTTCTTTGGTATACGGGGCATTACGCGGCGGGGCGCCATGTTATGGGCCCGCTCACCAATCCGGGCGAGCCGCCCTATGCGGAAGAATTTGGTCCGGTCGATCGCGCGCGCTTGAAGGACTCGTTTAGCGACCTGTTTAAAACGGATTGGAAGAACATCGAAGAGGGGCGCTACAAGCTGCCCAAAGGCGCGTTGCGTGCGCCCTCGCCTGCGCGCCTGTGGAAACAAAGTCGCGATTATTTACGGGACGCGGCCAAAGTCGCCCAGCGCAAATCCGAAGGCGGTCATTCGGAAGTGTTGACCCCTGAGCTGCGTGAAAAATTCCCGCGCTACTACTTACAGAACTTCCACTATCAAACCGGCGGCTGGCTGACCGCCGGCTCGGCGGATCGCTACGATATGCAAGTGGAAACCTTGTTTACCGGCTCCGCTGACGCCATGCGGCGCCACGCTCTGCCGGCGATTGGCGAGATTGTCGGCGCCCACCAAGGGCAAGGGCGCACGCTGTTGGATGTGGGCTGCGGCACCGGCGGGTTCTTGCGCGAGGTGAAACATAATTGGCCGGATCTGCGCGTGACGGCGCTTGATCTGTCCCCCGCCTATCTCGCCAAGGCCCAAAGCAAGCTCGGTCAATGGTCCGACGTTGAGTACCGGCAAGACAATGCCGAGAAGACAGAACTAGAAGACGGCCTGTTTGACGTTGTGACAGCCGTTTATCTATTCCACGAATTGCCGCCCGCCGCGCGCGCCAATGTCGCCCGCGAAATCAGCCGCCTATTAAAGCCAGGCGGCCGGTTTGTACTCGTGGATACCCTTCAGTATGGGGATGAACCGGGCTTTGATATTTTGCTGGAGAATTTCCCGCGCGGATTTCATGAACCCTATTATGACAGCTATTGCCGCGAAGACCTTGGCGATCTGTTCGGGAAACATGGCTTGACAGAGGGCGCCTCGACGCTGGCATTCTTGTCGAAAATTTCCATTTTCGAGAAAGCTCTTTAGTCGGAGACGTCTCCGCATTGGGCGCGATGGGTCAACACATGATCCGCGAGCACAATCGCCATCATGGCGGCGCCGACCGGGACGCCGCGTATGCCCACGCATGGATCGTGACGCCCCTTTGTCTCAATGTCCGTTTCCTCACCATCGCGAGTGATGGTTTGGCGCGGCGTTAGAATTGACGAGGTGGGCTTAACAGCAAAGCGCACGACGATGTCCTGGCCTGTGGAGATGCCGCCCAGCACACCGCCGGCTTTATTGGATAAAAATTCCGGCTTGCCGCCTTTCATGCGTATTTCGTCCGCGTTGTCTTCACCTGACAGCGCCGCCGCATCGAAGCCTGCACCGATCTCAACGGCTTTCGCAGCGTTTATGGACATCATCGCGGAGGCTAAATCCGCATCGAGCTTGCCGTAAATTGGCGCGCCGAGGCCGGCAGGCGCGCCGCTGGCGACGACTTCGATGACGGCGCCAACGGATGAGCCGGCTTTGCGGATTTTTTCGAGCTCTTCCGCCCATTGTTCTGCGGCGATTGGGTCAGGACACCAAAACGGGTTCGTTTCAACCGCGCCCCAATCAAACCGTGTACGGTCGATTTTGTGCGGCCCCATTTGCACCATGCAAGCGCGGATCGTGACGGCGTTATCCAAAATGTGATCCAAGGCTTTTTGCGCGACCACGCCGGCGGCGACCCGCATCGCCGTTTCGCGCGCGGACGACCGTCCCCCGCCGCGATAATCGCGCAACCCATATTTCGCATCATAGGTATAGTCAGCATGACCCGGACGGTATTTGTCGCGGATATCGCTGTAGTCTTTTGAACGCTGATCAACATTTTTAATCAGGAGACTGATCGGCGCGCCGGTGCTGCGCGGCCCGTCGGTACGATCGTCTTCAAAAACGCCGGACAAAATCTCAACCGCATCAGGCTCACGGCGTTGGGTAACGAATTTCGACGAACCGGGTTTGCGTTTGTCCAAGGCGGATTGGATATCTTCGGCGCGCAGCAAAATGCCCGGCGGGCATCCATCGATCACGGCGCCGATGGCGGGCCCGTGGGATTCGCCCCAGCTTGTAAACCGAAAATTGCGTCCGAAACTATTGAATGACATCCCGTTTTCCGCTTTGAAAAGGGCGACAATTGGTCAGCGCGCCAACGCTTGAAGACCGCGACGCCGCGCCCAAATGGTCTGGCGACCGGTTATAGCGCTCATCGCTTCAAAGGAACAAGCTAATGGCTGATAACGAGTTAATTCCGCCGACGCCTAGCCAAGAGACCTATGCGGTGGAAGACGACCAAGGCGACGTCTTTACCATCAATGACCCTTTCGCCCTTTTTGCGGATTGGCTGGCGCTCGCCAAACAAACAGAGCCCAATGACCCGAACGCCATGTCACTGGCGACGGTTGACGCCAATGGCCAGCCCAATGTGCGCGTTGTGCTATTGAAACACATGGACGCGACGGGGCTCACCTTTTTCACCAATAGCGAGAGCGCCAAAGGCGAGGAGATCGCCCAGAACGCCCATGCGGCGTTGTGCTTTCATTGGAAATCCATTCGCCGCCAGGTGCGGTTTCGCGGACCCGCGGAACTCGTCAGCAATGCGGACTCAGACGCCTATTTCGCCGGACGCGCTCGGGGCGCGCAGATTGGCGCTTGGGCGTCAGCGCAATCCCGCCCATTGGATGATCGCAAAACGCTGGAAAAAGCGATCGACGCGTTTGAGAAGAAGTTCGACGGCGGGGAAGTACCAAGGCCGGATTTTTGGCGCGGTTATCGCGTAACGCCCATAGAGATCGAGTTTTGGGTGAACCGCCCTTACCGCCTCCATGAACGGCTCACTTTCACCCGCGAGGACGAAACCTCACCCTGGCGGTCGCAAAATCTTTATCCTTAAACTCTTCGTGTTAGATTAGCGGCGCGGCTGAGGCGGAAAGGACAAGCGATGCATATTTTACTTGCGATCCTCGGCGCCGCTGCCGCCGCCTTTTGGGCGTTTAAGACGTTTGTGGATGCGGCGGGCGAAGGGCGAGAAGCGCTGCGCGATGCGAAAGGCGTCCTTCGGAAGGGCAAGTGGGATCGGCGCATCGATCAACGATTAATCGAAAACTTATCGGATCCGCGCGAGGCCGCCGCGATATTGCTTTATCAGACCGCGGATTATGACGGCGCCGTCACGCAAGAGCAGATTGATGCGATCGTCGAAGAAATGCAGATCGCGTTTCAGTCTGAAGAAGAAACAGCCCAGGCGCTGCTCGCATTTGCACGCCTCGCCGTAGGCGAGATCAATGATGCGGGCAACAGCCTGCGAAAAATTTTGACGCCCATCAATGAGACTTGCACCACCGAAGAAAAGCTGTCGCTGCTGCGCATGCTCGAGCATGTTGCGGAGATCGAAGCGCCGATGTCAGAGCAGCAGCAGCGTCTTATCGATGAGACAAAACATATTTTAGAGGTCTAACGCCCGCTTATTGTTCAACAATCGTGTACTGGCTTTTCGGCTTTGGTTCGCCGTCGCACGCCACCGCGCCGATGCGCACCAGGCGTATAAGATGAGCATACACGTTGAGTGCGGCCGCACGATGCAAGCGCTTATCGATATCCGCATACATAGCGGCGACAAGCTCAGGGATCTGTGTCTGTCCGTCACGCAATTGCGCCATGATCTGACCGTCACGCATGATGCGATGGGCTTTGATGCCTCGCGCTAAGGCCCGTCCATTGGGAACCGGCGCGCCATGGGTTGGGTAGTAGACGTCGTCATCGCGAGCGATGAGCTTATCGAGGCTCTCATAATAATCGCCCATATCGCCATCGGGCGGCGCAACCACGCTGGTGGACCACCCCATGACATGATCTCCCGTGAACAGCGCTTTTTGCTCCAAATAGGCAAAGCACAGATGATTGGATAAATGCCCCGGCGTGTGCAGCGCCTCAACGCGCCAGCCTGGCCCTTCAAAAGTATCACCGTCGGCGACTTTAATGTCGGGGCTATAATCGAAATCAGCCCCTTCATCGAGGGCGGGCGCGGCCTCTGCGGAGTTGCTCGCTGGGTGCGGCCCAAAGCCAAACAACGGCGCGTCAACAGCGTCCGCAAATTTGCGCGCCCCGCCGCAATGATCGCGATGAGTGTGGGTGATCAAAATATGAGTGACTCGCTCGCCCTTGAGCGCACCAATCAGGGCGTCAATATGCGCATCATCATCCGGCCCCGGATCAACGACCGCAATTTCACCTTCGCCGACAATATAAACACCGGTTCCTCTATGGGTGAACGGGCCCGGATTATTGGCCAAGACGCGGCGCAGCCCAGGGGCGACATCCTCAATAACGCCAGGGGTCGCGTTAAAGTCCTTAACCAAACGCAGATCAGCCACGGGGCGCGTCTCCTTCCCGAACAACCGGCCTAGGCGTTACCGGCGCAAGTCTTGCGATGCGGCGCGCATGTGTGTCGTTCGTAAACAGTTCTTTACCAGTTTCGCAATCCTCGCGGCAGCGGGAATTGGCGCGCCTGCGCTTGCTGGGCACTTGGGGGGGACGGCGGGCGGCGTCGCGGTCGGAGACGGCGCCGGTGGCGTGACGGATCGGGCCTATGTCGCCGCCCCGCCTAACTATCTTTATGTTGTCGAACGCGAGCGCGGCAGTTTCCTTGATTGCGGGGAAGGCCAAGACACCCGCGCCACGGACGCCTATGGGCAAGACGTTGCTGAGCTGCGCTGCGGCGTCACGCTGACGGAAACCATCGTTATTCCGGCCGCCGCCCAAAGCGCGCGAATTATCATTCACTATTAAAATGGTCTTGTACGCCACGGGCGGTCAGATCTTTTCGGCGATTTTGATCGCCGCGCGGCAGCCCAGGCGGATCGCCGCTGATAAAAGCCCATAGCCGGGCATATCTTGCGCGCCCGCGTCGATCGCGATTGTGCGGTGTTCCAGCTCTTCCTCGCGAAACTGCCGAACAGTCTCAGCCAACTCAGGCTCGTCCTCCGCCAAGGCTTCAGCCTGTTGGGCGTAGTGCTGCTCAATGACCTCTTCGACCGCCGCCGTGCAGGTCATTGCCGCCTTTTCGCCCATTAAGGCCGTCGCCGCGCCGAGGCCAAATCCGGCGGCGTTCCAAATTGGTGCAAGAAGCGTCGGCCGAATGTTCCGTTCGAATAGAATCTTGTCGAAGGTTTCGAGATGAACCGCCTCGCCTGCTTCCATTTCAGCGATCTCGGCCGAAAGCGCGGACTTGCCGGGCAGCGCATCGAAAACGGCGCGCTGGCCGCGATAAATCGCCACCGCCCCATATTCGCCCGCATGATCCACCCGAAGCATCTCGTCCAGGCGCGCACCGGAAGGCCCAGGCTTTGGGGCTGTTTCGACCATCACGCCGTGCTCTCATTCACGCGCGTCAAGCGACGCATGCGCGCCATGCGCGTTTCGCTGAGGGCCGCCAAAAACGTGAGCGCGAAAAGCCCTGCCGATGCGAGCAAATTATAGCCCGCCATGGAGACGAAGAAAAATCGCCATTGAACCTCGTCACAGGCTGGGGCGACGGCCCCTGGCGCGTTGAGGGCTTCAGCGATCGCGCTTAAATCCACAAGGCCGGCGCCGCTGCACCCGGCCGGCCCAGGCCAAAATCCGTATTCGACGCCCGTATGATAAAAGGCGAGCCCGGCGCTAACGGCGTAAACCAGGGACAAAGCGCCAACGGCCGCCGCCGCGCCCAATTTCGCGTTCATGGCGCTTGAGACAAAAAGTCCAGCCGCAGATACGCCCAGAGCCGCCCAATGGGCTTCGCGCTGATCAAGGCACAAAATGCACGGATACAGACCGCCGACGCGCTCAAAAAGATGCGCGCCTGCCAGCAGCACAGCGCTGGAAACAAAGCCGATCGCGAGCGCACGCTCCGTCAGCGTCAGGTCGTTCAGAAATCGCGGCATCGCGGGACTCATATAGGCGCGTTTCACCGACAGCGCCGCCCGGCTAATCGTCACACGCGCGTTAGCCGGCCCGCGCGCTGACCCAGTCTTTGATGAGGCTCGCCGCCTCAAGTCCCAGAAACAGCAGCAGCGCCACCCAGGCGAGCCCGAGTAACAAACCGAGGATCACTAAAAGCCCATCGCGCTCGATGAGTCCGATAGACGCGACGGCGACGCCAATGCCGGGTAAGGTATTTGTCGAGGGTAACGGGACCAGGATTGACGCCGTGGGCACCAGCAACAGCAGGCCGACAACACGCGCGCCGGCATGCGAGGTGATGATTGTCAGACGCGGCGTCGCAAATCGTTCGATGAAGGATAAGTATTTTTCTGAACGCCCTACCACGCCCTGAAGCGCGGCGATGGAAAATTTTCGATTTCTGAGCGCCGGCGGCAGCCAAGGATGGCGACGACCAGCGGCTAATTGACCGGCAATCGCCAACATGGGCAACGCCACGATTTGCGGCAGCAGATAGATAAACGGCACACAGCAGGGCAATGCGAGCAGCAACAAAAGCAATCCGTAAGCGCGCTCGTCTAGGCGATCCAGGACATCCCCTAGCGACGCTTCGGGGCCCGCCGATTGTTTCGCGTCAGGTCCCTCGGAGCGCTTGGCCGCCGCAGCTTCCGCGTCATTGGCGTTGGGTCCTTTGGCTGAAGCGCCAGGGGGCGGCTCATTTGACGGGACCGCCGTTGCATCGCGCGCCAATCCGTCCAGGATGTCGTTCAACAATCCGGCGGCGCCCCGCACTGGGGGGTGATTGAGTGGCGAATCGGAAGCAGCGGTCATGGGTCAATCCAACGCGTCGCGGGCCAAAGCTTCATAGACGCCAATTAGGGCTGGTAAACGAAGCGCCGGACAGCTTTCAATCTTTATCTTAAGAAATCAAAAAACCCGCCGCTTGACCGAACGCCGACCATCCCTATCATGCCGCGCTCTGCTCAGGGGCCCCTGTGGTGGAATTGGTAGACACGCTTGATTCAAAATCAAGTGCCGCAAGGCGTGCCTGTTCGAGTCAGGCCAGGGGCACCACTTCTCAGTAAAGGTTCAATGCTTTAAATGAAGCTTTCTGAAAAAACCTGAAATTGTGCTATGTTCAAAATTTACGCATCAATGAC
>JBCDBM010000079.1:0-13941 GCA_039183665.1 Pseudomonadota bacterium | reverse complement strand
TTGACGCCAACCTCGTAGTTCGTCACTTGATCATTATCAAACAACAAATACTCTGGATCGTTCGCGAATTGCCCCGATATCGGCACCCCATTCGAACCACCGCGACGATAGCCTTCTGAGAAAGTAGCATAAACTAGATCATCGTCCGCTATCTCATAAGCAACGTTAGCACGGAACAAGACTTCACTGTCTTCGGCCGTAAAAGTTGTGTCGTCCGAGCCGTTGAAGAAATCGTAGAGGCCGGAGCGAACTTGAATGCGCGTCGTCGATTTATTGTCGAACCAGCGTGCGCCGCCTGTGACTTTTAACTCTTCCGTGATGTTGTAGGTCAACTCGCCAAAAAGCGCGATCTCACGATAGTCCTCGTTTCGATCAAAGTCGAAGACATTGTCCGTAAAAACGAAATCCGTGAAGAAGAATGCATCGGCCCAACGTTCGAAACCTAAGAGGTCGCTGATTTGCGTTAGACCACGTTGCTGGTCCTGATAAAAAGCGCCAAAGACATATTCAAGCGCCGAGTCGGTTTGGGAAACCAATCGAATCTCTTGGATGAAAGACTCATCATAAAACTCCCGTTCCGCTGTGTAGAGCGGACGTGGGAAGACGTAATAAGTTGAGTAATAGAACTGCGCCAGGCTGTTCGCGAAAAAGCCGGTGTTGTCCGTGTCGCTGGAACCCTGATTGTCGTAATATGACGATGCCGACGTAAGTGTCGCGAAGCCCAAGTCGATGTTAGCTTCAAGCGATCCCATATGGAGATCGCGATCCGCTGGCTCTTCTATAACTGCGCCGTTTTCATATCGGCCGTAGGGTTCGCCGTCGCCGTTGGCGCCCGCACTTGGCTGACGACGTCCGCCGCTGTCATCCTGCTGATAAAAGTAACTGCCGACAAATTCGATTGTGTCGCTTGGGGCCCATTTGGCGCTTAGTCGCGCATAAAGGCTTTCATACGTGTCCGCATCGTCTTGTGAGCGGAAGGTTTGATTATCTGACCCGTACGCGAATATGCCGCCTGGACCAATTGCCGGAGCACCCTCGTCGTCAAGCACGTAGAGATTGGTGTAGTCGGTTATCCCGGGGAAGTCTTGCCACAGGACATTAGCGCGGAAAGCAAAATTATCACCTGCAGGAATATTGGCGACAATGCCCGTCGTATAGCCAAAACTGTCGGAGCCAGTCGCGCGCGATCCGGATGCGGTGACGTAACCGCCAAACTCACCAAGCTCGGGCTCTCGCGTGAAATACTTCACCGTGCCGCCCAGTGCTCCAGAACCGTATAGCGTCGCTTGAGGTCCTCGTTGTACTTCGACCCGTTCCAGATCGATGAGCGCGAGGTTAGCGAAAACCGGCGTCTCATTGACGTAGGTAGACACGGTCGGCACCGAGCCCAAAAGGAAGTCGCCAAAGCCTGAGCTGTTCACGTTTAGACCGCGAATGCGAATACTGTTGAACTGAAATGCGCGCGGGCCCTGGTCAATCTGGCTGGCGCCTGGGATGGAGCGAAGCAGTTCTGCGCTATCCAGTGTTATGCTGCCGTCGATCTCATCGCCGCCCAAAACGGTAATATTGTAAGGGACGTCGAGGATATTTTCCTCTCGGCGCTGTGTGGTAACGGTAATCACATCATCGGTTACCGCTTCGTCTTGCGCGAGCGCCACGGTTGGCGTCAGCGCTGTCGCCCCTAAAAGCGCTCCTATAAAAGACGCACCCGCAACTTGCGCTTTATTAAATTCCGAACTTCTCATCTCACCCTCCTGATACTCAATCTGTCGTGTCAACGGCTTCGGACTTGTCGAAGCCTTACTCTTCCTCGCCTGGCGTCTTGAGCGCGCCTAATGATTTCAAAAATTCACTGTCTTTGTAGGAGCCATAATCTTCGAGCGCCAAAGCGCCGTCGCGAAAACTCTTGAGTTGTTGCCCAAGGCCCTGCCAGCCGCGCTCTCGAACGCGCCGGACATAGTCGAAATCGAGTTCCGCAGGAATGATCTCGCGGCCCGGGCCAGCTTGGTGAATAACTTCACCGCCAGGTCCTGCAATGATAGATCGTCCGTAGCCCAACCGGCCCGCGCAGTTAATGTCTACGAAATAGAGTTGGTTCATCGCCGCATTTGCGCGGGCGATTGCAAGCTCAGCATCGCGATCAATAGTATTTGTGAGGGTCGGATGCAAAATGACTTCCGCTCCCGCGCAAGCCATCGCCCGCGTTGTTTCCGGGAAGTGCATGTCGTAGCAAATGGAAACGCCAAACCGCCCGACGCCGTCGATGTCAAAGGTGACAAATTCCGTGCCCGGTGCAACACCCTTCTCATAGGGTAAGAAGGGGAACATCTTGCGGTAGCGGGCGACGATCTCCCCTCGCGGATTGATTACCGGTGTCGTGTTGTAGACCGCGTCATTCAACGTCTCGTAGAGGCTGCCCGGAATGAGCCACAGCCCGGTCTCGCGCGCGACAGCTGCGAAGGCGGCTTCAGCCGGACCTGGCATCTCCTGAGCAAGACGCGGGTTGGGACCAAACGCGCCGAGTTCGCCAAAGATCGCCATCTGGACCCACGGGAACCGTGTTTTCAGAACGCGAATTTCGTGACAGATCGCCTCTACGTTGTCGCCCGCGTTGAGCTCAAGTTGCAGTCCTGCGATCGCAAATTTGGTCACATCGGCCCCACAACCGCGTCAAACCCCGTTGAGGGCGCGCGGAACGTCTAGCGTTGCAGCGTGTGCCGTCCGCCCTCGCGGTTATAGGTCCAATTTAGATAAAATCATGGGTCCAGTTATGGCTTGTGCTTGGTTGTGGCATTAAAGTCACCGCCCCGTACGATTATCGCTTGGTCAATGAGCCGCCCGTCCGGGTGAAACCAGAAGATTTGGTCTCCTTGGAGGCCAACTCGATAGCGGCCGATCTCGCCATAGGCCCATTCCCGCCATTGTCGGCACCAGAAATCGCCGTCTATCCACCAACTGCCGTGATCGCTGTCTTCGTTCGCGAAACCGGCGCGCCCTCGCATGCTTCCGTCGCGGTTGAGCGAGATTGTGCACGGATCCCCGTAGACGGTTTTGCAAAGAAAACTAGCGCCGCTGAGCGCTTTTTTGAGCTTGCCGCCGTCAATGATCTCTGACGTATCGGGGACTGCTGGCCCGGCAGTTTCATGAAACGCCATTGCGACGGCCGCCACGCCGTCGCGAATGCGGTGTTCTTCAATACCCGTAACGCCCAGTCTCAAAACACCTTGGGGTGTTGACGTGGCGAAGTACCCGTCCGCCGGTTCAATCAGCGCACCTCGTGTTTCTGCAGCTTTGGCCAGTGTCTGGGTGTGATGAAGATCATGGACTGTCGTCCATGCGGTGGCGCCGATCTGTGTCGGTAAAACCGATGCCCTTGAAGGAAAATAATAGTTCAACGCATCACGCAACGCGATCATCCTGTCTGCAAATTTCTGTTCAACGCGACGCATGGCGCTCGTGTAGTGGCCGAGCGCAAGCATATGCGCGAAAGTACGCTGTGTACTGAGCGCAGGTTGCCGCGTCGTTATACGACGAAGTGAGCGCGCCGCGCGAATAACGGGGGCCGGCGCTACGAGTACGCCTAATCGCACTGCTGACGCTAAAGGCTGCGCCAGGGTCGCGGCATAAATGACACTTTGCCCACCGCTTGAGCCGCGAAGCGGCGGTGAATCGCTGGCGGCGAAACCCGCCTCCCACTGAAAGTCATCCTCAACGACGATCTTGCCATCCGATTGCGCGAACGCGATCAGCGCGTCTCGGCGATCCCCCGACATCGTTGCGCCGGTTGGCCTTTGTCTGCCTGGCGACGTAAAAACGATGTCGCACTCTTGCAAACGTTCGTCGATCCCCATGCCGTTTGCGTCGACATCAAAGTACACGATGTGGGGGCGCCTGCGCGCGAGGAGCGCCCTTATCTCGGGCGTGCTCGGCTCTTCGACGCCGATCGCGAGACCTTCTCTGACCAGGAGTTCAATCACGAGGTAAAGCGCCTGTTGCGCGCCAGTTGTAACCAATATTTGGTCGGCGCCCGCGTTGATACCGCGAAGCGGCAAAATCTTCCGGCGAATTTCGTCGACCAACATCACGTCGTCAGCGTCGCCCGCGCCTTGTATCCACGTTTCGACTTCAGCGACGGCGAGCGCGCGCCTGGACGCTTCGCGCCACTCGGCGACTGGAAATAATGACTTGTCGAAAGGCCCGTCCAGCAGCGGGAACGGATATTTGTCCCAATCTGGAGAATATTGCGGCAACGTCTCTTCGTTTGGCGCTGCCGTTATGCGCACTCGCCACTGGACGTCATCTGGTTTTGCGGATGGCCCCGTTATTTTGCGAACACTATTTGGCCAGTGTCTTTCTTCTCGTACATAGATGCCGCTGCGCGCGCGGCTGACCAAATGCCCGTCTGCGATCAACCGCTCGTAAACAGCGTTCACCGTGTTGCGTGAAACACCAAGGTCGTTGCTCAATGTCCTGCTCGATGGCAGGCGCGCGCCGGCAATGAGCTGTCCAAGCGCTATCGCGTCGACAATTTTCCGTCGAAGCTGTTCTTGAAGTGAAGACTTACCGTCACGATCCAGCGCGAAAATGTTCGCAAATTTGGTTTTCTTTGACGTCGTCAATTTTGTGGGCTCTCCTTGACAGCCGCGCTCACCCTATCACTGCGACATCAAGGTGTCTTGTCCCGCTTTTTAGACCTGAAGACTTGTTCGGTGGATGCGGTCGAAGGATGCGCGACTCTCGTTCAATGACGCCGTTGCATTCGCATTTTCCTTCCGGGTGTTTCTTGCGCTTGGGGCTTTTCCGGAAGCAACTTTGCGCGGGATCAATTGCCGTCAGTCTCCGGTTAACCGACGCTAACCAGCCTGTCCAATGGTTTCCAAGCGCTCCGTGACGTCGCGCGCTCGTTCATACACTTCCCTTGAAGACCGCGCGCTGGAATTTTCAAGCTCATTTGACATCCCAATGAGCCGTTGCTTGGTCCGCGCAATTTCATCGTCGGTGAAGAGATAGGCGTTGTGAGCAGCGCGCTCGAGCTTAGCGTCAACAATATTGCTGACCGAGCGCACCGATTCGGCAAACGCGAGATCATCGCCCAATATGAGCGCGGCGCCGCCACGTAGCACATGAATGTCGATGGAGGCATGGACTGGTAGCAATTCGTCAGCCAGTAGCAAGGCTTCCCGAGCTAAAGCTTCGTCACCTGATGTGGCCGCTAATTTCAGGCGCCAATCAAGCCGTAATTTCACCGCCTGAGGAAACCAAAGATCCGTCGGCGATACACGAGCTAATTCGCTGTCCAGCGCCTCAAGGGCATCCCATTCTCCGAGATACCCATATCGCCATCCGTCCAAAACTGCGCGCGCTGGCGTCCCTAACCGGTCGGCGGCGGCAGCGATGTATGCCGGCGCGCGTCCTGCGGCAAGGGCTCCGAGATAGGGTTGAACATAGGCGTAAAGGATCTGTTGATCGTTAGGGTCAGAGACGATCGCCTTGACGAGTGCTTCGTCAGATTGCTCGGTACGCCCGTGAAACCGAAGACCCACAGCACGAACAAACTCCTGTTGTGACCCCGCTTCGAGTGTTGCACCCAATGCGAGCGCACGGCGTTCAAAGCCTGTAGAGATTAGCCTGTTCACTAAGTAAACAATATTGAACTTCTCCCAATTCTTGGCTTGCGTTTGGGCATCCATATTCAACAGCGGATCGAAACGCGTCAGCAATTCACTTAACTGCGACGCATCAATTCCATCAGCTAACGGACGACTTTGATAGGCCATGACGTTTTTGTCGTCTGTGCTGACAAATCCTTCCGCAGCCATTTGGGCGATACCATTTTCACTGGCGGATAACGCCGCGATAAGATCTTCTGTCGCGGGTATGCCGAGAAGCGTGAAGTGGCGTCGATAGGCTTCATTTTGTGCTGCGAAGTCTTCGAAATTTGCGATTTCGTTTAACGGCGAATCTGACGCCAGAAAAAACAAGACTGTCGGATCGGGTTGATACAGCCTCACATAGCGGAATTGATCAGCAATGGTGGCGGCCATCGACATTAAGAGCGGCTCTGTCACAAATGTTGAGTTAATCCACTGGAGATAGACGCCTCCATGGTTGAGTCGCGCGCGCGCGATCGAGATAAACTCCTTTGTATACAGATGAGAAGCGCCTGCCGTCCAAGGATGAGAGGGCTGCGAAATAATAACGTCGTAGGTTTTCTTCGTGAGCATCAACGCGTTTCGAGCGTCATTGATGGTAATGCGCACACTAGGGTCATTAAGCGGATCCTTATTTCGCCAATCGCCAATGATTTCGTTGGCGCGGATAACCGCTCCTTCCAGCTCAATCACGTCGATATCTTCAACAGTGGGCGGGATACCCTCTATAGCAACGCCGCCGCCATATCCGATCATCAAAGCGGCGCGCGCATCGGGGCGGGCTGTGAACGGCAGTGCGCCGAGCCACTTTTGTGTGTTGCGTTGTAGCGGGCTTCCCTTTGAGCGCACCTGCGCTTCGGGCAGGCCGTTGGTGCGAATATCAAACAAACCATTGTTCTCGCTGACATGGACGGTCGTGGAGCGCCCAACTTCGTAGTAAATGGTCTCGTTTGATGGAGTTCCGTTATCGTCAGACGCGCCAATGATTGCAGACGATGCGACGAGAGTCCGCGGCTCCGTAGGCTGAACAATGATGAGTGAAACGACGACGACAGTGAGCCCGGCGGCGATCCAAACTCTGCGAGATGCGGTCAAAAAGTTCACCGCCAAAAGGGCGATCAAAATATTCAAGACAAACGCTAATTGGATTGTACCGGCGAATTCCAATGTTGGCAGAATGTAGAATGCCGCTGCGATTGCGCCAAGGATAGCCCCGCACGTATTCCAGGAGAAAATCCGACCACTGACGCTGGCGGACTGCTCGGCATTCGCAGAACCAATTCGGACAGCAAGCGGAAATGTGGCGCCGATGAAAATCGTCGATGGGGTCATGACAAAGAAGGCTAGCAATGCGTTTTGTGCTAGTCCCCGCTCCATCGGCGGATATGCGACGATCCACGAATATGCGGCCAGCGATGCCAACGCGACGCCCATTTGTGCGGCCACAAAAAGCGTCGTGGCTCTCTCCGTTGAGCGTGCAAATAGTCCGGCCACACCGCCGCCGATCGCGATTCCGGCGAGAAAACTCGCAAGCATAGTTGCGAAAGCATAGGTGGCCCCGCCAAGGACATGAGCGAGTAGACGTGTCCACAAAATTTCATACGTAAATGCTACGCTCCCAGAAACGAGCATTAGCGGGTAAATCCACTCAGCTCGACGTGCGCTTTTTCGGAACTCACTGATGGGCTTTCGCCAGTTTTTGACGACGGGCGCAACGCACGTCTGATAGAAACTCGATGGTGCAGCGTTTGTGCTTTCGCGCGATGCCGCGACGGTCTCGTTCGCGTTTTTTTCGAGCTTGGCCAACAGAAGGGCGAAGAAAAAGATCATGCCGTTCGTCGCGACACCGATCCAGACTGTTGTCGTCAATCCCAGTTGCGGGAGAAAAATAAATCCGGCCGCCAGCGCGCCCAAAACGGCGCCAAAGGTATTCACCCCATAAAGAAGACCAATTCTAGGGCCAATCTGCCCACGACTCTTAACGGCGCTCCTCGTGAGCAACGGCAATGTGGCGCCCATAAAAGCGGTTGGCGCAGCGAGCACCAAAAACGTGACGATAAGATAGAACCCGGTTTGAAACGCGTCCGTCGCGTCTGGTGGTTCTGGTTGATCGCCGAAGAGCGCAATAAATCCAGAGTGGGTCAAAAATATCAGCACAGGAACGAGTAGCGCGAAAACCGCAATGCCGGCTTCCAGCACGCCGTAAATGAATATTGGACGTGTGGCGAACTGAACCAACCGTCCAGCTACAGCCGCCCCGACGGCCAGACCGCCCATATAGGCCGCGAGCACAGCGGCGACGGCAAGTTCTGACGTACCGAAGACTATCGCGAACTGGCGAAGCCACGCTGATTGATAAAGCAGCGCGGCGAACCCAGACAGTAAGAAGCACAGTAACACCACAGCAAAGATCAAGATTTCAGATGCGGCGAGTTTCTTTTCCAAACGGTCCTCCTGCGCGATCTCATTGTTTCTATGTCAAACTAACGAGCTCGGCGCACGGTTTATTCGATCGCTCGTTTGTATACACAAATGCGGCGTTCCTACCAAAGAGTGACTAAATGGCGACGAATTTAATGGGCTTAGATTGCATCGAGCGGCCCTATGGTATACCAAGTGGCGCATTCTTCGGATCCATCTGCACATCTCAAGGGAATGAAGATGAAGCCATTCGCCTTACTTGCTGTCGTTATTTGTGGATTGTTGGCCGGTTGCGGGCGTGGGCAGACAGATGGCGAAGCGAGGGCGCAATCAACGGCCATCGCCGATGCGACGCCGATTGCTGTCGATCTTATAATGAACGAAAACCCCCGAGCGCCGTTGGCGGCGGTGCTATCGCTTTCAGGCGAGGACTACGACTCGGTAGCGCTGAATTTAACCGCTACGGATCATTCGTTGGCGCTTGCCTTTTCGAAGGGCGATCACCTCTCGCAGGATGACAACCGTATTATATTCCCGGTTGTCGGATTGCGTGCAAACCAGATTTATGAGGGCGTTGCGATCGTCACCCCGTCGGGCGGCGGTGAAAAACTCCGCCTTTCGGTTGGCGCGCTCTCGACCCCGGCGCTTCCTAACGATCGTTATGCGTGGCCTGCAATGTCTATAAAAAAAGCGGATGCGGAACGCATGGAGCCGGGACTGACGGTGCTGAGCGTGCGCCGTCATATCCAAGAACGTCCCCAGCTGCGATCCAAGGAGCAGACGCAATTCATGACGCAGTGGGGGTTGCTCATCGCCTTGGACAACGAGGGCGAGGTGGTTTGGTATTATGAGGCCGACCGCCGTATCGCCGGCGTCGAGCAGCTAACGAACGGCAACATTCTTTATCAACTCTCTGATTCGCGAACAGTCGAGATCAACTGGCTAGGCGAAACCCTTCGCCAATTTTACGCGGAAAACAGGCCTCAAGGTCCTATGGATGACCCCACCGCAACGGCGATTGCGGGTATACAAACGTTACATCACCAGCCCCATGAAACCGCGCGCGGCGTATTCTTGAGTTTTTCGGCGAACGCGCGATTTATCGAAAATTGGTACACAAATGAATATGATCCTGGGCCTCGAAAAACCCAAAACGTTATGGGTGATACGATCATTGAGTTCTCGGAAGAGGGCGAAATTTTGTGGTCGTGGAACGCGTGGGATTATCTGGATCCGTTTCAGATTGGCTATGAGGCGTTTGATCCATATTGGACGACGCGGGGCTTTCCGGACACTTGGGATTGGACTCATGGAAACGGCGTCACTCATGACGGGCGCGACGATTCCGTCGTGGCGAGCTTTAAGCTTTTGGATGCGATAATTAAAATCGATCGAGAATCCAAAGACATGAAGTGGATTTTTGGTGATCACATCGGGTGGTCTGAGGAGTACCAACATCTTTTGCTAACGCCGATTGGCGGGGGGTTTCGTTGGCCTTATCACCAGCACAATCCCCGTTGGACCCATGCAGGGACTTTACTCGTCTTCAACAACAATCGCGGCCAAACCAAACCCTTCGATGGGCGTGAGCAGGTTCCTTATGAGCAGACCTACAGTTACACCGTTGAGTATGAGATTGACGAGGAGGCGGGTACGGTCCGTCAGGTATGGATTTCTGAGCCGGAGATGACTGACGAGTCGTGCGTGAGTTTCGCGATGAGCGAGGCCCATCGCCTTCCGCAAACCGACAACATTTTGGAAATCAATGCCCAGTGCGGCCCCATCGGCGTTGAGGGGGCGACATGGGATCCATGGATACTCGATAAACCGCACATCGCTGAAATGCCACGAGGCGGTCGCGTTCGCGAATATACACGAACGTCGCCAGCCGACGTCGTGTTCGAAGCGCGCTTTGAGGATCCATCACAAGTGATCAATTGGGAAGTTTATGGCGGGTACCGAACGCCCCATCCGTTTTTGGCTGCAGTGGAGTAGGCGGGAGTGATTGGTCAACCGAGCAAAGCACTTTCACGATGGCGAATAACGACTATCTGCGGCGCGGCATTGCTTGCGCTCGTTGCGTTGGGGGCGTGCGGCGCGCCGCAAACAGATAGCGCTGACCCTGCTGTCGATACTAAACCGTCGTTGGCCGCAACAGACCAGATGACCGCTGAGCCGCCGCCTGAAATCGCGCGCCCAAATATCGTTTTAATCCTCGCGGACGATCTCGGCTTTTCTGATGTCGGAGCGTTTGGTTCGGAAATTCATACGCCAAACATCGACCGCCTTGCGGCGTCTGGAATGATGTTTACAAATTTTCACGTCAACACGACGTGCTCGCCAACGCGCGCCATGCTGATGAGCGGTGTCGATTCCCATCAGGCGGGTTACGGCACGATGCCAGGACTAGAATCGCCGGAACAAATTGGCCAACCCGGATACGAACTCTATCTTAATGATCGCGTCGCGCCGCTTTCTGAACTTCTCCAAGATGCGGGATACCACACCTATATTGCAGGCAAGTGGGATCTCGGCGGTCGCAATGGTCGTGGGAAAGCAGCGCATGAGCGCGGCTTCGACCGTTCCTTTATTCTTGTTGAAGGGCTCGCAGATCACTTTCGACCCGTGGGTGTATACGAGTTTTTGGCCCCGGTTCACTATCTCGAAGATGGCGAGCCAATAGAGCTGCCAGAAGACTTTTATTCTAGTAAAACGTATACGGACAAAGTAATCGAACACATCGAATCTTCGCCGCAAGACGGAAATCCATTCTTTGCGTATCTTGCGTTCACGGCGCCGCATTATCCGCTTCAAGCGGAAGAGGGGGAGATGGCGTCATATGACGGAGTGTATGACGAAGGCTACGAAGCGGTGCGAGCAAAACGGCTCGCTCGTCAGCAGGAGCTTGAACTTATTGATACCGATTGGGTCGCGCCGGACATTCATGAGAACTGGCCGGAATGGGAGGCGCTCAGCGATGAAGGGCGTACGCTCGAAGTGCGCCGTATGCAGAGTTATGCGGCGATGGTCGAAGCAATGGACAGGAACATCGGTCGAGTATTGGACTATCTCGACGCGCAGGGTCTCACCGAAAATACGCTTGTCATGTTCCTGTCTGACAACGGTCCGGATCAAGCAAACCCTCTAGAGTTAGGGTCTGAAGAGTGGATGGCGCAATACTACTCATTCGACTCTAACGATATCGGAAAGCCTGGGTCGTTTACATGGTATGGTCCTGGTTGGGCCAGCGTAAGCGCAACTCCGTATAAATATCACAAACATTTCATGACACGTGGCGGGTTGCTCTCACCGGCTATTATTTCGTTCCCGGGTGTCGTTTCGGCAGGCAGCAGAACGGATGCACTGACAACGGTGATGGATATTCTGCCAACATTTCTTGAGCTCGCTGAGGCAGAACATCCAGGCACAGAATATAAAGGGCAGGACGTTTTCCCGCTTCGCGGCGCCTCGTTCGTTCCACTTTTTGCTGAACCAGATGGCGACGTTCATGACGAGGATTACGTTTTCGCCCTCGAGTTATTTGATCGCCGTATGGTCCAAAAAGGTGGCTGGAAGATTGTCTGGGCGAATGCGCCGTGGGGTCATGGCGATCGTTGGGAGCTTTATAACCTAAGTGCTGACCCGACGGAGCTTCGGGATCTCGCCAACGTAGAGCCCGAGAAATTAGCGGAAATGATTGGCGAATGGGATGATTTCGTGGAAAGCGCCGGCGTTATTCCCAATGAGGGATTTGTGTTAACGCTCGGATCAACGGATAGTCATTATCAGTGGCTTCCCACAGATATGAGAAATACGGGTGCGCGAATTTTACGACAAGACAGCGAGTGATCTCGGTGAGATGGGCGCTGATGAGATCAGACTCGACACCGTTTTCTTGCTAAGCGAGTAAAGAGACGATGACGAATGAAGATACCGCTGAGCGCGTCGCGTTAGGCGAGGAACAAGAAGATCAGTTTACCGCTAATGGGATGTCGCGGGCGGTATTCACGGCGTACCGCTCGATCCGAAAAGACATCATGACCGGAGAATTGCGCGCCGGCGATTTATTGCCAGAGAAAGAGCTTGCCGAACGCATCGGGGTTAGCCGAACGCCGGTTCGTGAGGCTCTTAGCCGATTGCGAACAGAAGGGCTCGTAGTCCTAGAACGCTACCGAAAGAACTATGTAGCCGACTTTAGCGACGCGGATATCATCGAGCTGATCGAGCTTAGGGCCCTGCTGGAAGGGCGCGCAGCCGGGCTTGCGGCCAAAAACATTTCCGAAGAAGAGCTTGCCAAACTGCGCGATCTCGCATTGGCGATGGAAGCAATCGTCTATAGCGGGGATGGCGATCTTGAGATCGATTTTCCTCCGCTCAACGAGGAATTTCACCGGATCATTTGCGCCGCAGCCAATAGCCCGCGCGCTGAGCGCATTCTTGAATCCTCGCTCGACCTTCCCTTTGACCGGCCGCATGGGAAGATGCGCAACAAGCTGAAATTCAAATTGGAGCGCAGTTGCCACTATCATCGTGCGATTTTAGAGGCCATCGAGATGCGCGATCAGGCAAGCGCATCCCAGCATATGCAATCGCATGTGCTCTCTATCCTCCCATATCGGTTGTAGTTAAGACGTCAGCACAAATTCCCGTATAGTATACCATTAAGATGAATTTGGTGTACGAGTTTGCTCTCTATCGCTTTCGCGATTGCGAGAATTTCCGCTGCATCGCGATATCTTCGGCACTTTTTGGAAAAAAGTAGCCCTTCAGCCCTCCAATATGCTCGTTGCGCCGTGTAATTAGGTATACAATAGAAATTATTCGGTATACCATTTAGGGCATAGCTAAGAATCGCCGAGCAAATAAGGCGGTGGGAGGGAAAAATGATAAAGAGCTATCGGCGTTGGCGTCGATCTGGTTGCCTGGCTGTCGCAGCGGTGATTGTTGCATCGGGCGCCGCCGCGCCGTCTGTAGCGCAAGAGGGCGAAAGCACCGGGCCAAGGCTCGACACCATCGTTGTGTCAGCGCAAAAACGCGAGGAGACGGCCAAGGACGTTCCCATTGCGGTGACCGCTGTCAGTGGCGAAACGATTACCGATTTTGGACTTTCCAATTTTGAGGATGTGGATATCCCGGGTCTTGTCGTCGCGCGCGGCGGCATGGCGGATACGGTCTCAATCCGCGGCGTTGGGTCGGATACAAATCTCGGCTTTGAACAGTCCGTGCCAACGTATATCGATGGGGTCTATTACGGACGGGCTCGTATTCAACGGTTCGCATTTTTGGACGCGGAGCGGATTGAAGTCCTCAAAGGTCCGCAGCCGACCTATCTCGGAAAGAACGCCGTAGCCGGCGCGATCAACATTACGTCGCGCCGTCCGGGCGACGTGTTTGCTGGGAACGTCAGTGCTTTCTACGAATTCAACAACAATGAGGTCGGTGTTGAAGGTGGCGTAGATCTGCCCATTACTGATCACGTTCGTTCAAGATTCGCATTTAAGTATCGCGACTTGAACGAGGGATGGGTCCAAAACCTGGCGACCGGAGAAGGTGAGCCTGAGATTCGTGACATTTTAGGTCGGGGCACGGTTGAAGTGGATTTAACCGACACCCTGCAAATGACAGTTCAAGGATATATCGGCGAGAATCTGGACGAGGGCCGAAACAATCAACCCTTCAATTGTCAAGCGTCGTTCTTCTCTTCTGGCGTTTCCGACCCAGCTTTGGAAACGTGCGAGATTGACTATGTCAAAGCCTCGCTTGGTGAGATTCCGACTGCTGGAAGTAATGACCTGTTCTTCCAAGGGCCAAACGGTACATTTCTAAATCGATTAGAAATCTACGGCGGCAATGTCTCTTTTGACTGGGA
>JBCDBM010000078.1:0-14032 GCA_039183665.1 Pseudomonadota bacterium | reverse complement strand
ATTGACCGCACCCAATAGAACGCCCCGACCCTCATGGCTTGCGGAAATATCCAAAAAACAAAGCTCGTCCGCGCCGGCCGCATCATACGCTTGCGCCGCGGCCACGGGGTCGCCAGCGTCGCGCAAATTGACGAAATTGACGCCCTTAACAACGCGGCCGTCTTTAACGTCTAGGCAAGGTATG
Organism: Pseudomonadota bacterium; assembly: GCA_039183665.1. Taxonomy (GTDB): domain Bacteria; phylum Pseudomonadota; class Alphaproteobacteria; order Caulobacterales; family Parvularculaceae; genus Hyphococcus. The sequence continues at coordinate 13,848 of JBCDBM010000078.1, read as the reverse complement.
ATCCGCACAGAAAGCATTAATCCTTGCGCCAGAATGGCTTCATCTCTTCAAACTGCGACCAAGCACTGTCAATATCCATAGCCGCGCGCCGCGCTTGCGCAGTTTTGAACCCGGCCACGAACCCGGCCATTTTTTCGACCGCGGGACTAGCGTCCAACGACACATCATCCGCTAAGCGCTCCGCAGTAACGCCATCATTTAACGCGCCGAATGAATCCTGCAAGGTTGAAAGCGCCGCCATATACGGTTTGCGGTCTGCGCTTGGATATAAGTCGCGGAACATTTGCACCGGATAGCGCAGTTTTTTAAGCGCAATGCGCAGCGGGTGTCGCGCTGCCAGGTTTTCGGCGTCCAAATCCTGCGCGACAGCGAACGTCTTCTTTAAAACGCGATCCAGCGCCCTTTCTGCGACATCGCGTGTTCTTTCCTGCATTGCAGGCGCCTTTTCCCATGGCGGACACAGCGAGAGTTCCGTCAGCCCAATGAGAAATTTGGTGAAGCTGGGCGCGGTGACGGCGGCGACAGCCGTATTCCAATGGGCTGCGCGCAACGCCTCTGCGCGAGCGCGCAGTTCTGCGGCCCCTGTTTCGTTTGCTTGTTCGCCGGATAGAACGGTGAGCGTTTCGCGACAAAAGACATCCCAGTCACGCGCGGGGCCGAGGGCGTCCGCAATCGCTTTGGCTTGTGCGTTATGGGACGCCATCACGCCTTTGAGCGGCTTACGAAACAACCGCTCAATCGATCGAAAACGGCGCAAGGCGACGCGCATTTGATGCACGCCTTCTGGCTGTCGGGTCTCAACAATCGCCGCTCGCATCTCAGCTAAACGCGTCACGATGAGCGCGAGCGTTCGCTGTAATAACGCACCGACGGGCTCTTCGGCGATCGCTCGGGCGCGCGGCGCCTTTTCAATCTCCTGCGCCGGGCGGGCCAGCTGCTGCGCGCGCTGAAGGGGCGTATGGGGTTCAAGCACTAGTCGCGCAGCATCTGCAAAAAGGGCGGCGAATTCAAAAAAAGCGCGCTCGGATCCCTCCACAAGAACGATCGATGCATTTGACAAGGCGCCCTCATAGTGGCGGCCGTCTCGATCCCAGCGCTCTCCCCGGCCTAAATCCAGGGTCACTGAAATTTCAGCGCCTTGATAGGACCCAACGCAACGCCATCGATCGACCGTAATCCGCGCGCCAGGGCCCAGAAATGGACGCGTCGCATCGATGTCTGCGTCAATTAATGGGTCGCCGGTAGCCACCGGAAAGCCGTCTCGTGCATCCGTCCTCAAGGCCTCTGTCGGCTCGCAAACCGCCGCATCGCTAAAACGGGTTGCGATTTGGTGGCGCGCCGCGCCCTCCTCGACCAACGCCAAAGAGACCGTGAGCCGCCGTAAATCTTGGCTTGCCGTATCGTAATAGGTCGTCGACTGGCGGGACCAAGATCCATCGCTCGCGGACATGGCGCGCAACAGCGCTAGTTGGGGCGCCGCCGCAAGGTCCTGCGCAGCGCCCGAAAACCGCAGCGTGAGTGGGGTAACGGATGGTGTTGAAATGGTCGGTCCCCTCGCCCGCGCGCTCGTTCCCAGTCTAGCTGATGCTTTTCGGCATCAAAATGGGTTTGAGATGAAATTTATGGCCGTTGCGCCGCGCCGAGCGCCTGCGCCGCGTTGATCCGGCCGTCATAAAGAGCGCGTCCGATTATCACCCCTTCGATTTTCGCACTTTTCGACGCCAAGGCCGCGACGTCGTCAGACGACGCCACGCCGCCAGAGGCAATAACCGGTATAGAGAGCGGCGCGGCGAGCGCCGCCGTCGCGTCCACATTGACGCCCGTAAGCGCGCCGTCTCGGCTGATATCAGTATAAATAATCGCCGCAACGCCATGGTCTTCGAATCGTTTGGCGATCTCCGCAGGCGACGCGGCGGTATGACCGGCCCAGCCGTCTGTTTTGACATGACCGTCTTTGGCGTCGATGCCGACAACGATCTGGCCAGGAAAGGCGCGTGCTGCATCTTTGACGAATTCGGGCTCGCGGACGGCGGCGGTGCCCAGGATGACCCGGGTAAGACCGGCCTCAAGCCAGCCCTCGACGGCGGCCATACTGCGAATGCCCCCGCCCAATTGCATTTTTACATTGCTTGCGGCCGCAATTGCTGAGACCGCTTCTGCATTTTCCGCGTCGCCGGAAAAGGCGCCGTCGAGGTCCACAATGTGGATCCAGCTAAAGCCCGCACCCGCAAAGGCCCTGGCCTGCGCAGCTGGGTCTTCATTATAGACGGTGGCTTTGTCCATGCGCCCATGGAGTAACCGCACGCATTGGCCCCCTTTGAGGTCGATCGCCGGATAGATCGTTAGCGGCTTGGTCAAAGGGGTCTCCACCGTAAGAAGTTTTCGATGAGGCGAAGTCCGGCGCGCTGGCTTTTTTCCGGGTGAAATTGAACACCGAAGATGTTGTCCCGGCCAATCGCGACGGTTAGGGGACCGCCATGGTCTGCGGTGCCGTGAACAAACGCCTCATGATCAGTTTTGAACTGGAAGGAGTGCGCGAAATAGAACGCTGCGCCGCCCAAATCAGCAAAGACTGGGTGCGTGTCCTCCAAGTGAACTCGGTTCCAACCCATATGCGGCACGCGGATGTCCGGGGAGGGCGGGTCGATCGCGACAACCCGGCCCGGGATCCAACCGAGCCCATCTGACACGCCAAACTCCTCACCAGTCTCCGCTAGCAACTGCATCCCGACGCAAACGCCGAAGAATGGCCGTTCCTTGACCAGCGCGACGTCCTCCATAGCTTCGAGAACGCCGGCGCGCGCGGCCAACCCGTCCATACAAGCCCCAAAAGCGCCGACGCCGGGCAGCACAAGCCTGTCTGCGCTGGCGATGACGTTGGGGCTGTCCGTGACGGTGATTTTTGCATCCATGCCGCCGTCTTGAGCCGCACGCTCAAAGGCTTTTTCCACAGAGCGCAGATTACCCGACCCGTAATCAACGATGGCGATGGTCTCAGTCATGGCACGCTTTTAGCCGCGCCGCGTCTGCGCGCAATGTGCTGGCGCAAAAAAACGCGCCCAGCGCAAGGCGGGCGCGTTTATTGGTTCGTCAAATGCGGCGTGATTACGCGGTGCACGACTCAATGACGGCTTCCGCTTCTGCACTCACGGCGGCTCGGTCTTCTGGAGTCTCGACGCCGAGCAGCTCCTCCGTGACGGCGGCATCCGCATTTGCCTCGATGCACGCGCACTGGCCTGTATCCTCGACGTCTTCATTGGCTTCAACGAAGGCGAGGCACTGGTCTTCCAGCACGCCCGCATGGGCTTGCGCAGCGAAGAGTCCCCCAACAGCCATAAGAGCTAGGTATTTTTTCATCTCGGTTTCCTCACAATGATCAGACGATGCTTTTTAGGTGGGACGCAACTCATTGACCGTCGGCTATGGAGCCGACGGACGGAGTTGGCCGTCTTTGCGCCGCTTCTGTCAATGCATCCGGACAGTAAAAAGCGGTAATAGACGACGGTAGCGCAGGTTTATCCTACAAGACGCCACGCGCGTGAAATATAGTCTGTATCCAGATGATTAAGCCATTGAGATGAGTGATAATAGCGCCGATCGCGAGGCGAGGGCGCTTTCTGGCATTGTTGCCGGTGCTCAAGTCACTCGGCAGGGATGCAAGCGTCAATGACCGATTGGGTGGCGGCGCTTACTGGATCATCCGCGGAGGCGAGGGCGAGGATTTCCGCTGCGACGTCCGCGTCGGCGTTGTCGACGATGCAATCGCAAATCACCGGGTCATAGCCGGCGGCCTCCGTGATATCGACACAGTGTCCGCTAAGATCCGCAGCGCTCGTCTGCGCAACGGACAATCCCCCAATGGCGAAAATGGCCAGAGCTTTCTTCATCATCATCATCATGTCCTTTTGAAAAAACGACTGTGTAGGCGGGCTGGACGCAACGAACAGCGGCCTAGTTTAGGGGAAAATAGCTCAGGGTCATCGACTTTGGCGCACAGATGCAATCACATCAGGCGCGCTTGCGCGATCGCAGCGACTTTTTTCAACCGCCCAAAACGCCTTTGGTGGATGGCGTCGTCCCATCAGCACGCGGATCAAGTTCGCACGCCGCCCGAAGCGCCCGCGCCGTCGCCTTAAAGCAGCTTTCAATGATGTGGTGGGAGTTGTCGCCATATAGGTTTTCCACATGCAGGCAGACCCCTGCATTCGTCGCAAACGCGTGGAACCACTCTTTGAAAAGCTCCGTGTCCATATCGCCGATTTTCGGTCGCGAAAACGCAACGTTCCAAACGAGATAAGGCCGTTTGGAGATGTCGATGGCGGCGCGAGACAGGGTCTCATCCATGGGGATATAAGCGTGCGCAAAGCGGCGAATACCCGCGCAATCACCCAACGCCTTGGCCACAGCTTGGCCCATAACGATCCCGGTATCCTCAACCGTGTGATGCATATCGATATGCAGATCACCCTCGGCGCGGATCTTCAGATCGATCATCGAATGCTTGGAAAAGCCCTCCAGCATATGATCAAAAAAGCCGATGCCTGTCTCGATGTCGTACTCGCCGGCGCCGTCCAAATCGAGCGCGACGAAAATTTCCGTCTCCCGGGTCTTTCTTTCAACTGTCGCTGCGCGCATCTAAAGCGCTCCTAAGGCTATCGTCTTTCGCGGACTATACGGCAAAGACGTTTGAACTTATTGAATTTTATTGTCGGCGTCCATGCAAACGCAGGTTTGGGCCGGCCCGGCGCGGAAAGGTCAATCGCCCATGGAAATGCACGGAACCACGATACTGGCGGTGCGCCGCGGGAATACGGTTTGTGTTGGCGGCGATGGGCAGGTGAGCCTTGGGCAAACCATCGTTAAGGGCGACGCACGAAAAGTGCGCCGTCTCGCTGGAAACAAGGTTATTGCCGGGTTCGCCGGCGCGACGGCGGATGCGTTTACGCTGCTTGAGCGGCTGGAGAGCAAGCTCGAACAATATCCGAACCAGCTCACCCGAGCCTGCGTGGAGCTCGCCAAAGACTGGCGGACCGACCGCTATTTGCGCCGCCTCGAAGCGATGATGATTGTGGCGGACAAGGACACCACGCTGACATTATCCGGAGCGGGGGACGTGCTGGAGCCCCAATCCGGCGTTACCGGCATCGGCTCTGGGGGCGATTATGCACGGGCGGCCGCGGAGGCGCTGGCCACCGCGACAGAGATGGAGGCCGAGCCGATCGTTCGACAAGCCATGGCGATCGCGGCGTCGATCTGCGTATACACAAACGATCAGCTCGTTATCGAAACGATCAAGAACGATTGACGCGTTTAACGCATTAACGCCCGAAGCCGGCGCTAGCATTTTCCACAAAAGCGCGCGTTTTATTTTGAGGAGCCCATGACCGACTTTTCGCCGCGAGAAATTGTATCCGAACTCGACCGCTACATTGTGGGCCAGAAAGACGCCAAGCGCGCCGTGGCCATCGCCTTGCGCAACCGGTGGCGTCGACGACACGCCCCTGAAGCGCTCCGGGACGAAATTACGCCGAAGAACATCTTGATGATTGGCCCGACGGGCGTGGGCAAAACGGAAATCTCGCGACGCTTAGCGAAGCTTGCCGGCGCGCCGTTTTTAAAAGTGGAGGCCACGAAATTCACCGAAGTCGGCTATGTGGGCCGGGATGTCGATTCCATTGTCCGTGATTTGGTGGAGATCGCCATCGGCCTGACGCGCGACAAGAAACGCGAAGAGGTGCGCGCGGCCGCCCATGAAGCGGCGGAAAATCGAGTGCTCGATGCGCTTGTCGGTGAGGAAGGCGGGGAGGCGACGCGCGAGCGTTTCCGCCAAATGCTCCGCGCAGGCGACCTTGATGATCGAGAGGTCGATATTGAACTTCGCGATCAACAAGGTTCGGGGCAGATGTTCGAAATCCCTGGCGCACCTGGCGCCCAGATGAGCATGATCAATCTCTCTGAGATGTTCGGCAAAGCGTTCCAAGGGCCAAAAACAACGCGGCGGGTGAAAGTCAAAGACGCCTATGAGCCGGTCATTAATGAGGAGTCCGACAACCTTCTCGATGACGACGCCGTAACCCGCGAAGCCCTGGATGTCGCGCAAAATGACGGCATCGTCTTTCTCGATGAAATTGACAAAATCGCCCGCGGCGCAGACCGGGGCGGGGCGGATGTGTCGCGCGAGGGCGTACAACGCGATTTGTTGCCGTTAATTGAGGGCGCGACCGTCGCGACAAAATACGGCCCGGTGAAAACCGACCACATGTTGTTCATCGCCTCGGGCGCATTTCACTTGTCCAAGCCTTCCGACCTGCTGCCGGAACTTCAAGGGCGATTGCCCATTCGCGTGGAACTGGATGCGCTGAGCCGGGACGATCTTCGACGCATCTTGGTGGAGCCGGAGGCCAGCCTCATCAAGCAATATTGCGCATTAATCGGCACTGAAGGGGTAACGTTGGAGTTCACTGACGACGCGGCGGACGCCCTCGCAGACGCGGCGGCCGCGGTCAATTCTGGGGTGGAAAACATCGGCGCGCGCCGGCTTGCGACCATCATGGAGACGGTGCTGGACGAGATCTCCTTTACGGCTGCGGACCGGTCTGGAGAGACGATATCGGTCGACGCGGCCTATGTAGACGCCCGCCTTTCCGGGATCACCCGCGACGCAGACCTCTCGCGTTTTATCCTGTGACACAAATATCCCAGGAATCCCAATAGCTTACTGGGTTTCTGGGATTTCTCGCCAGTTTCCGGCGGGTTTCTACTCGGGATTGCGCCCGCGGGCTTTCGTTAAAGTTAATCGCAGGTTAATCTAACCTCGTAGAGGGGCGTTCGAAGTGGGGCCGGATTAATGGCTGACGGTTATTCTCGTACCAAGCGCAAAACGATGATGTCCTACGCGGAAGAAGCGGATCCGCGCTTTATGGACAACGTCGATCGCGAGGACGACGGCAAAAATCGCAAAAAAGGTCGCAAGAAAAAAGGACGGCGTCAGCCGAGCATCGCCTTCACGGGCGAAGAGTGGGGCTTTGGCTATCAGGCGACCCGGAAATTCGTCGTCGGCGCGCGGAGCAAAAAGGTCCCCGAAGCGGGCCTTGAGGGCGTTACCGGCGCCCGGCTTGAGCGCGACCTGGAAAGCTTTGAGGCGAGCGACAACAACAAATTCGATTTCGCCGATCCTGTTTCGAAACCGCTGCGCACTAAAGAACAGGCGTTGATGGCGGTTAAGCAGGACACCGCTGATTTCGCAGTGATCCCGTTTTATTCGCCTTACGCTGGCTATGATTTCGAGTCGTTGCGCTGCATGGCGTCGCTATCGGCGATGATGGGCGTGGAGCTTGTTGAGGCGACGGACAAGCTTTGCCTCGCGGTACACGAATCCCAACTCTACGACATAATTCAGTCTGCGCACCCGGGCACCGGTTTTTCCGCGCTTCAACGGCGGTTGCGCAAATCCTGGGGATTGGTCGATTCGGGCAGCGGGAATATGCCGGGAGCTGACTATGAGGGCGAGATGCCCCGCGCCGGACTGCCGATCGACATGTCCGATCAAAAACTCATCCGTGACCGGATTGATGTGGTCTTCGCGGGCCCTGAGGCGGCGCGGCGAAGCAAATCAAAGCTGGACGGCCTGCGCGCAATCGGCGTTGAAGTGCAAGAAATTCCAGAGATGGTGGAGCCCCATCGCGAGCTCGCCAAACGGGCGCGCGCGTCAACCGACAATTCGCGACAGATCAACACTTCGTATGATCCTGTTTCTGGCGAGACACGCTTTTTCTCATCGCTTGGCGCGCAGTCCCAGACCAATCGGCTCTATGGCATGATCTTGCCCTATGAAGTCGCCATGCGGTCGTCCGACTATATCATCATCGATCATGACCTTGATGACGCGCCCGCGCCCAAGACGCGCTTCATGGTGGTTGAGAAAAACCCCGACCACACCTTGAGCGAAGATAAATACCGCACCACCGACGCAAAGACCCGGTATTGGGTGCGCCGCATGATGACAGTTGCGCTGCCTGACGGTTCTCTCGGCGCGGCGATGATGCAGTTCATTGGCTATTCCCTCGGCGCCTTGGCCGCCCTCATGTTCATCATCGGGTTCTACGGCCTCACTAGCGTTACGCCTTTAGTTGAAGCGCCGGCGTCTCTGTCCTGGCTGTCGTCGATCACTTCAAGCGGCGCCATTCTCCTCAGTGCACTGATCGCCTTTTTTGCGTGGACCTTTATCGCCGTCGAGGGGTCTGGCCGACGAGGCGTGCGCGCGCTCTTCAAATTCCGCCGCGACGGTACGGCGGCCTCGATCGGCGATGTTGAAGACTATCTCCGAAACTTTGGCGTGCGCCATATGGTGACGCGCATCGACGAAGATAGTGAAGGGGACAAGCCGGCCTCCATGCTGCTTGACGTGGAATTCGATAAGCACGATTTCGCTTATGGGCCGTTGGCGATGTTCAACCGACGCCTGCGCGGCTCCGTTGTGAACGGTGCGTTAAAAACCATGTTCCAGCGATGGAAAAATCGCGGCGTGACGATTATGGCGGTGATGCCCTATGACGAGCCGCAACTGCCGAAACACAAAGCACGCCGCTGGTGGAAAGAGGCCGTGGGCGCGCGCCTGGCGGAGTTTACCGAGACTTGGTTTATTCGGCTGTCGCGCATGTTGTTCGTCTATTTGATCCCTATGGGCGTCGTCGCGTATCTTGTTTGGCGCTACATGCTTGGGAATTAAACGGCGCAGCGACTTCTTAACCTCGACGTTTTTTCAAAAACAAATAAATCGCGCCGGCGCCGCCATGGTGCTGCCGGGCAGGGGCGGCGCGGGCAATGTGTCGGCGCAACTCTTCTTCTTTGAGCCACGCGGGCAAGGCGGCGCGAATGACGCCGCGGCCTTTTCCACCTGCAGTGACGCCGATGGGGGCGCCGCCGCTGTCGCCTTTGCCTGTGATAACCAACACGCATCGATCGCCGCGGGTAACGCATGCATTGATAAATCTGTACAAGGCGGCGCGCGCCGTTTTGCGATCATATCCATGCAGATCGATCATGCCGTCTATGTCGTAGCGGCCGCGGCCAATATGGCGGTCCGCGCGCGGATCGCCCGCGCGAAAGGGGTCGTTACTCTCCTCCCGATTGCTAAGCTTTCGTCCCTCTGGGCGCGACTGCACAAGCGGCCGGGCCTTTGGGGCCGGCAAAGCCGTCCGGACAGCGCGCGGGTTGTCGTCTCCGCGGCCGCTTTCATCAGCACGCGTACCTATTTCCGAAGGCCGCGCAACGTCGCGCATCGCGCGGCGCCATAGGGCTGCTTCATCAGGCGTAACGCGGCGCCGGCCGGTCATGAGCGAAGCGGCGGAAATAGTCGCGCCGCGATCCCATTGGGAACAAGCACATGTATCGAGCCGAAATCGCGCATCCCGCCCGCTATCGCCCCTGCATCGACGCCGGTTCCCCAAAACACATCCCCGCGAATAGGCCCTTTGATCGCGCCGCCCGTGTCTTGGGCAATCATTAATCGGCGCAGTGGCGGCGAGCCGTCCGCCGCATCTATATCTACCCAGACGGGGGCGCCCATCGCATGGTATCGCCGATCAACAGCTAAACTACGCCCTGCCGTCAGCGGAACGCCGCCGGCGCCTACAGGGCCTTGGTCCACATCGCTCGGGGGCTCATCGACAACGCGAAAGAACACATACGACGCGTTTTGCTCTCTCAGCTCCCGAGCCGATTGCGGGCTCGCATTATCGAGCCAATCGCGGATCGACTGCATGGAAACGTTCTTAAGGGGCATGACGCGGCGTTCCACCAACACGGCGCCGATCGCGCGGTATGCGTGCCCATTCTGACCCGCATACCCGACACGCATGCGCGCGCCATCCTCAAACACCAACCGACCAGAGCCCTGGATCTGCAAGAAGAACAGATCATTGGGATCCATCCAAGCGATGGGCTCTCCTTGCCGTTCGACATCGCCCGCATTGATTTCGGAGCGGTCCGCATAGGGCGCAAGGCGGTTTCCTTGAACTTTGCCAGCAATGCGTTGCCCGGCAAGCTCGGGCCGGAAAGCGCCTAAATCAACATCGACCAAATCATCCGGACGCGGATAAACAGGGGCGCTATAGATATCGGTTGCGATCGCCGAGGCGCGAAAAATTGTTTCGTAATAGCCGGTGAACAACCCGCTGGGCTCGACAAGCGGGGCCGCTCCGGGCGCAGGCCCATTGGCGCGGGCAGGGCGCGATGACAAAATACGGATGGGCGTAAAATGCGCCTCAAAGACTGCGCGCGCAATATCAGCGCGGCCGCCATCTAGATCCGCAATTTGCCGGCCCGCGCTTTCCGCCGCCTCGCACGGCGCGCGCCAATCGCGAACAAAACCGCCTATGCTTACGGCGGCGCGCGCAGCGCCAAGATATTCTTGCGAGTTTGTTTTCTCTGCCGGATCGCGTTGCATCAATAGCGCGCATGACTGGCGAAACGCGATCAGCGCGCCTTGAGGATCATCGAAGCGCCAGCCCTCAATCCCTTCGAAACTCGCCAGTTCAAAGTCGAGCTCCGGGTCGGCGAAGGCCTCGGACTCGTCGATAGCGGTGAAGTGCGGCGGTATAATGCCCCCAAAGACGAGCACGGCCGCAGAGGCTGCGACGATGGCTGAGAAAAAAAAGAAAAGAACGATATGTCGTTGCGGGATCGCAATCATTTGGGCCCCGTTCGACTAACTGCGTACTGAGCAATGAAGCTTAAGCGGCGCCATCTGTGGCGACCAAAATCCAATTTGGATCGTGGCTCGAGCGCTTGCGGGAGAACGTCCATGTGTCTTTGACAAGATCAATGCGGTTGGGATCTCCGTCAATCACATTTCCATCCCGATCTCGGGTAACACGGACCTGGTTCGACGAGAACGCCGTCGTCGCGGTCATTTCGTCGCCGCTGACATCGCTATTGACGATCGCCGCATGTTCGATCCCGACGAATTTGAGATCCGCCTCATGGCCGGCATTTTCCCGATCCAGCGCTGCGGTCTTGAAGGCATCATAGACCGAGTCGCTCAGATACTGGCGAATGGACCGAATGTCGCCGGCGGCGAAAGCCTCGACGATCATCTCATAGGCGCCCCGCGCGCCCGAAAGGAATGCTTCTTCGTCAAATGACGGATCCGCCTCGCGCAAAACCCGAGCGTTGCTCGAAACAGGGGTCGGACGCGGCGCATCGTCGTCGTCAAACCCGACATCAGCGTCTTGGTCGTCGCGCTCTGAATGGGCCGCGGAACCCGATACGCCCTCCAGATCATGCCGTTGCTCGTGGCCCGTGCGGGTCCCCAACACGGAGAACAACCGGAACAGGATAAACGCAGTGACCCCTGCGAGAATGATGAGAAATGGATCCATAATGCGACGTTTTACGCCTAAAACCTTAATATAACAGGGTGGAGGCCTATATAGGCTTTAAATAGCAGAAAACACCACCGGACACATGCTTTTCATCCTCGTTGCGCTATTCGTCATCGGCCCGATCGCCGAAATATATGTGTTGCTGCAGGCGGGCTCGCTTTTCGGCGTATGGCCAGTTTTCGCGGCTTGCGTCTTTACGGCCATTGTCGGCGGCTTTCTCATTCGGCTGCAGGGCGTCGCCGCCCTCAATCGGGCCCGCTCAGACCTAGCGGAACAGCGGGCCCCGGTGGGATCCGTTGTCGACGGCGTATTACTGCTGTTCGCTGCGCCATTCTTAATGACGCCTGGCTTCTTAACGGATGCGGTCGGGTTTGCGCTGCTCATTCCCTTTGTTCGTCAGGAAATTGGCCGCCGCGCGCTGCTCGCCATTAAGGACCGCATTGATCGCGGCGATGCGACCATAACCATCCGAAGAATGTAACACGGCTGGGTTGCGGCGCCGCGCCACGCCGTGTAATCAGCCCATCCTTGACGCACTACCCGTTAGGAATTCTTCATGTCTGAGACGCCCCCGACCAATGGCGGCCAAAACCCCGCCGGCACGCCAGGCCAATCCGGTCAAAGCCAAGAAAATGCGCCAAGTCTTGTCGTGATGACGCAATATCTCAAGGATTTGTCCTTTGAGAGCCCGCGGGCGCCGGGAAGCTTCAAGGCCGGTCAGTCACCGCAGCTCGATGTCAATGTGGACGTCGAAGGGCGCACCTTGGGTCCGGATCAATATGAAGTCGAGCTTTCGGTTGCGGCGCGCGCCACGGCCGAAAACGAGCCCGTGTTCATCGTCGAGGCCTCTTACGCGGGCGCTTTCGAGATTAAGAATGTTCAGCGCGAACAGCTTGAAATGGTGATGCTGGTGGAATGTCCGCGCTTGCTATTCCCGTTTATGCGCCAGATTGTGGCCGACGCCACGCGCAACGGCAATTTCCCGCCGCTGATGCTTGAGCCCATCGACTTCATGGGCATTTACTTTGCGAACAAAGCCAAGGCCCAAGCGTCAAGCGAGGGCGCGCCCGCGCCAACCCCCGCACCGCAAGCATAATGCCTGCTAAGGTCAGGTAGGTTGCGATTGCCGCCAAAGGCAATCCTCGCCCAATTCTTCAACAAACGCCTCGTGAGCCGCGCGCTCATCTTGCGTCAATCGCGACGGCAAAGCGCTTGGCCGCTGGCGCGCTGCGGCGCGTTTTTTTGGCGCGCCACGAAAGCCTGCAGGGCCGACATCCGCGGTCGCACCCCCGCCGCCAAAGCTTAGATTGGCTTGCGCGCCGCCGGTCAGTTCAATGTAAACTTCCGCCAGCAGGCGAGAGTCTAACAGGGCGCCGTGACCATCGCGTTCGCGTTCTCTAGTATCGACACCAAAACGCGAACATAGCGCATCAAGGCTCGCGGGCGCGCCGGGAAATTTTCGGCGTGCAAAGATCAACGTGTCGAAAACGTCGTTTTCAATCCGCGGCAATTGGGCGGCCTTCAACTCCGCTTGCAAAAAGGGCAGATCGAATGCGACGCCGTTATGGGCGACAAGCTGCGCATCGCCGATAAAGTCAAGAAATCCCGCCGCTACAGACGCATCATTAAATACCGGCTTGTCTTTTAAAAACTCGGCCGATAATCCGTGCACCTCGTAAGCACCGCGGGGCACATCGCGCTCCGGGTTCACGTAGGTATGGAAGGTGCGGCCGCTCAAGGCGCCATTGACCATCTCCACCGCGCCCATCTCAACGATGCGGTGTCCCTCAGCGAATTTGAAGCCGGTGGTTTCTAAGTCAAAAACAACTTGCCGCATGACGCCCTTATTGTGCCTCTTGTCGCCCATCGGGTTCATAGAGCAATTGCTTCACCTTACCGGCGATGCCCTTCAGGGTGAATGGTTTTTGAATATACGCCGCGTCATCGATGGCGCTCAGCTGCTCTTGGACGGCCGCCTCCGCATAGGCGGACATGAAAAGAACTTTGGACTCGAGGTTCAAGTCCGCCCTGGCGTGTTGGATCGCCGTCGGGCCGTCCATGACCGGCATCATGACGTCAGAAATGATAAGATCGAACTCGCCATCCTCGTCCTTGATGACATCCAACGCATCTTCGCCGTCTTCGGCCTCAACAACTTGATAGCCGCAATCCGTCAGCGCCGCCCGCACAAAAGCACGAACGGGGTCTTCGTCTTCGACAATCAGAATGCGCCCAGCTCCAGTCAGATCCTGCGGATCTGCAGCTGCGGGCGCGCTTTCCTGGCTCGTCTGGATCTCTTCCTCAACGGCCGGCAGGAAAAGCTGAAAAGTCGCGCCGTTTTCCGGCGAACTCTCCAAGCCAACCGCGCCGCCCATTTGTCGAATGACGCCATACACCGTGGAAAGTCCGAGGCCCGTCCCCTTGCCCATGTCCTTGGTTGTAAAGAACGGATCGAATACCTTGT
>JBCDBM010000077.1:0-14100 GCA_039183665.1 Pseudomonadota bacterium | reverse complement strand
CTGCGAGCGTAGTCAAAAGGAATTCAACAGCATCATAGTTTCTAACATTCGTAATGATGGGGTCAGGTGTTCAAGTCACCTATGCGGCACCACATGGGCTGGGACCGTTTGCGGAGCAAACGCAGCCCGGCGAGATTGCAGTTCTCCGACAAACGCTACAGTCGCTTAAGCGGTTTTACCGGTCAACGCGGCGTTTGAGTTTTGGTTGTGGCGACGGCCCTCGCCCTAGTACGGATTGTCTTTCAGCCAGGCAATGTACTCCTCATAGGCGGGCTCGATCGTGTCATGCACCGGCTTCCAACCGAAGTCCTGTTTGAGGAGATCCGAGGTGAACCCGACGGGCGGCCTGGCCTCGCCTTCAAGCTCGTCTGGGTCAATACCAATCTTGTCGCGCGCATCAGGCGCCACGCGATAAAGCGCCTCCAACTGATTGCGCGACGTATCTTCGAAACAGCTAGACACATTGTAAACGTGGCGCGGCAGCGTGTCGGCCGCCATCGTTGTCGTGATGGCGCTGGCGCTATCCTTCACAAAGGTGATCGGCGAGCCGGAGAGGATATTCCAGAACGCAGGAACCGGGAGGCCGAGATAGCCTGTGCGTCCCGCTAGACTATCAATTCTGCCGGCGGCGGTATGGCACACGAGACTGAAGGGGTTGCCCATTGCCGTGTAGCCCGGCCCCCATTGAATTGGAAAGCGCAGGGCGACGACCTCAAGCGCGTTCTCTTGTACGGCGGACAAGCCTGACGTTGGCGGCGGCATCGGGATCGAATAGTCAAACGCGATCATTTCTACCGCGCGTTTCGCCGTCGTCTCGAATGCAGGCACCGCGACTGGACCTGCGCCGCCCACTTTAGGCGGAAACGCCACATCTTCGTTGAGCGGCGGTTTAATCCCGCTATAGACGGCCATCGAGCTGGCGAGCACGACGCGTTTCACGTCGGTCGCCCGCGCGCCCTCCAACAAGTTCAACGTCATCGGGTAGATGGCGTTATTTTGCGCGCGCGTTCGGGCGTATTGATGCGCTTGGGACAAAATAACTAGGCCGTCAAACTTGTGCCGCGTAAACAGCGCGAAGACATCTGGCGTGCTTTCGATATTGACGTACTCAACGCTGATCCGGTCGTTCTCAGCGGCGAGGGCTTCGCCAGCGGGGTCATGCCGCTTGCGGCTTGTTATGACGACGGTGTCGCCTTTATCGGCAAAGGCGCGCGCCGTGGTTAAGCCGACAAATCCGGTACCGCCTGCAATCAGAATATGAGCCATGGTTCCACCCTAATTTATGTCTTCAGCCGTTAAAGTTGTTTTCGATACGCGTTTGTTACGCGGACATCGGTACTGTCCGTCCGCCTCAGGCGTCGACCATTTCGGATCGTGCGCCTGAACTTTCGTCCTGTGATGCGGCCTCGGGGTCGCCCATCAATTCGCGGCGTCGCGCCTCAACGAGCTTTACATTGTTTTCTTTCACGTGGCCGTATCCGCGGATGTCGTCTGGCAACGCCGCAATGGCGACCGCAGTCTCATAGGTTTCGCTACTGAGATCGCGCATGGCCGTTTCAACCCAGCTTCGATAATCGGCAATGAGGCGGCGCTCCATTCTGCGTTCTTCGGTGAGCCCGAAGATGTCAAAAGGCGTGCCGCGCAAGCCCTTCAGCGCGGCCAAGGCGCGGAAACCGGTCATCATCCAGGGGCCGAATTCCATTTTTTTCGGCTCGCCCGTTACTTCGTCACGCTTTGAAATCATCGGTGGGGCGAGGTTGAACGAAATCGTATAATCGCCCTCGAATTCTTGCTCGAGTTGACGGCGGAATTTCTCGCTCGAATGCAGGCGCGCAACCTCGTATTCATCCTTATACGCCATGAGTTTATAGAGGCCGCGGGCAACCGTGGCGGTAAATTCCCTATCGCCAGCGCCAGAGCGTTCGTCCGCTTCGCGCACGCGATCGATAAACGCTCTGTAACGATTTGCGTATGATTGATTTTGGTAGTCAATCAAATTGCTATAGCGATGCTCGACCAACTCGTCGATGGATGTCGGTATCTGCGGCCCCTCGACGGGCGCGCCGCCCAAACGATCCCAAAAGGCGTCGCCCTCATGTGCCGCAGAGCGGCCATATTGGAAAGCTTGCGTGTTCAATTTGATCGCGACGCCGTTCAACTCAACCGCTTTCAAAATGGCCTCTTCGGAAATCGGAATAAGTCCTTTTTGATAGGCGTATCCAACAAGGAACATATTCGCGCCGATGCTATCGCCTAGCAGGCGCTCAGCGGCGACGGATGCGTCGATGTAGGAGGCGTTTTCTTCTCCGATGGCGTTTTCAAGCCGGTCGCGGAACCGCCGTGATTGAAAGTCGAAATCCGGTTCAAATTGGAACTGCGCGGTCGCCGTCATGCGCATATTGGCGATGGCCTGAGTTCTCGTATCGCTCAGCGTACCGATGGCTTCAGGGCCGACGCCAACGATTAAATCACACGCTAACAGGACATCGCATTTGCCGGAGCCGATGCGGGCGCTGCTCAAATCTTCAGGTTTGTCTGCAAAATGAATGTGGCTGAGGACGGCGCCGTTCTTTTGCGCGAGCCCTGTGATGTCGAGCAGCAGGCACCCTTTGCCTTCCAAATGAGCAGCCATACCCAACACGGCGCCGATCGTGACGACGCCGGTGCCGCCGATGCCGGCGACCAGCATGGAGGTTGGCGTGTCCAATGTGGGGATGACGGGTGTCGGCGGCGGCGCGTCCATCGCGACATCAGCCGACGGCGCGCGTTTGCGCATCGAGCCGCCGGTGACCGTAACGAATGACGGACAAAAGCCTTTGACGCAGGAGTAGTCTTTGTTGCACGAGGACTGATCAATACGCCGTTTGCGGCCGAACGGCGTTTCGGTTGGCGTTACGCTGACGCATGTGGATTTTTTGCTGCAGTCCCCGCATCCTTCGCATACTTCGGTATTGATGAAATAGCGTTTGGCGGGATCAGGGTAGGTGCCCCGTTTGCGTCGTCGTCGTTTGTCGGTCGCGCAGCCCTGATCGTAAATCAGAACCGAAACCCCTTCGATATCGCGCAGCTCTGTTTCCACCGCAATCAACTCGTCGCGATGATGAATAGTAACGGAACTCGGCAATTCGTTTGAGTACCGATGTTTATCCGGATCGTCGGAAACAAGAACGACGCGCCGCGCGCCCTCGGCCATCACTTGGCGGGCGATCTCCGTGACCGTGAGGTGGCCGTCGATTTGTTGGCCGCCCGTCATGGCGACGACGTGGTTGTGTAAGATTTTGTAGGTGACGTTTGCGCCAGATGAAATGGCGGCGCGGATCGCTAGCAATCCTGAGTGGAAATACGTGCCGTCGCCCATATTTTGGAAGACGTGCTGCATCTCCGTGAATGGCGCCATCCCGATCCAGTTTGCGCCTTCGCCGCCCATTTGCGTTGGCGGGGCGGTGGGCCGGTCCGGCATCCACATCGCCATGGTGTGGCAGCCGATGCCGGCGAGCGCTACAGAGCCTTCGGGCACGCGCGTTGATGTATTGTGAGGGCAGCCGGAGCAAAATGCTGGCGTTCGAACGGTGACGATTTCTTGAGCCCGTTGCGCTGACTCGGCGACGCGTGCGGCGATGTCCCGTGAGCGCTTTTCGGCGATCTCATTTAACAGGCCGAGCGCCGAAAGGCGTTGGGCCAGAATGCCCGCGATTTTTTCCGGTGAGAGCTCGCCATCAGATGAGGCGAGCGGCATGCCGTCCGGGGCCTGTTTGCCCGAGAGATCAGGGCGCTGATCCGCCGGCAGATGATACAGGATAGTCGCGGCTTGCTCTTGAATGATGGCGCGCTTTTCTTCGACCACGAGGATCTCTTGATGGCCCGCCGCGAAGTGACGCAGCCCTTGCGGCTCCAGCGGCCATGTCATCGCAATTTTATAGAGGCGGACGCCAAGGGCCGACATCATCTCTTCGTCGATGCCGAGATCACTCAAGGCTTGGCGAACATCGCCATAAGACTTGCCTGAGGTGACAATGCCGAGCGTGCGCCGCGGCGAGTCGTAAACAACCTTGTCCAGACCATTGGCCCGCACATAGGATTGCGCCATCGGCAAGCGATACCGTACCAGCGTTTGCTCGTCGCGCACCGGCGAAAACTGCTTCTTGATGGATAGATCCGGCGCATCACGCAATTCTTCGGGGGTCGTTGAGCTGAACCGATCCCATCCTACGTAAGCGGAGTATGTGGTCTCTATGGTCTCCGTCACGCATTTGAAACCGACCCAAATACCCGCAGTCCGCGAGAGTGCGATCGCGTGCAGGCCAAAATCCAAATAGTCTTGTACGTCCGCCGGATTGAAAACCGGAATAGACGAGGCCATCAATGTGGGCTCTGACTGGAACGCGACGGTCGACGACTTGGCGACATGGTCGTCACCGGCAAGAACCAACACACCGCCATGGCGACTCGTGCCCGCTAGGTTTCCGTGCTTGAACGGGTCACCGCTACGATCAACCCCGGGTCCCTTGCCGTACCAAATTGAGAATACGCCATCATAACGGGCGCCCGGGAACAGTGTTGTTTGCTGGGTGCCCCAACATGACGTCGCTGCGAGATCTTCATTGACGCCAGGCAGAAAATGGATGTGCTCGTCTTTGAGGATGGACTTTGCGCGCCAAAGAGCGGCATCGTAATTGCCCAAGGGCGAACCCCGATAGCCGCTGATAAAGCCTGCCGTGTTCAGCCCATTTTTAATGTCGAGGCGCCGTTGCATCATGGGCAACCGCACAAGCGCTTGCGTGCCGGAAATAAAAACCCGGCCTTGATCCAGTTGGTACTTATCGTCGAGAGATACTTTTTGAAGCATCCGAGCGCCTCGCTTTGTCCGTAGGCTGTTTTATATCTTATGCGGCGATGGCGCCGAGCACACGCTGCATCGCCTCGCTGAGTTCTTTCGTTTCCGGCATTCCCTTGAAACGCGCTGCAATGTGCCCGTCAGGGCGCAGCAGCAGTGTTTCATCGGCGGGGAACAAACCGGCGAAACGATCTTCCGTCGGTTTTATGTCGCTGTCCGCAGAAAGGTCCACTATACTTAGAGAATAGTCCTCGTCCTTTAGCGCCGCAATGGCGTTTTGAAGACCCGCAGTCGGCTTCTGAAACACCATAACAGTAAAGTGATCATACTCCACAAGATCTAGTGTGGAAAGCTGTTCTCCGCCGCGTTGCAACCAACAATGGGGCAAGCGTCCCCCCGCCCTGACGTTGGGCGTATATTGAGTGCCGGGGTCTTCCTCGATCGCCTTTGAGCCATCAGGAATAACGGCCGCGGACTCGTACACGACGCCAAGATCGAGCCCAACCATGTTAAAATGCGGCGCCTGCTTTTCGATCGCCGCGTCTACGGCGCCTTGGAGGGTCGAATCCGCACGTACGCGTTCAAAGTCGTCCACGCTCGCGACGCCGTCATTGTCCACGTCTAAGGCTTCGTCCACAATCGACATATTGCGGAAGTTGTGGAGGCTCTGCTTGCAGTTGGCGAGCGCGGGCGCGCGGCGCTCGGATTCATAGGTGTCGAGCAAGGACGCATCAAATCCGCGCTCTACAGACGCGATTTTCCAAGCCAGATTGTGCGCGTCTTGGAAGCCCGTGTTCATCCCAATGCCGCCTGTTGGAGGGAAGCGGTGAGCCGCGTCCCCGGCGAGAAATACACGGCCGCGCTGATACCGATCGGCGACTTGCGCCGTCATGACCCAGCTCGATATGCTTTGGATATTGGGCTCGATATCGTCCACCCCAATCGCTTTTTGCAGTAAATCGGCAAATTGCTGTTGATCGGGAACCTTCGGCGGATCTTCCGTATTGAGCGTTTTCATGTAGATCCAGTTGCCGGCGATATCATGGGCGATGAAGCAGCCCATGGCTTCCGGATCCATCACCCAGTAGAGCAGCCCTTCTCGTCCTTTAAGCTGTTCACTCAAATCGGCCTTGAAGTGGACGTTCATATAACTCTGAACGTATTGCGGGCCTTCCATGTTCGCCCCGATAGCGGCGCGCACGCGGCTGCCTGCGCCGTCAGCGCCAATAATGTAGCGAGAGCGGATCTGCACGGCGGCGCCGTCGCTATCTTCGACTTGAGAGACATAGCCGCCATCGGACTCTTCAAGGCTAACCCACTTATGATTGAACAGAATCTGCGATGGATCCTCAATGTGATCGTACAGAACCTCTTCAAACTGATCTTGGCTAAGATTGAGCACCGGCGTCGGCGAACGCGAGAACATAACCGCCAATTGCTCGGGACTTTTTACAATTGAAAGCGCGCCCAAATCGCGCCCCAGTAGATTGTCGACCCATCGCACCATGCCCGTTTGCATGGGGTTTGTGGCTCTCGCCAGGACCAGCTCATGGGAAATTCCGAAAGCACGGCAAATTTCCATGGTGCGGCTTGAAATCACGTGTGCTTGCGGCGCCTTGTGGAGCCCCTCGCGGCGCTCCACAACCATGCTCTTTATACCAAGCTTTTCAAACATGACCGTTAGAATTAGACCGATCGGGCCAGCGCCGACGATCAGAACGTCTGTAGACTTATCATTCATCTCTTTTGCTCAACGATTGGATTTGTCAAAACGCCGATGCCGGCAACATCGATCTCCACAACGTCTCCATCTTGCAAAAACACTTGTGGCTTTCGAAGCGCGCCTGCGCCTTCGGCGGAACCGGTGACTATTACGTCGCCAGGCTCCAGCCAGGTCACTTCGGAGATGTGAGAAATGAGCTGCGCCATAGAAAAAAGCAGATCATCGATTGGCATTTTTTGTCGCAGCTCGCCATTCACGCGCGTTTCTAAATACAAATCATTCATGGCGACTTCGTCTGCTGTGGTCATCCAAGGGCCAAAGCCGCCGCTGTGATACGCGTTCTTTCCTGTCGTGACTTGCTGTGACCGGATTTGGTATTGGCGCGCGGAGCCGTCATTGAAACAGCTATAACCGGCAATGTGCTTTGGCGCGTCGTCGACAGAAACGTTACGACACCGTTTGCCGATGATAAGCGCGATTTCGCCTTCATAGTCGAAATCCGTTTCCAAATAAGGCTTTTCGATAGGTTGGCCGGAGCCCACAAGCGTATGACGCGACCGCAAAAAGAACATGGGTACTTCCGGCGGGTTATCGCGCTTAAAGATGTGTTTTGTTTCTTCAAAGTGGGAGTGGGTGTTGAGCCCGCAGCACCAAATCGCGTCGGGGTCTGGAATGACCGGCGCAAGCTCTAGGTCTTCCAATTTCAAATCCGGTTCGGCGGTGCTTGCAATTTCCTGCGCGCCGGCAAAGTCATTTGCGATCAACGCTTTCAGCGTTGGAGACTGCTCGCCTAGCCGCGAGCCAAGATCGATAACGCCGTCGCCAACCACGATTCCGTATGATGATTTCCCGTTCGCTACATAGCTTGCTAATTTCATGATTGCCGTTTCCTCTGAAAATTAAATTGTTGGTACTTCTTGGGTGAGCAGCTTCGCCATTACGTCAGCGTGCATATCAATCATCGATTCTTTTTGAGCTTTTTTCCCGGTCAGCATTTCGCATTCCGCGGACATAGAAAACATCGTCGCGCTCGCGACCATTAGGTAGTAAAAGTTTATCAGCGGGACGTCCGGGATCACGCCTTGCTTGCGCCCTTCTTCGAACATTTGTTTGACCACGGCGAAAAAGCTGCGGCTTTGCTTTTCGACGAGATATTGCAATCGCCAACTTTTTTGACGCCCCTCATCGAACATGATGCGGCTGATTTCTGGAATCGCGGCGCTTGCCCGCACATATCGACGGATCAGAAAGCGTATGCGTTCGCGCGGCTCAACGTCTTTCGACTGGGCGATGGCCGGCGCCATCATCGCATTCATGCGCGCGTCGATTACCTCCACGCAGGCTTTCCAGAACGCGTCCTTGCTGCCGAAATGATACGTCATCAGGTTCCGCTGCACGCCAGCCTCGGTTTCGATTTGGCGCGTGCTGGTGCCTTCATAACCCTGCTGCGAAAATAGCCGGACGCCCGCGGCGAGGAGCATATCGCGCGTGCGCTCCGTTTTACCTTTTGCAGTGCTGCTGATTGGGGTGCTGCTAAGGGCCGTCGCCGACTGGGTGCTCACAAAAATCACTCCTAAAACGCATTTGACAACTGTCATATTCTAGATTAAATAATTTGGCAAGTGTCAAAAACGCGAACCGTTGAAAACGCTGACACCGCCAAAACGCAGACAATGGGAGTTCATTGGAAAATGTTTGAAGGCTCTACATCCCCCGCAATCGTTCCTGAAACCGCCAAGGAACGCGGCAAGATCGCGCCGGCAAAACTCGCGCATGTTGTTTTGCGATCATCGCGCTATGAAGAAATGATTGAGTGGTACAAAACCGTGCTTGAAGCAGAAGTTGTTTTGGGCATGCCGTTTGTGACCTTCATTACGTATGATGAAGAGCATCACCGCATCGCAATCGCCAATATGCCTGGCCTTCAAGAGCAAGAACGCGCGCGTGCGGGGGTGGAGCATTGCGCATTCACATACGCCACGTTGGAGGATTTGTTTGCGACCTATGAGCGATTAAAAGGCGTCGGCATTGAGCCATTCTGGACGATTAATCATGGCGGCACGCTATCCTTTTATTATTTAGACCCGGACCAAAATCAACTTGAGCTGCAAGTGGATGTCTTTGGCACCAACCAAGAGCTGACACAGTGGTTCATTGATAGCGACTTTTCCACCAACCCGGTTGGCGTGAAGATCATTCCCGAAGAGCTTATTGAGCGCTATAGAGGCGGCGAGTCTCGCGAAAGCGTCCTTGAGCGCCCACGCATCGACCCGAGCGAAGTGATGGCGCAATTGCCATTTCCGCCGGGCTAAGAGCGCGAGCAATGCATGCGCCGTCGCGTCAACGAGATGGCGCGGCCTGCTGCAAAAAATTCTAGCCTGTTGTTAAAGTTAGCGTACAAACGAAAAACGTCTGTGAACCAATTCGACGGGAGAAAACCATGACCTTGGATCTGTGGACGGCGGCGACGCCCAACGGGTGGAAAATTTCCATCATGGTGGAAGAGTTGAAAGAACTCGGCGTTGCGCTGCCCGAAATGACGGTGCGCACAGTGAAATTGTTGGAAGGTGAGCAGTTTACAGACGAATTCACCGAAATTAATCCAAACCAGAAAATTCCCGCGCTCGTCCATGATGGCCGAAACCTCATGGAAAGCTGCGCCATTTTGCAATATCTGGGCGAGACGTTTCCGTCTTCCTTGTTGCCTTTAGATGAGCGCAAATGGGATGTGTTGCCTTGGGTCTATTGGCAAGCGGCTAATCTCGGGCCCGTATTCGGCAATAAGCTCAGCTACACCCGCTACATGGAAGACATCGAAGACCTCTTGAAGTCGCACCCCCTTGAGCGGTTTAACAAGGAGGCGCAGCGCTTGCTGAGCGTCTTGTCCAATAAGCTCGGCGACAGCGACTACATCTGCGGAAACGAGTTTACGATCGCCGATATTGCGTCTTATCCATGGGTTCGCGGCTGGAAGTGGAGCAAGATCGATATTACCGGCTTCGACAATATTGTCGCTTGGGTCGATCGTGTTCGTGCGCGCCCCGGCGTGGATCGCGGCTTGAAATACGGCATCTCCGAAGAAGAGGTCGACGGCTGGAGCAAAGAAACGAAAGCCAAATATGCGAAGCTCGGCTCATCCATGGCGTCGAACGAAAAGCTGCGCACA
The DNA here is from genome assembly GCA_039183665.1 of Pseudomonadota bacterium. GTDB lineage: Bacteria > Pseudomonadota > Alphaproteobacteria > Caulobacterales > Parvularculaceae > Hyphococcus. The sequence continues at coordinate 4,377 of JBCDBM010000077.1, read as the reverse complement.
GAACAATAAGCGGCAAACAGAAATTTCGCTTAGCGTGATAGAAGGAGGAACTCTGTGTTCGGATATATAATGGTCGGCACCAACGACAAAGATAAAGCGCGGGTGTTTTATGATGGCTTGCTTGGCGAGCTTGGCCATAAGCGGATCTTTGACAAATTCCATATGGTGGCTTGGGGTAAGAATTTCGGCGAACCTTGGTTCTCTGTCTGCACGCCCATCGACAAAGAAGATGCGTGCGTTGGCAACGGAACAATGGTGGCCTTCGCGCTCGACTCTGAAGAGGACGTGGACCGCATGTACAAAAAAGCTATTGAGCTTGGCGGGACGAGCGAAGGCGAGCCAGGATTGCGCGCCGCAGGTTTTTACTGCGCGTATTTTCGCGACCTCGACGGCAACAAATTCAATTTCCACACACCCGGCGCCAAGCTGCGCGAGGCGATGGGTCAATAGGCCGTCGCCCAATCACGAATGAGGATCCATTGCTATGTTAGACGTGCACGCCGAAAACGGCATATTAACGCTTACGTTTAATCGCCCCGAGGCGAAAAACTCTTTATCCATTGAGGTCATCGAAACGCTGACCGCATCGCTCAAAAATGCGGCGACCGATGACAGCACGCGCGTTGTCATATTGACTGGCGCGCCCCCATTGTTCACGTCCGGCATGGACGTAAAAGTGTTCGTCAATTGGCGAGAGCCGGAAAACCTGGCGCTGTTGAAGTACAAAGTACCGGACATGTTCCATACATTCATCGATTTTCCAAAGCCGATTATATGTGCGGTGAATGGAATGGGCGTTGGCTATGGCGCGACCATCTTAGGCATTTGCGACTTCGTCATCATGGCTGAAAGTGCGAAAATCAGCGCGCCATTTGCAAAGCTTGGCATCGTGCCTGAAGCGTGCGCCACTCATACATTCCCTCGGCTCATGGGTAGGCAGGCTGCGAACTGGTTCTTGACGTCTGGCGAATGGATGAGCGCGCAAGCCTGTAAAGACGCTGGGCTCGCTATGGAAGTCGTGGCGGACGACGCGCTGATGGATGTGGCGATGAAGCGGGCGCAAACGCTTTCCGCGAATTCGCTCACGACATTGATGGAAACGAAAAAAATGATCACCGATCCATGGCGCCAGGAATTGCATGAGGCTAACCGCCTTGAAATGCAGCGTTTGGTGGAGTTCCTTGACGGCCCTGCTTGCGCGGAAGGCGTCAAAGCATTTTTTGAAAAACGCGCGCCGGACTTCATCTCGGCGAGCTTATAGTCGCGCCGTCAACAGCGAGAATAATAATCCTAAAATAGAGGGAAGATCATGAGCATTTCTATCGATTTCAAAGATAAGGCAGTTGTTGTTATTGGCGGCACATCAGGCATCAATCGCGGCATCGCTGAGTCGTTTGCCTCTCATGGCGCGCGGATTGCGGTCGCCAGCCGTGACCAATCAAAAGTCGACGACACCGTGGCGTCGCTGGAAAAAGCGGGCGCCACAAAAGCCATTGGCGGCTCTTTTGATGTCCGGGACGCTGACGCGGTGCTGGCGAATCTTAAGAGTTTTCACGATGCGCTCGGCGACTTTGACGTTGTCGTTTCTGGCGCAGCGGGGAATTTTCCGGCGATGGCCGCTGATATGTCGTTCAACGCCTATCGCTCTGTCATCGATATCGATCTAATGGGCACCATCCATGTGATGAAAGGCGCGTACCCTTATCTGAAGCGCCCGGGCGCGAGCGTCATCAACATTTCCGCGCCGCAAGCCTACCTGCCGACCGATGCGCAATCGCATGTGTGCGCGGCCAAAGCGGGCGTTGATCAGATCACCCGGACGCCCGCCCTTGAATGGGGTCCCGAAGGCCTGCGCATTAACTCAGTTGTGCCTGGCATCATTGATGACACGGAAGGCTTCCGTCGATTAACGGCGAACCCGGGCGCTGTTGAGCAAATCATCAAATCAACCCCGCTCGGTCGTCTCGGCGTCAAGCAAGACGTCGCCAATGGGTGTTTGTTCTTAGCCTCAGATCTCGCTGGTTTTATCAACGGACAAGTCTTGGTCGTCGACGGCGGCGTTTACATGCGCGGCAATGGCGAGCTCGGCATGCAGCTTGTAGAGGCGCTGAACGCGGCGAAAAACCAATCGAAATAGAAAACCGCGATGTTTTTCTCCGAAGCAGCTTGGGCGACCGATGAGCTCCGCGACTTTGCACAAGGGGTCGGCAATTTTCTCGATCGCGAAATCATTCCGTATCGAGAAGAGTTTGAAAAAGCCGGCGCCTTGTCAAAAGAGGTGTGGAGACAGGCTGGCGACAACGGGTTGTTGGGGGTGTGCGTCCCGGAAGAGTATGGCGGACTAGGCGCGACGCTGGCCTATGAGTCCGTTCTGCTCGCGGAGATGGGGCTGCGCAATGAGATGGGCTTTGGATATTACGTCCATAGCGTCGTTGTGCATTATATCCTTGCCTACGGCACGAGCGAACAAAAAGCCCGTTGGCTGCCCCGATTGTCTTCTGGCGAGCTCATTGGCGCCATCTGCATGAGCGAGCCGGGCGCCGGGTCCGATCTTCAGGCTATTAAGACGCGAGCAGAACTGGACGGCGACGGGTATTGTGTCAACGGATCAAAAACCTTCATCTCGAATGGTCAGATTGCGAACTTTCTTCTCGTGGTCGCAAAGACTGACAAGTCCTTAGGCGCAAAGGGCATATCGCTCATCGTCATTGAAACGGATGACGTCGAAGGATTTCGCCGCGGCAAGAATCTCGAGAAGTTGGGCCTTAAATCTCAAGATACGTCGGAGTTGTTGTTCGACGATGTCCGGGTTCCAACAGCGAATGGGGGTGGCGAACATCCCGGCGCCGGGTTTGGTAAATATCTTGTTAACAACTAAAAACCAATAAGCTTAACTGTTTTTCCAAAAATCATATCGCATGGTATGACTGTATAGCTTCACCTGTAACCAATCTTCTGCAGGAATGAAACAGCAAATACGTTCGATGTGCACAACCCAGTCAAGCACCAAATAAGAATTCAGCACATATATTAGCAACCAACTTCATCTATATTTCCATAGTCCATTGTGTTGGGCCAAAGTCAAGCTTTATTATTTCCCAATACAACTTTTCGGCTTGTTATATGTACACCCATCAACGGCTAGCGTGTCTTCGGGTTAACTTAGTAGCCCATAGATTGAATGCTGTAGTATTTACATCTAATTGGCCAGTTCATTTGAATGACCTCAATTGGTTAAGTTCCAAGTAACTACGATGAATCAGCGAAGTGCATTCATGATCTCATACGCTAAGGTTAGTTCATGGACCAATTGGAGCTCGAACTGGTCTCAATGGAATTCATCTAGTAGATAATAAACGAACGCGCTGGTCACAGCAAAAAGTGTTTTATAAAAATCGCTGACTCTGTCTAAGTAGGATTGACAGAGCATGTGATGAATATGGCAGCTAACTAGGGAGACAGATGTCCTTATTTTCACACAAAATTTTCAATACATATTAGTTTATAGCAGACACCAAAGCCATCCAGAGGTTGAAGATGAGTTCATGAACATGTTCATGTAAAATCTTCGGGATCAGACGGTATATTGGTAGTACCCTGAAAGAGCTCTGCTGTAAGTTGGTTACCCCTTAGTGTGGTGAACTGTGTCATTTGGATAAATAAGTGTTTGGTGAATTTATTTCATGCTAATTCAAACCTGTATGTTCTTATCATGTATATGTGCCATATACATAAGCTATTGAAGTAGAGACTAATGCGTCATTATGCCTCACTCATGTATAATTTCCTAGCCTTCCAGTAATTTGAATTTTGAAATACTAGGGATGGAGGGTCATTTATTCCACCAAGGGACCAGTGTATCACATTTGTGGATAAAAGGTTTTACATCAAGAACCCCTCATGGTAAGCCTACTCTATACTTTGTGTTGCTATATATCTCGCCTTACAGTTTGTGGCCAGTTCTCTTCTCCCACCTTATCTTCAGCTGTAATGATAAGCATTGGTGTCTCTCATGTCAATGCTAGAATTCTCTTTTTTATTGGCAGATCTTATCCTTGTATGCTGCATTGTTGCTGCTGTCTGCTTTCTGAGGACATGCTTAGCAGCTGTTATCGCAACTAACTTTGATGCAAAGAGTATTCGTCATCGCAAACAGCACTCATCATGGTAAGGTATCTCATGTGAAGTCTATATATGCCTATGTACATACATGGCATTTTTTGATGTTGAACAAATCAGGCTATTTCATCTGTTATCAATTACCATAACACCCTGATATTCCGTCTCAAATCCAATTAGTAGCCAATAATATAACACTCTACTACAGTGGCACTGTCTTATACCTGTTCACATTTTGGCAGCTTATCTTTTAGACTG
>JBCDBM010000076.1:0-14145 GCA_039183665.1 Pseudomonadota bacterium | reverse complement strand
GTCCGCCGGAGCCATCGCCGGGCTGATTGCGCTGACCGCAGGCATGGATTTGCGCCTAGGCCGGGAGAATATCGCCGCCGCCGAGGCCGTAGGGATCGTCATTGCCTTTGGACTTTTGGCGGCAATACCGGTGGGCGTCATCGCCAGTCTCATCCAACTCCGACGGGAGCGCGCGATCGCGCCGATCCTCGACCAAACAAGCCGCGTCACCACCATGGTCTTTACGATCCTCATTGGCGCAGCGTTGTTCTCGCTGGTGTTTCGCGGCCTTGGCGGCGACGACACCGTCCACGCCGCGTTAGAAGCGGCGCCTGGCGGCGTGATGGGCGCCATGATCTCCGTCATGATCTTGATGTTCATCCTCGGCTTTTTCCTGGACTTCATCGAGATCACGCTGGTGGTGGTGCCGCTTGTGGGCCCGCCGCTTCTCGCTATGGGACTGGACCCTGTCTGGCTCGGCGTGATGATGGCGATCAATTTACAGACCTCATTTTTAACCCCGCCCTTTGGCTTTGCGCTGTTCTACTTGCGCGGCGTCGCGCCGCCGGCGGTTAAGACCGCCCAGATTTACGCCGGCGCGATTCCCTTTATCTTTATACAGATTTTAGCCCTCGCGCTTATTGCGCTATTCCCGGCAATCGCTACATGGCTGCCTGGCGTGCTGTATGATTAAGCGGCATTTGTGATTAATTTGATCGGGGTTTACGGGGGCGGACAATCGGGAAGGTTCTCATGGCCGCCACAAAATTTCGAAAGCCGCTTCCGAAACGCTTTTCCGCCGCAGTAAGCGACGAGGCCTATGCAACTCTCCGCGAGCTGGCGGAAAGAGCGAACCTTTCCAACAACTACGTGCTCACGACGTTGCTGGAATATGCGGAGGATTTGATCGACCCGGACGCGTTTGATCGCGCCGTGAAAGAGATGCTGGAAAAAGCGCGCGTCAGCCCGTGACGATTTGAATGAGATTGCGCGAATGCTTGCGAGCCCTTGTTAAGCGTTTGGCGCCTAGATCCTAATCGAGACGCAACGCAGCGCCGGCCAAGGCCGGCAGAGTAAGGGCGCATCATGACGGGTTGGGTTGAGGCGTGGTCCGCTGAACAGGCCGCGTTTTTCGGATATCTGGCGGGCCTCCTAGGCGCGATCCTCATCGGTCTTATCGGTTGGGGCGTCGCCATCTTGCTGGCCAGGCGGCATGCGGCCCGAGCGCGTTTGGAAGAACGCAGCCGCATCGCCTGTACGCTCGCGTTTGAGTTAGAAAATATTCAGCATACGATGCGGAGTCTGTCGACGGCTTGGCAAGAGTCCACAGACGCGGTGCGCATTCGCACGGACCTCGCGCATATGATGCAAGTCTTCCCGCAGATGGGCGCAACGCTAACCACGCTTGATCGGAAGACCTTGAAACCGCTGTTAAAAGCCTACTCCCTGATCGCCAATTATGGCGACATCCTGGTCATCAATGAAGTGACGCCCCAGCAAGACACGCAAGACATGCGCTCGATTTCGGTCGCGCCCGAACGCGCGCGCCGGGCCGCCCGAGTCAACGAAAGTATTGCGCGCCAGCTCCAATGGGCGATTGACGCGCTAAGCGCTGAGATGGACCCAACGCAGAAAAAACCGTCGCGCAAGAAAAAACCCGACGCCCCGTCGATCAGCAAAGCGGCCCAAGACCTGCAGGCGGAGCGCATTAAGCGACCCGCCAAAAACGCCCCGCAAAACCCGGTGGCGGCGCAAAGACAACTGGTCCAGCGTCATGCCGCGCAATTAGAAAAACCGCGCACGGGGGAACCGAAAAAGTTTGGCGCCGCCGCGATGACAGAAGCAGAAGAGCTGGAAGTGCAGCGCGCCCGCAGCCCAAGAGCTGCGCTTCAACAAAAGAAAGGGCGCAAGCGCCGATCCGCTTGATCGCGGGCAGCGGTTGGACAAGGCTAGCCCTCAACGCTAAGGGAACAGCGCCGTTGACGCTTCCCCTTCAGCGGTCTGAGGCGTTCGCCAATGATCTTCGATATTCTATCTGCAACGACCCCCATCTTTGGGTTGATTGCGCTGGGCTATGCGATCGTCCGCGGGGGCATTGTTGAGCGCGATCTCATGCTCGGCGTCGGGCGAATCGTACTGGTCGTCGCCATGCCGGCGCTCATTTTCAAGGCGGTGTCGGAGACAAGTGTCAGCGCGATCGCCCAACCGCATTTTCTGACCGCCTATGGGGCGGGGGCGGTCGGCGCCTTCGTTTTGATTTTCGGGATCTTTCGAATTTTCTTCGCTAGCGCCGTGACGCCGGCGGCTCTTCGGGGAATGAGCGCATCTTATCCCAACAGCATTTATATCGGCTATCCACTCATCATCTATGTGTTTGACGACCCGCCAGTCGCCGCCTTTGCGATGGCGCTGCTCGTCGAAAACCTCATCCTATTGCCTTTATGTCTGATCGTTATGGATGTGGGCTCCAGCGCGCCAGATAAAGGCTCGCCCGCGCAGCTCGCCAAGAGCATCACGGCGCGCATCATCCGTAATCCGCTCATTCTTGCGATCGTCGCTGGGATCACGGCGTCTGGTTTTGGGCTCACGGCGCCCGGGCCTATAGACGCGACAATAACGCTCCTCGCGCAGGCCGCGCCCGCGATGTCTTTGCTGTTCATCGGCGGCGTTTTGGTGGGCGTTAGTTTGAAAGGCAATCGGCCTGCAATCGCGACCGTCGCCGCGGGCAAGCTCATCCTCCACCCGCTCCTTGTCGCCTTAGCGATTGTCTTGCTGCCTGATTTTGATCCAACCTTGCAAGCAGCGGCGATCCTTCTTGCGGCAGCGCCCATGGCGACCATCCTGCCGCTTATCGGCGCGCGTTATGGCGAGGGACCCCAGACCGCCGTCTTTTTGTCGGTCGCGACGATCGCATCGTTCGTGACCATCGCCGGCGTTATATGGTTGGTGCGGATGATGTGAGGGGCGTTTTGCCCGGCGCTACACGGGCAGCGCAGAAGCGATCAGACCAACTAATAGGACGTAGAGCAATAAAAGCGCAGCCAATCTAAGCCACCTCTCCTTACCGGGCTCATAAGTTGGAATGAACGGCACGGCGAAAAACAGCGCAATGGGCGCCCAAAAGTAATTTTTGCGCCGTTTAGGGATTTCATGATCGACCGACGCGACAGCAGGTTTGCTGGCGACCTCGGCTTCCCGGATCGCTTTGAGCAAGCGCTGCGCCTCTTCAGCATCCTTAGGACGCCCCAACAATCGGTATCCGCCCAACGCGATGCTGAGCCACGGCGCAACGGTCAGATGATGTTCATCTTGAAAGAAGGTATAAATACCCCGGGACAGCAAAAAACCCCTGGCGCAATGGGCTTCTTCTTGGTCAAAAAAACTCGCAATCTCGACGAGATCAGCCAAAAAGCGCGCTCCGCGTTCAGTGTATTGCGCACTGTAATATAGTGCTTCTAAGCGCTGATTGAAACCTGTCTCATCCAACGCCGCCCGCGTAGTCAACCAGCGCGTCAATCCGTTTGTCGATGGGCGGGTGGGTCATGAACACGCCCAAAAACGCCTGACGGTTTTCGACCATCATTTGACGCACGTCATTGGGCGCCTCGACCGCGCTGCGTCCAGAGATTTTTTTGAGCGCGTTGATCATGGCGTCGGGGTTGCGGGTGAGTTCTACCGCGCCCGCGTCCGCCAGATATTCCCGCTTGCGGGAAAGCGAAAACCGGATCACCAGCGCTGTTAAATACGCGATGGCGATCAGCACCAACGCGATGATGATCAGCAATCCGCCGCCGCGACTGTCGCCCTTGCGGCCGCGGGTGTGTCCGCCAATTCTGACGCCAGAGCGGAATAAAGAGCGAAACGCGATTTCGCCCACAAAGGCGATGATGCCGACAAAAATTACAGAAACAATCAGTAAACGGACGTCTTTATTGACAATATGCGTTAGCTCATGGGCGAGCACCGCCTCTAGCTCATCGCGGTCCAGCCTTTCCAACAGCCCGCGCGTCACCGTGACCGTATAGGTCTTATCCGATATGCCGCTGGCGAACGCGTTGAGCGACGGCGTTTCGATGATTTTGAGCCGCGGCATCGGCACGCCTTGAGCGATCGTCAGATTCTCCAACAGATTGTAAATCTCCGGCGCTTCTTTGCGCGACAAGCCCTTCGCGCCGACGGACGCCTCAATAATCTTTTGGTGCCCGCCCCAAGCGATCAGAAACCAAACCCCCGCGCCCAAAAACGCGAAGGGCCAGTTGCGCGCCATCAAATCAAACGCAACGGCCATGCCTTCGGCTTCGGATCGCACCGGCACCGCGAGCGCCACATACCCAACCGTGAGCGCATAAAGCAGGGTGAGCAGCAACAGCGGAAAGCCGGCGAGCAACAGGATCGATTTCAGATTGTTGTTCCAGATATGGGTCTGGAGACCGAAGGCGCCCAAAGCTCAGTCCTCCGCTGCGGGCGTTGCTAGGAGGGCGCGCATGGACGCCCGTCTCAAACTCAATCGCTTAAAACTTAACTTCAGGCGCCGCCTCAACCGCCTCGCGGCTGGCCTCGGGAATTTCGAAATACTCTTTGGTTGAAAAATTGCCCAAAGGCGCAACGAAGTTCCCTGGGATCTGCTGGATCGCCGTGTTGAACTCTTGCACGGCGTTGTTGAAGAAGCGCCGCGCCGCCGCAATCTTATTCTCAATATCCGCAAGCTCGGTCTGCAATTGTAAGAAATTCTCATTGGCTTTGAGATCTGGGTAAGCCTCAGCGAGCGCAAAGAGTTTGCCCAACGCTTGCGTCAACACGCCTTCTGCGGCGCCTTGGTCAGCCGGGCCCGAGGCGCTAATGGCCGAGTTGCGTGCTTTCACCACCGCGTCCAGCGTTTCGCGTTCATGGCTGGCGTAGCCTTTGACCGTCTCCACCAAATTCGGCACCAAATCATGGCGCAGCTTCAACTGCACATCGACATCGGCAAAGGCTTGCTCTGTGCGCTGATTAAGGGCGACAATGCGGTTGTAAATGACGATCGCAAAGATAGCGATGGCGCCAATAATGCCGAGAAGTGTGAGAAAGCCCGTCATGGGGAGCGTCCTTATTGTTTGTCTGTTGGAAATTGCCCGCCCGCATGGCAAAGCGCTCGCTATCTTGTTCGTCTAGCCCTCATCTTGAAGCTGTTTGACGGCCTCTTCCATGGCCTCGGCCATTTGCCGGCGAATCTGATGGTCGGACTGATCGACGCCCGAGGCGTCAAAATCGCCGCGCAGTTTGCGGAACACGTCTTCATCCCCCGCCTCTTCTAGGTCCGCCATGATCACTTCTTTGGCGTAGGCCTCCGCGTCATCGCCGGTTTTCCCCATGAGGCCCGCCGCCCAATGGCCGAGAATCTTATTGCGCCGCGCTTCCGCCTTGAATTGCAGGGCGGCGTCATGGGCGAACTTCTTCTCGAATTTGTCTTCGCGATCGTCAAAGGAACTCATGCAACGAATCTCCGGTCTCTGATCGCGGCCCTGAGGAAGGCCGCAGGTAAAGGGCGCACCCCTTAAAGGGCCGCGTTGGCTCTCTTATATCCGGTGTCCTGGCCGCGTAATCAACGCCTTAGCGCGCAATTTCTGAAAGGTCTTCCCAAGCGATGCGAGACGGCCTAAACCCCGCTTTCCGCCACGCCTCGCGCGCCTGCTCGCCACAGCGCCGAGGGCGGAAATCGGACGGTCGGGGCGATAGCCGCCCCCGCGCGGCGTCGCAATGACCGTTCCGACGCCAACACCTTGAAAGGACTAGCGAATATGGCTCGCCGGAAGCAAATTTATGAAGGCAAGGCGAAGATCCTGTTCGAGGGGCCGGAACCGGGCACCATCATCCAGTATTTCAAGGACGACGCGACCGCGTTTAACAATCAGAAACATGCGGTGCTCGAAGGCAAAGGCGTTCTGAACAACCGCATCTCTGAATTCATCATGTCCGCGCTAGAGCAGCGCATCGGCGTGCCCACCCATTTCCTCCGCCGCCTTAATATGCGCGAGCAATTGGTGCGCCATGTGGAAATTATTCCGCTGGAAGTCGTGGTGCGTAATGTGGCGGCGGGCTCTTTGGCGAAAAAGCTGGGGCTCGATGAGGGCGCCGCGCTCCCCCGCTCCATCATCGAATTTTATTACAAGAATGACGATCTGGGCGATCCGTTCGTCTCCGAAGAGCACATCACCGCGTTCAACTGGGCGAGCCCTCAAGAGATCGACGATATGATGTCGCTCGCCTTACGCACCAATGACTTTCTGTCGGGCATGTTCGCGGCGGTGGGCATTAAGCTGGTGGATTTCAAAATCGAGTTCGGCCGGCAATATGAGGGCGACATGATGCGCCTCATCGTGGCCGATGAGATCAGCCCGGACAGTTGCCGGTTATGGGATTTGGAAACCGGAGATGTGATGGACAAAGACCGCTTCCGCAAAGACCTCGGCAATGTCACCGACGCCTATCGCGAAGTCGCGCGGCGGCTTGGCGTATTACGCGATAGCGACGCCGCCGGCGCGAAGGGCCCGGTCTTGGTCGCGGATAATGGCGATAAGTAAAGCGCGTACTGACGCGGCACTAAACTCCATTTGTAAAATCGCAATATTGCCTCAAGGAAAACCAACGCTGTATAGAAGCGATTGAGTATTCCTCTTTGGGGGCGACAATCAGCGACGAAGAGAAAACAACCGCCTCCACAGGCCAAAGGCTAAACGCGTTTCGGTTTTGGAATTGGCCACGGTGGCTCGGGGCGGCCCTAATTAACATGGTCAAACGGCACCATGCCCATCGAACGGCAACTGAGACGACTTTTTTCTTCCTGTACTGGGCGTTGTTGGCTTTCTTGATCGTAAACATCCTTGCGTTGGTGTTCGCCGGGGAGCCGCTTATTGGGAAGGGGTTGATCCCGAATAGACCAATTGCAACCTGGGACGACTTTCGCAATGTTACGTTCGGCATTGCCGGCGCTGTCGGCGCAACCTTCGGCCTTTACCAACTCTTTAACTCCGCAACGCGCACGAGGCTTAGCGACAAAGACGCAGCAACCCGAGCTCAAGAGGCCGAAACCAAGCAACAACAAGAACGCAATGAGCGCTTTGTGCGCGCGGCGGAACTCTTAAAAGACGAGGACGCCTCGGTGCGCATGGCCGGGGTGTTCGCTATGGAGCGCCTGGCGCTGGAGCCGGAGGCGAATTACGCCCAAACCGTCGCCAATGTGCTCGCTGGGTTCGTCCGGGATCGGACGACCCGACCGGACTATCCGCCAAATCCGATCGCCCGCAAACAGCATTATGGAAAGGAGGGCGCGCCGGAAGAACCGCCGATTTCAGATGACGAGCAAAAAACGCGCGATGAGGCTATCGGCTGGGGGCCGCCCAGCGCGCCGGTTTCGGCCGCGGTCACGGCGCTCTCGACAATTTCAAAAGCCTATTTCGAGGCGCAGCGAAACACTCCTGAAGATGAAAGAGCGGTCTTGGACGTCGATTTGCGCGACGCGCAACTCCCGCGCCTTGAAGTAGATCGCGCGTTTATGCGGCGCTGGAATTTCGCCCGCGCCAATCTCGCGCGCGCCCAACTCTGGAGCGCCAATCTGGAGAGCGCCTATCTCGGCGAAGCCAATCTGGAGAGCGTCTATCTCGGCGAAGCCAATCTGGAGAGCGCCAAACTCTACGGCGCCAATCTGGAGAGCGCCAATCTCGGCGACGCCAATCTGGAGAACGCCAATTTCGCCGGCGCCATTCTGACCGACGCGCTGTTCGTCCCCGTAACGCAAAAGACGAGGGCTATAGTCGGCGATGCCTTTTGGCCGACCGGCGCCGAGCCCAATTTTGACTTTCAGGACGAGGACTTCGAAAAGCGCCTGCGAAATGAAACGGATTTTTTTGACAAGGAATGGTGCACGGACCCCAAGAATTCAAAAAAGCTCCACCCGGAACTAGTAGACGATTCCCACCAGTACAAATTCGTACCTAATTACTTTCAAGAACGTCGGCAAAAGGAATTAGCCAAATCGCGCGGCGCCGCGCCCAAAGACGACGCCCCAAAAGACAGCGCCCCTGAAGACGGCGAGGCCTAGCCCCAAGCACGCCCATTGCGCAGCGCCAAGCAACCGCGCTAGAAGCCAGCGTAAAGTGAAGGATGGCCGCGCCCATGAAAGCGAAAATTATCATCACCCTTAAAAACGGCGTTTTGGACCCCCAAGGCAAAGCCATTGAAGGCGCGCTTGAGGGCCTCGGCTTTGGCGGCGTCTCTGAGGTGCGCCAGGGCAAAGAGATCGAGATGACGCTCGCCGAGACCGACGAGGCCGCCGCGCGCGCGCAAATCGAAGAGATGTGCAAGAAGCTCCTCGCCAACCCGGTGATGGAGAATTACGCCATCGAGATCGAGGCGAGCTAAGCATGAAACCCGCCGTCATCGTCTTGTCTGCCTCACACTGCGACCGAGATGTCTGCCGTCCGCGAAGGCGGACAAACCAATTTTCGGCGACATCGCGCATAGGGAGTCACTACTCTTGAACCCGGCTGTCATCGTCTTCCCAGCGTCTAATTGCGATCGGGATGTCACCCGTCCGCGAAGGCGGACAAACCAAAATTCGGCGACATTGCGCATAGGGAGTCACTACTCTTGAACCCGGCTGTCATCGTCTTCCCAGCGTCTAATTGCGATCGCGATGTCGCCGTCGCGCTTGAGCACGCCACCGGCAAAAAACCCGCCATGGTGTGGCATGGGGACGGCGCCCTACCGGATACGGACTTTATCGTGCTGCCAGGCGGGTTCTCCTATGGCGATTATTTGCGCTGCGGGTCGATGGCGGCGAAATCCCCGATCATGCGCGACGTCATCGCCAAAGCGAAAGCCGGCACGCCGGTGCTGGGCATTTGCAACGGCTTTCAAATCCTGTGCGAGGCGGAACTCTTGCCGGGGGTGCTGCTGAGCAATGCGGGGCTCAACTTTGTATGCCGCACGGTGACACTCCGTGTGGAGAATAATCAGTCGCGCTTCACAAGCGGGTTTGAGGCGGGCCAATATGTGGACTTTCCCGTCGCCCATCATGACGGCAACTATTTCGCCGATGATGAGACGCTTGACCGGCTTGAGGGCGAAGGGCGCGTCGCCTTTCGCTATGTGGACAACCCCAATGGTTCGGCCCGCGACATCGCGGGGCTTTTAAACGCCGAGGGCAATGTTCTGGGCATGATGCCCCATCCTGAACGCGTAATCTCGATGGCCATTGGCGGCGTGGACGGCGCCGCGTTTTTCAAAGGCGTTGTCGAAGCGGCGGCTTGAACAGACTGACCACGTTTACCAGGGCGCAGCCATGATTGACCCCAGCCCCTCTCCTGCGATCGGCGAAGTCATCCAACTTGCGCTCGCGCCGGTGTTCGTGCTGGTCGCAATCGGTTCTTTCCTCAATGTCCTTGCGATGCGTTTGGCGCGCGCTGTCGACCGGGCCCGCGAGGTGATGACGGTGCTTGAGGACGACCCCGCCGATGCACTGCGCTGGACCCTAGAACTGGAAAGCCTCGGCAGGCGGATGAAATACTCGCATCTTGCGATCAATTGTTGCGCGGTGGCGGCGTTAATCGTGGCGCTGCTGGTGGTCGCGATGTTTTTGGCGGATCTTGCGCATTTGAGCGCCGCCGGCGTTATTGCGCTATTGTTCAGTGCAGCAATGATTATTTTTGTGGCCGCCCTGTGCTTCTTTTTGGCGGAAATCGCGATCGCCGCGCGCACCGTGCGGGTTGGCGCGGAAATGATGAACAAATAGCGCGCTCTTGTGCGCAAGCGATTTCCCGGCGCGTATATTTTCTGCTAGGCTTACCCGCACGAAAATACTCGTATGGATCGCCCTCCTTATCGGCGGCATTGGCGCTTTGGCCCTTGGCGGGCTTGTGGTTTTGGGGTTTCAGTCCCGCGACATGACACCGGAAATCGGCATTGTCGACGGCGCGCTGACGCCGTGCCCAGACTCGCCCAATTGCGTTTCCAGCGAACCAGGAACGCCGCCCAGCCATTATGTGGACCCGTTGTCGCCCGCCGTCTGGCCGCAACTCCCTGGCGTCATTGATGATCTCGGCGGAACACGCGTCGCGCAATCAGACGGCTACCTCTACGCCACGTTCTCCTCGAGCATCTTTAAATTCGTGGACGATGTAGAATTCCGCCTCGCGGAAGACGCGGTGCACGTGCGCTCGGCCTCGCGCGTCGGCGAAAGCGATATGGGCGCCAACGCTGATCGGGTGGCGGCGATCAAGGACGCGCTTAAATAAACGGAATGAGCGGAATGCCGCGGCGGAAGCGCTTTTCGCAACGGTCGAGCTGACGCCTGTAGGTCGCGGCGGTCGCGGAGACAGAGCCCGCCGCCTGCAAAAGCCAGCCTTTGCTTTCAAAGCTGCGCCGCGCATAGCCGTCCCATCCCTCGTGATAGGCAAGGTAGTGGCTGTAGGCGTCGTCCATGGAGAGCCCCAAGCGCCGACGGCTTTGCGCCCCATACCAGGCGACAAAATCCGCCGAGTCTCGAAACGAGCGCCGATCGGCGTCGTCATTGCCGCTCAAGCGCTGATACAGCTCCCAAGTTTGCTCAATCGCTTGTGGATAGCCCCGCGCCGAGGACTTGCGCGCGCCGGGGAAGATGAGCAAAAACCGCCGGCGTTCTGGCTTGGCGTCGGCGTCAAAACCCGATTCGCGTCCGATGATGGCCAACTGAATGTGTTTGGGCAGGCCCCAGCGCTCTTCGGCGTCATCGGTGGCGTCGTACCAGCCGCCTTTATCGTCGAAGATTTCGCACGCGTCCGAAACATCGTCTGGCGGAATTGAAGCGCACGCCCCCAGGGCGAGCGCGACGACCGCCAGCGCTATCCTCTGCATTCCGACTTCGCCCGATCGAGCGCATTGGAGACACCGCGCAATGACATGACGTAGCTCGTCGCTGTGCCGCGCTGAGAGACCGCATTCACGCGCATATCAAGGCCCCGGCGCATGGCGCGAATGAGCCGCTTTTCTTCTTCGGCCGCCTCAATAAACGCTTCATTTTCAGACGAGTAGAGGGTCCATTTATCAGAGCCAATCCGCACAGTCGGCTCAGGCCGCGCGTTTAGCTGATAGCCGGTCATGAGATTGGGCTGCTCGACCGCCGCGCCTGATTTCCACGTGGCGATCAGGAAGAAGATCTCCCCATGATTGACCGATTTGGGCGATTTATCCTTGGCCTCTGTGGCCGCGAAACAGATTTTCTCCCCATTAGCCTCGCGGACAAAAACGCTCCAATCGCGATAGGTCGCCACCGTTGTGACATTCTCTTGGGCAATTGCGGGAGACGCCATCGGCGCTGCTGTGGCCGCCGCGACGGCGCAGGCTGCTAATAACGCACGGACCATGAACTACACTCTCCTTGGAAAAACTCGCCGGCCAGTTGTTAAACCTATAGTCGATTCTTGTTGTAAATCTGGTTGCACCTATACGAAAGGGGGATTTGCGCCCTCTTTCCCCTTGCGCCATAACAGCGCCAAATCCATCTAGATTCAGCACGTTATGATCATTGGAGATCGGTGATGACGCCAGGACGCGACTCTCTCAAGGTAAAGAAATCTCTTACAGCGGGCGGCAAGACGTATTCCTATTACAGTTTAACCGCAGCCAGCACCGCCATCGGCGACATTTCGCGCCTGCCCTTTTCGCTCAAAGTGCTCCTTGAAAACCTGTTGCGGTTCGAGGACGACAGATCCGTAACGGTCGACGACATCAAAGCGTTCGTCAGTTGGTTGGAAACGGGCCGCTCCACCCGAGAAATCGCCTACCGCCCGGCGCGGGTTTTGATGCAAGACTTTACCGGCGTTCCAGGCGTCGTCGATTTGGCGGCGATGCGAGACGCAATGAAAGCGCTCGGCGAAGACCCGGAGAAAATCAACCCACTGGCGCCCGTAGATCTCGTCATCGACCACTCGGTTATGGTTGATTATTTTGGCGGCGACGACTCGTTTCAGAAAAACGTGGATCGCGAATATGAGCGCAACGCAGAGCGCTATCGCTTTTTAAAGTGGGGCCAAGGCGCGTTTGATAATTTCCGCGTGGTGCCGCCCGGCACGGGGATCTGCCACCAGGTGAATCTGGAGTATCTCGCTCAAACCGTTTGGACATCCGAACAAAGCGGCGAGACCTTCGCATACCCCGATACGCTGGTTGGCACCGACAGCCACACCACCATGGTGAACGGATTGTCCGTCCTCGGATGGGGCGTCGGCGGCATTGAGGCCGAGGCGGCGATGCTGGGTCAGCCGATCTCCATGCTGATCCCGGAAGTGATCGGCTTTAAGCTGACGGGCAAATTACCCGAGGGCGCGACGGCGACGGACCTTGTGTTGGTTATCGTTGAGATGCTTCGGAAAAAGGGCGTCGTCGGAAAATTCGTTGAGTTCTTTGGGTCTGGGCTCGACAATCTCGCGCTCGAAGACCAAGCGACGATTGCGAATATGGCGCCCGAATATGGGGCGACCTGCGGGTTCTTCCCCATCGACAGCGAAACCATCAAATATCTGGAAGCCACCGGCCGCGCCGCCGACCGCATCGCCTTGGTCGAAGCTTACGCGAAAGAACAAGGCTTGTGGCGCGATGCGTCAACGCCGGACCCTGTTTTCACCGATACGTTAGAGCTGGCGCTATCCGACGTGGTTCCGTCAATCTCGGGCCCCAAACGCCCGCAAGACCGCCTCGATTTGAAAGCCGGCCCTGAAGGATTCGCGGCGGCGCTTGATAAAGAATACGGCAAAGCCGATGAGGCGGACAAACGCGTCGCGGTTGAAGGCGAGGACTTTACGCTAGGCCACGGGGACATCACCGTTGCTGCGATTACATCGTGTACGAACACATCGAACCCGTCGGTATTGATCGCGGCTGGGCTTGTGGCGCGGAACGCCCGAGCGAAGGGTTTAGAAGTGAAGCCCTGGGTGAAAACCTCGCTCGCGCCGGGAAGCCAGGTGGTAACGGACTATCTAGACAAAGCGGGCCTGTCGGATGACCTTGACGCCCTCGGCTTTAACTTGGTGGGCTACGGCTGCACCACCTGCATCGGCAATACGGGGCCACTGCCGCCGGCGATTAGCGCCGCCATCAATGAAAATGATTTGGCGGTGGCGTCGGTTCTGTCGGGGAACCGTAATTTTGAAGGCCGCATCAGCCAAGACGTCCGCGCAAACTTCCTCGCGTCGCCGCCCCTCGTCGTCGCGTATGCAATTGCGGGCGCCATGAACGTGAACCTCACCACAGATCCGCTTGGCAAAGACAAAGACGGCAATGACGTGTTCTTAAAAGACATCTGGCCGTCGAACAAAGAGATTGCAGAAACCGTCCGCGCCCATGTGACAGCAGAAATGTTCGCCTCGCGCTATGCGGACGTCTTTAAAGGCGATGAACAATGGCGGGAAATCGACGTTGACGATGCGGATACGTATAAATGGCCGCCCTCGACCTATGTGGCGAAGCCGCCTTTCTTTGAAGGCATGTCAAAAACGCCAGGCGAGGTTCAACCCATCGAGGGCGCGCGCGTCTTAGCGTTGTTCAAAGACTCGATCACCACGGACCACATCTCACCGGCTGGCGCCATTAAAGAAGACAGCCCGGCAGGCGAGTATCTCAAAAGCCATCAGGTACCGGTGTCAGAGTTTAACTCTTATGGCTCGCGACGCGGCAATCATGACGTCATGATGCGCGGAACATTCGCCAACATCCGTATCAAGAACGAAATGCTGCCGGGCACGGAAGGCGGCGTGACAAAATTTGCGGGCACGGGCGAAGAAATGGCGATTTATGATGCGGCCATGAAATACAATGAGGCGGGCGCGCCGCTCGTCGTGATGGCGGGAGAACAATACGGCACCGGCTCTTCACGCGACTGGGCCGCCAAGGGCACGAACTTGCTCGGTGTGCGCGCGGTCATCGCTCAAAGCTTTGAGCGTATTCACCGCTCGAACCTTGTTGGGATGGGCGTTCTACCATTGCAATTCAAAGATGGCGAAGGCTGGGAAGAACTTGGCCTGACCGGCGATGAACAGATTACGGTCTCGGCTGCTGGGACCCGCATCAGTAAGAGCTACCAGCGGAGACATTGGGAAGCGAGGCAAACAACTATAGAGGAAGTAGAGCCTGCATAAAAGAACGCTTTGACATGCC
>JBCDBM010000075.1:0-14153 GCA_039183665.1 Pseudomonadota bacterium | reverse complement strand
TAGTTGGCGACGCGCTCATTTAAAAACCGCCCGAAAGCGCGGTCAGAGCCAGAACAAAGCCGATATATGCCCCAAACATGAACAGGCCCGTCAATCGTCCGATATCGCGCTTCAGAAAAATGTATGCACTCAAGAACAGCGTCGCAGCGATCATCACCGGCATGTCCACCTGCAAGGATACAGCGTCAAATCCGGCGCCGCCTGCGAGGCCCGCCGCGCCGCCCACCGCCAGGATATTGAAGATATTCGAGCCGATAATGCCGCCAATCGCGACGTCTGACTTCTTGTGAACGGAAGCCGCGGCCACCGTCGCCAACTCAGGCAGGGATGTGCCGAAAGCGATGATTGTCAGGCCAATCAGCTGTTCTCGGACGCCTAAATCCGCCGCCAGGCTCGCGCCGTTAGTCACCAGAAGATGGGCGCCTAGAGGAAGACCAATCAGCCCACAGATAATGAACGCCATCGTTTTGAGCGAAACGCCTTTGGGATCTGCATATTCCTCAATCTCATCGATAACAGGATCGCGATCTTTGCCGCTGCGCGCTTTAAGGCCGCTGTAAAGCACGTACAAAACGATCCCAGCGAAAAGCGCCGCGCCAATGGGCGCTGTGATCATTCCGGGGCCATAGGCAGTCGCGGCGAGTGCAGCGGTAGCGGCCAGCATGACCCAAGCATGGCGTTTTAAATGCGGCACATGCGTCGTGATCGGATAAATGATTGCCGGCAGCCCCAAGACGAGAAGCACATTGGCAATGTTGGAGCCAATGATATTGCCGAGCGCGATGCCTTCGCTACCGGACAAAATAGCTTGGACGGTGACGACGAGCTCTGGGGCCGACGTGCCAAAAGCAACGATGGTGAGGCTGACCAATAACGCCGGCACGTTTAAGGCCGCCGCCAAAGCGACGGCGCCGCGCACAAGAATGTCTCCGGCGATCAGGAGAAGCGCGAGGCCGGCCACGATCAGCGCGATTTCTAAAACCATCTCATGCCTTTGTGAGGAGCGTGGGAGTAGAGCTTACGCTCACAGACATTAAGGAAGCGGCGCGCAAAGCGCCGCCGCCATTGGGCGAAAGAGTCTTCGCCGCTATTGGCCGTTAATCGACGCGGCCTTTTTCAATGAGGTTAAGAGCGCCCAGAACCGCGATAAAAACTGCAATTGTGATAACGGCCATCCAACCAGCGCCCATCATATTCCCCTTTTTCCCGGCTCTAAATGCGCCCCTTATACGGTGCGCCGCCTACGCCGTCACCCCGCAAAGCGAGGTCTACGCCGCCAGTCACATAAGCGCCGTCCCGCTCAAGTCAAGCAACCTTGCGTTTACATCTTATGCCTAAGGTGTTGCGGCGGCTGAATGAATCGGCCGGGCGGAAGAAGATGCATGTAAAACTGCGCGAAACTCCGGCGAAAACCACAGAGCGGCGTTTGACCAAACGCGTTGAAGCGCTCTGGCGGATGGCTTTAGCCAAAGACTGCCCCCAAAATCGACTGCCCAGTTGGCCTCAACTCCAAGCGATGGATTTTGGCGCCGACGCCCGTTTTTGTTTCGCGGTCGATATGCGCCTATCTGATGGGTTTCCGTATTTTATCTATCTTGGCGAAGAGCTTTGCCGGTACTCGAACCTCTATCTCGCCGGGCGCGATCAGTTTGAAGATACGCTGCTCGATGTTGCTGCGGGCAAGCTCAACGACGCGGTCCGCGCCGGCGATGTCTTCGAATATGATGACGCCTTTGTTCTTTTCGACGGGCGCGACGTTGTGTTCCGAAGCATTTTTCTCCCATTGAGCGAAGACGGACACGCAATCACCCATATTTTCGGCGCCGCGAATGGCCGATTGTGCTAAAATCCTCTTAACCGGCTGAATTTCCTATATGATCTCAATATACGCGATGTGACGGTTTCCGTCGCCATAGAGCAAAACGCGCATGATACTGCTAACTCATCACTATCATACATCATCGAATCACAAAATTTTGCTTTCGCGACCACTGTTCGCGCTTGCGGCATAAAGGTTCGCGCTGTAACAACTCGACGTCGAGTCCCTATATGGGGTGGTGGAGGGCAAGCCGTGCCGATGTTTGGCTTAAGTGTTGAGGCGATATTGCTGATGGGGGGATGGGCCCTTTATCTCAGCATCTTCGCGTTGCCGTTCCTCCAAGAAGACGCCGCCGTGATCGGCGCCGCAACAGCGTCCGTCACAGGGCTCGGACCCACAGAATTGCTTATACCGGCCATTTTAGCGGGCCTGATGGCGAGCGACGCTTGGAAGTACTGGATTGGCAGGCTGGCCTTGCGTCATGACTGGGCGCACAAAATGGCTGAAAAGCCGGGCGTTTCGCGCGCAGGAGAACTCGTGCGCAAGGAGTTCGTTCAGACGATGTTGATGGCGCGTTTTGTGCCGGGTACACGCATTCCGACTTATGTCGCGTGCGGATTTTTCAAGGCGAACTACATCAAATATCTCGTCATCCTATTTTGCACTGCAGTGCTTTACGTCGCGATCGTGTTTGGGCTCTTTCACGCGATTGGCGCCGTTGCAGGGGAGCAAGCAAAATACTGGCTGCCGGCGATCGCCATCGGCGGACTGTCCTGTTACGTCATTTACCGTTGGTTTACCCGAGAGCGAAAGCCAGTGGATGGCGCGGGCGCAACCCTAAGCGCTTAGTCGAAACGACCCTTTTATATATGTGAAATCGCCGTCGGTAGGTGAAAGAGGCTATGCCTTTTTGATCGCGTGCGCTGCGCGCAGATCTATAGGCCCGTCAGAGGTTTTCTCTTGAGTCTTGGGCGTGATGATTTCGCGGACTTCACGACCCCCAAAATGAGCAAGCCAGCATCGCATTCATTTTGCCACACGACGCGGGCCTTTTTTGCAATACCGGTCTGATCAAATTTGATGATCACGATTTCCGGTAGATCGTGAGCCACTTCGGCCCGGATACGAGCCCCATTAGCGCTGACATCCTGAATGACGCAGCGCACGAAATTGGATGTGCTTGTGTACACTTTGCCTGGGCGAAAAACAGCCTCGCGCGGTTCCGTGCGTTTTTCCCCCTTGCTGCGGAGCGGCTTGGATACGTCAATTGGCGCCGTCGGCCCACGATCTTTCGCGATCGCGGCCAAACGGTCAGACATCATGTCCTTCTTCTTTGCCAATTGATACAAATCTCCGCACTTCGCACGAGCCCGCCGACCCCTGCAAACCCAACACTCTAAATTGCTTTGCGACTTGATCTCAACGTTGAGTATGGAAGTCGGATGACAAACGTGACGATGCTACCGCGGTTTTCGACAGCTTCGGTTAATTTTCTTAATCCGCGAACTGGCTATTATACACGATCGACCCCATTTTGGTTTCATGCAAGACGCCGTTAACTACGATCCTGAGCAGAAAAGTGCGCCGGCCCCGTTTGGGAGATCCGTGGCGCGGATATTCGGGATATTGTTTCGGCCCGCCATGCGTAAATGGCGCTTTCGGATTGGCCTGGCCCTGCTCTTAACGGTTGTCGCCAAAGGGCTCGCTGTAATTGCCCCAGTTTTCTTAGGGGAAGGCGTTAACGCGCTGACCGAAAATGGCGAGAACAGGTTCGGGCTTTCCTTCACGTTGCTGATACTGGCTTTTGCGGTTGCGCGCTTCGCGTCGACCGCGCTGCCCGCAATTCGTGACGGGTTCTTCACCGCGGTTACGCAAGACGGACAGCGCCACATGGCTGTGGATGCGTTCCGCCATGCGCAAAGTCTTGATCTGCAGTTTCATTTGACCCGCCGATCCGGTTCTCTCAATCGGATCATCGATCGCGGCGCGGTGGCGATGGAATATCTGCTGCGTTTTCTCGCGTTTAATATCGGCCCGGCCCTTGTTGAACTTGCGTTTGCCGCGGTTGTTATGGCGACGCTGTACGGCATTCAGTTCTCTCTCGCGGCGGTCGCGACTGTATTGGTATACGGCGCATTTACGATTGTTGTTACCGAGTGGCGCAACAAGCAACGCCGCGAGCTCAACCAAGCCGATACACGCTTGCGCGGGGTGGCGGTCGACACATTGGCCAATTTTGAAACGGTGAAGTCTTTTGCCGCGGAAAACCGCGAGTCTGATCGCTATGACGGCGCGATGCGGAGCTACAACAAACTCTATGTGCGCGTCATGCAATCCTTGGCGGCGTTGAATGGCGGGCAAGAATTCATCATGACGGCCGGATTGTTTGCTGTTGCGGCCATGGCCGGCTATGGCGCGCTCAATGGCGATATGAAACCCGGAGATGTCACCGCAATCATCTTTATGTTGATTAACATCTATCGACCACTGAACATTTTGGGTTGGGCTTGGCGCGAGATCAAACAGGGCGTGGTAGACATTGAAAAGCTCTTTGAGCTGATGGATAAAAAATCGGCTGTGGCAGACGCGCCCGATGCGCGCGATTTCGCGCCGAAAAAAGGCGCGGTTCAGTTTGATGCGATAGAGTTTGCCCATGACGGCCGCGCGCGGGGTCTGGAGGATGTGACTTTCAAAATTCCTGGCGGCTCATTCGCGGGGATCGTCGGTCCGTCAGGGGCCGGTAAATCAACGGTGCTAAAGCTGTTATTCCGCTTCTACGATCCCGCATCCGGCGTTATCTCGATTGACGGACAAGATCTTCGCGGCCTCACGCAAGAGTCTTTACGCAGCGCGCTTGGCCTCGTGCCGCAAGAGGTGGTGCTCTTTAATGATACGCTCCGGTTCAACTTGGCTTATGCGCAACCCGAGGCGACGGATGAAGAGATTCTGCGCGCCGCCCAAAGCGCTCAGCTGGGTCCTTTCATCGAAAGCTTGCCCCAGGGGCTGGAGACGCCCGTTGGCGAGCGTGGCCTGAAACTCTCCGGCGGCGAAAAACAACGGGTGGGCGTCGCCCGAGCGATTTTGCGCGATCCCCCGATACTGATCCTCGATGAGGCAACGTCCTCACTCGACTCCACAACCGAAGAAGAAGTTCAAACCGCGCTTAAAGAAGCCTCGCGGGGCCGCACCACTCTTGCGGTGGCGCATCGTTTGTCGACGGTGGCCGGTGCAGACGTCATTTTTGTTTTCGACAATGGGCGCATCATCGAACAAGGGACGCATTCGGAGCTCCTCGCGCAAGATGGGCTGTATGCGTCGCTTTGGCGTCGGCAAACCGCCTCTGCTTCAGGCGACACGGATGCGGAGGCGGCTGATCCGTTTCGCGCGCCTCAAATCGCAGAGTAGCGTTTGACTATTTGTCTTTGCGCCCTTCAATGAGCTGATCCACAACCCCTGGATCCGCCAATGTGGATGTGTCGCCCAAGGCGCCGAATTCACCTTCCGCGATTTTGCGCAGGATACGGCGCATGATTTTACCTGATCGCGTCTTCGGCAACCCGTCCGTAAAGTGAATAACGTCTGGTTTCGCGATGGGGCCGATTTCGCTGCGCACCGTGTCTACAATGCCCTTTTCGAGATCGTTAGAGGGCGCCTCGTCGCCTTTCAGCGTCACATAGGCGTATATCCCCTGGCCTTTGAGGTCATGCGGATATCCAACCACGGCGGATTCCACGACGGCGGGATGTTCGTCGATGGCGCTTTCAATCTCGGCTGTGCCCAAGCGATGTCCCGAGATGTTAATCACGTCGTCAACGCGCCCGGTGATCCAGTAATATCCGTCGGCGTCGCGACGTGCGCCATCGCCGGTGAAATAAGCGCCCGGATAGGTTTTGAAATAGGTATCGATAAATCGTTGGTGGTCGCCATAAACCGTGCGCATCTGGCCGGGCCATGAATCGAGCAGCACGAGATTGCCGCTCGTCTCGCCTTCCAGAATTTCGCCGCTTGCGTCCACGAGCGCCGGGCTTACGCCGGGGAGGGGCAGCGTCGCGGAACCGGGTTTTAAATCGGTTGACCCCGGCAACGGAGAAATCAGAATCCCGCCGGTTTCAGTTTGCCACCACGTGTCGACAATCGGCAACGCGTTTTCACCGACAACACTATGATACCAGTGCCAAGCCTCCGGGTTAATGGGTTCGCCGACGGTTCCTAATAGCCGGAGTGATGAGCGGTCCCAATTGGCGACATACTCGTCGCCTTCGCGCATCAGCGCCCGGATCGCTGTTGGCGCGGTATAAAAAACGTTGACTTTGTGTTTTTGGACGACCTGCCAGCATCGTCCCGCATCAGGGTAAGTTGGCACGCCTTCAAACATCAAGGTTGTGGCGCCATTGGCGAGCGGTCCGTATACGATGTAAGTATGGCCCGTAATCCACCCCACATCCGCCGTACACCAAAATATCTCTCCAGGTCGGTAATCAAAGATCGTTTCATGGGTAAAGGCGGCGTAGGTTATGTAACCGCCCGTCGTGTGCAAGACGCCTTTGGGTTTGCCCGTGGAGCCGGACGTATAAAGAATAAACAAAGGGTCTTCGGCGTTCATTTCTTCTGGTGCGCATTCCGGGCTCACATTTTCCCGGGCCTCGCCATACCAGAGGAGGTCGCGCCCCGCTTGCATCGGAATATCCGCGCCGGTGCGCTCTACGACCAGCACCACCCGCACATCGTTCGATTTTTCCAGCGCTGCGTCCACATTGGCCTTCAACGGCACCGCTTTGCCGCCGCGAACGCCTTCGTCCGCCGTGATTAGCGCAACTGCGCCGCAATCCTCCACGCGGCTCGCCAGCGCCTCCGGAGAAAATCCGCCGAACACGACCGAATGGACAGCCCCAATGCGCGCGCAGGCCAGCATGGCGTAGGCGGCCTCAGGAATCATCGGCATGTAGATGACAACGCGATCGCCCTTGTTGACGCCGCGTGCTTTGAGGACGTTTGCCATCCTGCAGGTTTCTTCGAGGGCTTCCGCATAGGTGATTGATTTTGCCGTATCGGGATCGTCGCCTTCCCAAATGATGGCGACGTCGTTGGCGCGCTCTGGTAAATGACGATCCAGGCAATTCACGCAGGCGTTTAATGCGCCGTCCTCAAACCATTTGATGTGCAGATCATTGGCGTCATAAGAAACATCTTTGACTTTAGAGAAAGGGCGCATCCAATCGATGCGTTCGGCAACGCCCGCCCAAAACCCCTCTGGGTCCTCTGCAGCGCGCTGGCGCATTTGCGCCGCCTGCTCCTCATTCAAATAAGAATGCGCCGCCGCTTCTTTTGTAACTTTGAATAATTCTTGATCGCTCATGTCGCCTTGCCCTGCCCAGATTTTGTGACGGGCAACCTAAGCGATATGACGCGCAACTGCAAAACGACTTGGCCAGAGGCCCAACAGCGAAGAGTTGAACTTAGTTATATTGCGGCGCGATATGAGGCACGACAAAACAAGACACGCCTTTGTCTTGTAAATGGGCGCATGTGGCGGCGGCTTCGATTTCAGTCAGGCTCGTCAGTCGCGCTCGAAACAGTGTTTGGCCGCTGTCCTGGCGTGACGGAGAGACGCTTCGCGCGGAGTCTGAAAGACCGCCGCGTTTCACCGCGCGTTCAAGTTCCTTTTGCGCCAGGGTCTTGGAAGAGTAGGCCCCGATTTGAACGTCCCAATTCAGACCGTCGTCTTCCGAATCCCGATCGCCTTCGCCCAAATAGTCAATCGCGCGACTGGCGCGCGCCATGCGATAGGACTCAAATTCGTTGAAATCATCAGTGTCTGCCGCGGCGATGAGCGCGCCCAACACATCATCACTGGCTGAGGGGGCAGGCTTTACGGATGGCGTCGGCGCAGCGGCGAGCGCGACTGCCTGTTTTTTCTTGGCAAGCGCCGCCAGGGCGGTCGGCTTAATTGACGGCGTCGGCGTATTCCGGTGCAGCGCCGACACGCGCCGCGGGTTTTTAGCGATGGCGGCAAACGCGTTGTTCAAAATCTGGCGCATATGCCGATCGCGGGTGTAACCGCTGCGACCGCCCAACACCACGCCGATCAAACGATTGCCATTCTTGTCCGCGGTCGTGACGAGATTGTAGCCGGAGCGATTTGTATAGCCAGTCTTGATGCCGTCCGCGCCCGCATAGGTTTTCACGAGGGAATTGTGGGTGGAATAGGTGCGGCCGCCATAGGTGAACTTTTTGGTGGAAAAGTAGTGGAAATACTGTGGAAAATCTTGCTGAACCCGTTGGCCCAAAATCGCCATGTCTCGCGCGGTGGTGATTTGCTTTGTGTTCGGCAGTCCTGAAGCATTGCGGAAAACCGTGCGATACATCCCCAGACTGCGAGCCTTCGTCGTCATTTCCTGGGCAAAACGCCATTCCGAGCCGGCGAGCTTTTCCGCCACGACGACAGCGACATCGTTCGCGGATTTCACCACAAGCGCGTGGATCGCAGCCTCAACGGGGATGGTGTTCCCTGAGCGCACGCCGAGCTTTGACGGGGGCTGACCAGCGGCGCGTTTTGATACAGGGAGTTTCGACGTCAACGTCAGCTCGCCGTCCTCCAGCGCCTCGAAAAGGAGATAGAGCGTCATCATTTTCGTGAGCGAGGCGGGGTAGCGCCGTTTTGTGCTGTAACGATCAAAAAATACGTCGCCAGACTCGGCGTGAACCACATAGGCGGCGTATTTGGAGTTGGCCGACGCCTGGCCTGCAACGGCCAACGACGCTGCGAAGGCGACCGCAATACCTAAAACGCCACGGATCAGCCGGTTCATGGTCTTAGCCTCGCCCATTTGCAGCGACTTGACAATATTTAACAAGAGCCGCCCCAACACCTTCACCTGTCCCGTGCCAATTGGGACCCGAAAGGCCAGTTCGCCCTGAACCAGCAAGCGTTGTGCCGTTTGAGCTGATCCCCGTTCATACTTTCCCTAATCTCGGTAAATGGAGCGTTAACGACGACTCTGGCCCGTTTGGAAAAAAAAATTGTGCAGCGCACAAAAAAAGTTCTTGACGCGGCGCACAAACGTACATATGTTGCATCGCACAATACGAAACCAATTGAATAACCGCTGTCTTTACAAGACGTTATACAGAATCAGCCAAGGGAGTCACAAATGACCGCTGCTAAAAAAACTGAAACAAACCCGTTTGAAGCCATGGCCTTCAACCAAGGCGCTTTCAAAGAAGGCTACGAAAAGTTGACTGAAGGCATGACAACGATGACCGATTTCCAAAAAAGCTCCATGGAAGCCGTGATGGCGTCCGCCGGCGCGTTCGCCAAAGGCGTGGAAAAAATCGCTTCTGAGAACGGCGCTTTCCTTAAAGCGGCGATGGAAGAAAGCGTTTCGACCGCAAAAGCCGCGTCTTCGTCCAAGAACATTCAAGAAGCAATGGACCTGAACACCGATTTCGTCCAGGACTCGATTGAGAAAAACCTGAGCCAAATCAACAAAGTGGCTGATTTGTGGGTCGAAACTACGAAAGAAACTGTTGAGCCGCTGACGGAGCGCTACAGCGAACTCGTAGAAAAAATTCAGTCCTACCGTCCGTAGTTCACGGACCGTCAGGTCTGGCATCGCAGAACTGTTGCGTTTTTAGAGTTGCGTAATCCCAAAAAGGCCCGGTGCGTATCGCCGGGCCTTTTTTCGTGCCCGGAAATATGGCGGTGCTGATAAATTTTTTGATGAATTGAGGTTTGCTTCTTTTCAAGAAACTACGCTTACATATCTAATAGGACTGGGCGGCCCGGAAATCCGGGCCTTGGCGCAGTTTTGACGAAAGGTCGGCGGAGAGAGCATGTCCGAAGAACGCGACAACGATGAGGAGCGCGGCCAGGGGGTCGGGGTCGTCTCAAAGACGGCGCCGAAAACCAAGCGGCCATCGCTTTATCGGGTATTGCTGTTGAACGACGATTATACGCCACAGGAGTTCGTGGTTTGGCTTTTACAAAGCGTGTTCAAAAAGGATTCAGAAGACGCGCTGCGCATTATGCTTCACGTGCACAACAATGGCGTGGGCGTGTGCGGCGTTTACACCTACGAGGTTGCAGAGACGAAAGTCGCTCAGGTGCTTGAATTATCTCGTCGTAATCAGCATCCTTTACAGTGCACCATGGAAAGGGAATGAGGTTTGGCGTCGTTTAGCAGAAGTCTCGATGAAGCTTTACATCGCGCGATCGCGCTTGCGACCGAGCGCGAACACGAACTAGCGACGCTAGAACACTTGCTCCTGGCTCTGACCGACGATCAAGATGCGGCCGCTGTGATGCGGGCCTGCAATGTTGATGTCGAACTTCTTCGCCGCCAATTGTTCGAGTTTATCGAAAATGAGCTGGTGAACTTGAAGCTCGAAAGCGACGATCAGGCGAAGCCAACGGCCAGCTTCCAGAGGGTCATCCAGCGTGCGGTCATCCACGTCCAATCGTCTGGCCGCGAGGAAGTCACCGGCGCGAATGTCTTGGTGGCGCTCTTTGCGGAACGGGAATCTCACGCGGCGCATTTCCTTCAAGCGCAAGATATGACCCGCTTCGATGCGGTGAATTACATATCTCACGGCCTGGCGAAACGACCTGGCGCAGCGCAACAGCGATCGCCGCGCGGCGCGAGCGATGAGCCTGAGGCGCCCGGCGGCAAGAGTGAAAAAGCGCTGGATCTTTATTGCGTTGATTTGAACGCCAAGGCCCGCGCTGGCAAAATCGATCCGCTGATTGGGCGCGAAGCTGAAATCGAACGGTCAATCCAAGTCTTATGCCGACGTCGCAAGAATAACCCGTTGCTGGTAGGCGATCCTGGCGTCGGTAAGACCGCGATTGCGGAAGGGCTTGCGCGAAAGATTGTCGACGAAGAAGTGCCTGAGGTGCTGACCGCCTCGACTATCTATGCGCTTGATATGGGCGCCCTTTTGGCGGGCACGCGCTATCGCGGTGACTTTGAAGAACGCGTTAAGGCCGTGCTTCAAGAGCTTGAAGAACACGAAGATGCGGTCCTGTTTATCGATGAGATTCATACGGTCATCGGTGCGGGCGCAACCTCAGGCGGCGCTATGGACGCGTCCAACTTGCTCAAACCGGCGTTGCAGTCCGGCGGCCTTCGATGCATGGGTTCGACGACTTACAAAGAGTATCGTCAGCACTTTGAAAAAGACCGGGCGCTGGCGCGGCGCTTCCAGAAAATCGATGTGGTGGAGCCATCCAAAGACGACACCGTTAAGATCCTCACGGGATTGAAGCCTTATTTCGAGGAGCATCACAAAGTATCGTATACGGATGATGCTATTATGGCGGCGGCGGATTTGTCGTCGAAATATATGACCGATCGCAAGTTGCCGGATAAGGCAATTGATGTGATTGACGAGGCGGGCGCGCGGCAAATGTTGTTCAAGCCCGACGAGCGCAAATCCACCATCGATACGCCAGAGATTGAAGAGGTCGTGGCGAAAATGGCGCGCATCCCGCCGAAATCCGTCTCGAAATCTGATACGGAACGCTTGCAGCGCCTGGGCGATGATCTGCAACGCGTGGTGTTCGGCCAGGACAATGCAATCGAGCAATTGGCGGCGGCGATCAAACTGAGCCGCGCAGGGCTGCGCGAGCCGAACAAGCCAATCGGCTCTTACCTGTTCAGCGGTCCAACGGGCGTCGGCAAAACAGAAGTCGCCAAGCAACTTGCGTTCGCGCTCGGTGTTGAACTCGTTCGGTTCGACATGTCCGAATATATGGAACGCCACACTGTGTCGCGCCTCATCGGCGCGCCGCCAGGATATGTGGGCTTTGATCAGGGCGGCCTGTTGACCGACGCTGTTGATCAGCATCCCCATTCGGTGTTGCTGTTGGACGAGATCGAGAAAGCCCATCCGGAGATATTCAATATCCTGCTGCAAGTTATGGATAATGGTCAGCTCACGGATACAAACGGCCGCAAAATCGATTTCCGCAATGTCATTATCATCATGACGACCAACGCGGGCGCTTCGGATGCGGCGAAATTCGCCATCGGATTTGCGGGCGGCAAGAAAACCGACGAAACCGATGCGGCGATCAAAAAGCTCTTCACGCCAGAGTTTCGCAATCGCCTCGACGCAATCATTCCCTTTGCAGGGCTTTCGCCGGCGATCGTCAATCGCATTGTTGAGAAGTTCGTCTTGCAATTGGAGGCGCAACTGGCTGATCGCAGCGTGACCTTCGAACTTTCGGCGGACGCCACAGCCTGGCTTGCGAAGAAAGGCTTCGACGATGAGATGGGTGCGCGACCGCTTTCCCGCGTCATTCAAGAGCACGTTAAAAAGCCAATTGCCGATGAGATCTTATTCGGGGCCTTGAAAGACGGCGGTATCGTGAAAGTTCTGGTGGATAAGGACGATCCGTCTAAACTTGCCTTCGAATATATCCCAGAGCCAGCGGATACGGATAAACCAGACAAGCCCGACGAGGGCGGCGATGGCGCCAGCGTCCCTGCGCTCGTAGAATAAGTCTTCGCAAAAAACGCGCTCATTGAGAAAACCGCCGCCTCGCTATCGCGACGCGGCGGCTTCCCATTTACACCCTGATTTTAGGATTTGGGGGAGGGACCAGGACGTTCGAAACAGGGTATTGGCTTAAACGAGAGACCCGGCGCTCCACAATTTTGAGAATTGCTGGCAGTGAATGAGGACCGATTTGTAATCCGCCAAATCGACCCCAGCCGGGATCAGATACGTTTGACCGCCCCGATTGTCCGCAAGCGGCGCAATCAAAACGGAACCCGCCGTCGCGTTCCCCCCATTCGTCGCGCTCGCCGTTCGAGGCGATAAGAACAGCTTCAAGTCCGGTGCGGAACGCGTTTTAAAGTCGTCTGACAATGTGATGTATGTTTGCTCGCCGTCGGTGTGGATGCTCCAGGTTCCCGAGGCCCGATGGGATTTTTTCGTCCAATCGCCGCTATATAACACTTGAGTTTGAGCGTCAGCCTGAGCCTGCGCGTCCATCGCGGCAGCCGGCGCAAGGGCGGCGAAGGTTGCAAATCCAAATGATATAGCAGCGCCGAAAGCGATGAGCGTATTGCGCATGTTGTTTCTCCCGAAATTGGTTTCCTGTGTCGTTGGCGGAAAAATAGGGAGGCAAGGCGTTCACGCGCAAAACACGCATGCGCGATCGTCTTGACGAATGCGTGAGAGCGCGGTGAGCAACGCTGAGCGCCTTAGGGGCGATGATTTCAAAGCGCGGCGTTAATTTTCTTGGCGATCGGCTCTAGAACGTCAGCGCCGAGCGGGCCGGCGGTCGCATGGGGACGGGTTGGCAACCCTTCATAGGTTGGGATGATGTGGAAATGCAGATGAAAAACGGTTTGGCCTGCGGGCGCGCCGTTGAATTGCACAATGCGGACGCCGTCGGGCTCTAACGCTTTGACGATCGCAGCGGCGACTTCTTGAACCACTTTCGTCAGCGTTGCCAGGGCTTTGCCGTCAATATCGAAGAGATTGACGGCCTTTTGGCGTTTATGGACCACGAGGCAATGGCCCTCACTTTGCGGAAAGACGTCCATAAAGGCCAGAACGTCTTTCGATTCACAAACTTTTACGGCCGGCGCTTCGCCGCGAATGATCTTTGCAAAGATGTTATCCGCGTCATACGCTGTTTTCAGGCTCATTTTATTCCCCCGTTTGGGTTTCCAAAAGAGAAAGCGCTCGGGCTTCTTGAGCTTCTGGAACTGCGATACGCACGCCGCCGGGCATAACTGGTAAGACGGAGTTAATAGCGCCGTCGAGCAATTCGGCATCAATGCCGTTCGCATTCAAAAAGCCAACGATGATCTTCGCTTCTTGCTGATTGTGGGTGCGTTTGATGACGATCATGACGAGGCGGGACCTTTCTTAAACGGCGTATAGGATTTCAGCGCTTCAATTTCATAGCTGGTCTGCTCGCGTTCAGAGTCCAGATAGCGCGCCACCGCGTCTTTGAAGCTGCTATTGGCGAGGTAATGAGCCGAGTAAGTGGGCGCCGGTTCATAACCCCGAGCGATTTTGTGCTGTCCTTGTGCGCCCGCCTCGACGCGTGAGAGCTTGCGCTCGATCGCGACGTCGATGGCTTGGTGGTAGCACAGCTCAAAATGCAAAAAGGGCATATATTCCGTGCAGCCCCAATAGCGCCCATAAAGCGCATCGCCGCCGATGAAGTGGAGCGCACCGGCAATAGGCTCGCCATTTTTCTCTGCGACTACAAGGAGCAAACTCTCCGAGAGCGTTTCTGCAATTTGGCGAAAGAAACTGCGCGTTAGATAAGGATATCCCCATTTGCGCGCGCCGGTGTCTTGATAAAAAATCC
>JBCDBM010000074.1:0-14246 GCA_039183665.1 Pseudomonadota bacterium | reverse complement strand
GGCGCCGCTTTTTCGCAACAGCAAAAAAATACGGCGACCGACGTTGTTTCGTCGGTCGCCATATCGTGTCTCATGAGGGCGAGCGCCCGTCCGTTATTATTATTGGTTCTCTGCTTGCTGTGCCTGCAGTTCTTGGATTTGCTTTTCGACTTCAGCAAGCGAGATCTTCTGTACTTCGACAGACTTCATTTTTTTGTCGAGTTTCTCGATGACCTCTTCCGTGATATCTGCGTCTACAGAAGCGTACATCACCGCCGAACGATCGATCAGGATGGTGGCGCCGCGGTCATCAACGATATCTTTCAGGATCGGACGCGCTTCGATGAGAATTTTTGTTTCCGCATTCTGGACGGCGGCTCGGAACGCTTGATCCATAATCTGAACCCGCTGCGGCAGCGCATATTGCTGGCGCATCGCCAATTCCTGCTCCGTTTTTTGTCTGACTTCATCAGACATCAACGACGCGCTTTTTTGATACTTTTCGATATCGTTCTGCAGCTTTTTCGCCTCGGCTTCGAGTTCGGCCGCCACAGATTCGCGAACCTCTTCGGCTTGCTCAGGGATCGTTTTTCCAGCTCTTGATTGCGCAATGAGTTGGGCCCGATCAACCACAAGGATCACGGGGGCCTTATCTTCCGCCAAGGCTTGCGCGCCGCTAAACGTCGCCACAATAGCGGCAGCGACTACCGCGCCTACGCCCGCCAAGGACATGAATAGTTTATTCATCGTAACACCTCACTCGATTTAGAACGTGGTTCCAGCGCTGAATCGGAACCCCTCCGTCCTATCATAAAATTCTTTCCGAATTACGTGCGATATATCGAATCGCACGGGCCCAAACGGCGAATCCCAACTAACCGTAACCCCAGCCGAAACCCTTAAGCTCAAGTCATCTTGCACCGGGGCGGTCTCTGCAATGTCGTCGCCATCCAAATCCAAGAAGAACGTTGTGTCTTCGTTAATGACTTTCGTACCGTCGTCGACGATCCCCACGGTTCCGAAATCTGAAAATAACGCCGCGCGGATGCCGTACTCAGGCGGCAACGGCAGCGGCAACAAGATTTCCGCCGAACCAATAGCGTAGGTTTTGGCCCCGATCGATTGGGTAACGAAACGCTCTGCGCCGGTCTCTGTATCGATACCGTTTGATTGCAGCAGGCGCGGCCCGACGCCGGCGACTTCAAAGCCGCGGAATGTGGACGCGCCCTCAAAGAACCGGTCTGACAACCGCACATCATCGCCGCCATAACCGTCAATATAACCAGCTCTGCCTTTAAGAGCGCCGATGAACCCGCCGAACAGCCGCTTGTAATAGGCGCCGGTGAACTCGCCTTGATAATAATTCACGTCGCCGCCAAGGCCGGCGACCCCAAAGGAAAACCCAGTGCGGAAGCCGCGCGACGGCCTCAAAGGATTATCGCGCGTATCAAACGAGAGATCGACACCAACCAACGACGTCAAGAATTCGCCTTCAGACTGACAGGTCGGCGACAGCGAATTGATGATGAAGTCACATGTCTCAGCGGTGACGATTTGAAAGGAGTCGCCATCGTCGTCGACGAAAAGCGTTCCATCCGAATTCAGCAGCGGTTCAACGCTATCCGGCGACGTTCCAGGCGCCAGCACGGACGCAGGATCCTCTGTAGACAGCAACGTACTCGAGCTCAACGAGTCGATGGTTACGTCATCTCGCGTCAGTAAATACCGCACGCCGGCGCGGCCATATTCAGAAATCTGGAAACCGGCGTTCACGCCGCCGCCGATCCTGTTCCTAATAAAGCCAGACTCGCGAAAATCCGTTCGCTGATTAAACAGCGAGAAGCCCGCCGCCAAATTTCGATCAAGGAAATACGGTTGCGTAAACTGTATATCCACAGTTCGGGTTCGCGAGCTCGCCTGCACCCGAAATCGCAAGAATTGCCCGCGGCCAAGCAAGTTCCGCTCTTCAACCGAGAAATCGATGATGAAGTCTTCTGTCGAAGACACGCCAACACCGACACTGAACGAACCGGTGGGTCTTTCCTCAACGGTCAAATCGACTTCTGTTCGGTCGGGCGCCGAGCCTGGTTTTTCTTCTATAGAGACTTCGTTGAAGAAACCCAGCGATCGAACGCGCGCTTCAGATCGATCCAACAGAACCCGATTAAACGGATCGCCCTCGGCAATACGAATCTCGCGTCGGATGACTTTGTCTAACGTTCTCGTATTGCCCTTGATGTTAACTCGCTCAACGTAAACCCGCGGGCCTTCATTGACCTCGAAAGTAATGTCGACGGTTTGCGTCTCTGGGTGGCGATTAAGACGCGGACGCACATCGACAAAGGCGTAACCCGTGGCGCCGGTGGCGAAAGTCAGTGTTTCCACGGTGTCGTCGACGCGAGCGGAGTTATAGGTTTGGCCGGTTTTGATCGGTACAAAGCCTTCCAACGCGCGCTCATCTAGCTTCGCCAGGGTGGTGCGGACGTTGACCTCGCCGATTGAATATTTCACGCCTTCTTCGATGGTGAAGGTGATGAAGAACTCTTCTCTATCGGGCGTAAGCTCTGCGACCGCAGAAATCACCGCCGCATCGGCATAACCGTTTTCGCTGTAGTGTTTGCGTAACTGCTCGCGCTCAAACTCCAGCCGATCCGGATCGTAATTGTCATTGCTGGTGAAAAACCGCCACCAACGCGATTCTTTTGTTAGAATGACGCCGCGCAGCTCATTGTCGGTGAAAACTGAATTGCCGACGAAATTGACTTTCGCCACGCCCGTCTTCGGCCCTTCATCAATCTCGTAAATGACATCGATGCGATTTTGCTCGAGCGGCGTCACCTTCGGCGTCACCGTCGCGGCGAAACGGCCCTTAGCACGATACAGCTCAATAATGCGCTGAACGTCAGCTTGGACTTTGGCGCGCGTGTAAACGGCGCGCGCGGCGAGCTGAATCTCTTCCGTGATCTTATCGTCTTTGAGCTTTTTGTTGCCCTCTAAAATGACGCGATTGACGATTGGGTTTTCCGCTACCTCAATCACGAGCGCGCCATTGGTCTGCATTTCAAGGGTCACGTCGGCAAAAAGCCCTGTGTTGAAGAGCGTTTTCAGAGACAGGTCTAGGAGCGCGGCTTCAGCCGGCATGCCCGCTGCGATCGGCAGGTAGGAGCCAACGGTCTCTGCCTCGATCCGCTGATTGCCGGTCACAATGATCGATTGGATGATCATCGGTGACGTGGTCGACGCAGCTGACTGCGCACGCGCATCGTACGAGGCGCCGAGCAGGAGGCCCATTGCGATTGCAATGATGGTGAATGCGCGCCGCGCTACTGCCCCCGACCAAACTAAACTCATGCTGTCGCCTTAACTCAATGAAGAAAGTAGATTGTTGATATCGTTCCAAGTGACGAAAAGCATAAGCGACGCTAACAACACGACGCCGATCCGAAATCCGAAAGCTTGCGCCTTCGGCCCCAGCGGTTTGCCCGCAACCGCTTCATACGCGTAATACACTAGGTGCCCGCCGTCGAGAACCGGCACCGGCAAAAGATTTAAGAACCCGATAGAGACCGATACGACCGCCGCTAAGTGGATAAAATCGACTAAGCTCCCTTTGAGCATCGTCACGAAACTCGGCGGCTCAGCGTAGCTCGATCCGTCAAAGCCGGACATGACCGATTGTCCAGCATATTGGGTCATTTTGATCGGTCCGCCGAGTTGGTCGGCGTTTTCTTGGCCAGCGATGATCCGTCCCAGATATTGAACCGTGATGCTGAGAACGCGCGCCAGCTCGCTTACGCCCTCACCAAGGGCCGCGAAGGGGCCGAATTTCTTGAAAGAAACGGCATTCGGATCCGGCGATACGCCAAGAAGCCAGCGCTCGATTTCATTACCATATCTATCTTCGGAAACGACGCGTAGGGGCGCGGCGCGCAGCGTCAGCAACGCGTCACCGCGTTGCACAACAAACTCAATCTCGCGGCCCCCGCTGACGATGATCGTGTCTGACAAAGACTGGAAAGTCGGCACGTCGCGGCCATTGGCGGACACAATCCGGTCGCCAGGCTCAAACCCAGCTTCATACGCCGCAGAGTCGGGCACCACTTGGCCAATCACTGGGTCCGTTGCCGGTCGGCCGAGCATCATGAACAGGCCCGCGAAAATGAAGACAGCGAGAATGAAATTCGCCACCGGTCCCGCCGCAACAATGAGCGAGCGCGCCCAAACAGGTTTGAAGTGGAAGCAAACCGCGCGTTCTTCCGGCGTCATCGCGCGCGCGGCGTCTTTCTTGCCGCCCGGGCGCGGAAACTGCGTGGTGACTGGATGGGCTTCGGCGGCTTCTTCCTTATTGATCTGCGGATCGGCTTGAGAAGCCGCATTCAAGTCCCCGAAAAACTTCACATACCCGCCTAAAGGCAGCAGCGATATGCGCCATTCCGTTTGCTTCTTGTCCACCCATCGCAAAATCGGTTTCCCGAAGCCAATGGAGAACACATCCACGCGAACCCCCAGCATGCGGGCCATCGAGAAATGCCCATATTCGTGGATGAAGACGATGATCATCAGCAAAACGCCAAAGGCGATGATGCTAATGGGCAAAACCAAAAATGTGCTGATCGGCAAATTGAAAACCGAGTTCACGCGTTATCCGTCCCTTTAGGCCGCTTTGGCGGCGACATATTGTTGTGCCAGGCGCCGCGCTTCTGTGTCCGCGTCAATGGCGTGATCCAATGACGACAGAACGCCCAGATTCGACTGGCGACCAACGGTATTGAGTACCTGCTCAGTAATTGCGGCGATATCAAGAAATTTCACGCCGCCGCCTAGGAACGACGCAACAGCGATTTCATTGGCCGCATTGAGGGTCGCCGGCATAATCCCGCCAACTGAAATTGATGTTCGCGCTAAGCGCAGAGCCGGAAATCGTTCAATATCAGGTGGTTCAAAGGTTAATGTGGAGACCTCACTGAAGTTCAGCTTCGGGCTGGGACTTGGCGTTCGGTCCGGCCAATTGAGTGTCGTGGCGATGGGCGTGCGCATATCCGGCGTACCCAACTGGGCAAGAACAGACCCGTCCACATATTCCACCATCGAATGCACGACCGACTGCGGATGAACAAGAATATCGATCTTCTCATGCGCGATAGGAAAAATATGCGCGGCTTCGATGAGCTCCAAACCCTTGTTCATCATGGTCGCCGAATCGACAGAGATCTTCGCGCCCATATCCCAATTGGGATGCGCCACGGCTTGGGCCGGACTCGCTGTACTCATGGCGTCTTTCGTCCATGTGCGGAATGGGCCGCCAGACGCCGTAAGGATGAGTTTGGACACCCGCTGGGGCCGTTCAAAATCGAACACTTGAAAAATCGCGTTGTGTTCGCTGTCCACAGGAAGCAGACGGCCGCCGGCTTCCCGGATACTTTTCGTGACGACCTCGCCCGCGCAAACGAGACAGTCTTTATTGGCAAGGGCAATGTCAGCGCCCCGCTGCGCTGCGCGCAATGTGGGCTTTAATCCCGCCGCGCCGACGATCGCCGCCATCACCCAGTCCGCATCGCGCGCGGCGGCTTCTTCAATAGCCTCAGGGCCGGCGCCAATTTCGACATTCAAGCCGCTGGCTTCTGCTTTTAACGCATCGAAGAGGTTCGGATCCGCAACCGCGATGTACTTCGCTTTGAACTTTCGCGCCTGGGCCACAAGCTTTTCAACATTGGTGTTGGCCGTGAGCGCTTCGATCTCATAGTCGGTCTCATTGTCAGCAGCGGCGAATTCCAAGACGCTGAGCGTGGAATCCCCAATCGATCCGGTTGAACCCAAAATCGTTATCCGACGCCGTGAGGCCATATATGCGTATCCTTCGCCCAACCTCGCCAACACGACCGGTCGTTGCTAGCCGAGCAGCATATAGATGTAGACGGCGCTCGTCATCGCCGCAGTCGCGAAAATCATGCCGTCCAGCCGATCGAGGGCGCCGCCGTGCCCTGGAATGAAACCAGAAATGTCTTTCAACCCGAAACGGCGCTTGAAACCAGATTCGACTAAATCGCCAACAACGGAGACCGCGCCCAACGCCCCGCCCAACGCTAGGAACAGGGGCCATTGAACGAACCCGAAAAACACCCCCCCGCTGACAAGGCCAATAAGGCCGCCGCCAATAACGCCGCCAGCAATGCCTGCCCATGTTTTGTTGGGCGAGAGCGCATGCGAAATTTTCGGCCCGCCCAGAGCTTTGCCGGTGACGAAGGCGCCTGTATCCGCGGCCCAAACAACAAAATATAGGAAAAAGGTCAGCGCCCGGCCGGCCTCCGGCTCAAACCGCAACCACATCAATGCGATTGACGGTGCGATAATGTAGGGCGCAGCGGCGGCGGCCCATAAACCGGGGCCGCCTTGGTTTCGCGAGAACCATAAAGCGGCCGCACCACTCAACGCGCAAATCAATAGGCCCGTCCCGTAGGCGCCAGAAGGCGCGATCAGGAGTGAGCCAGTTGCGCCCAAAGCTAAGACGTAAAAACTCGGACTAAAGGCCCGGTGTTCGACCATGCGCGTCCACTCAAAGATCATGACCACGCATAAAAAGGCCACCAGACCCGCAAATACCCGTCCGCCCAAATATACGGCGGCAAGAACCAAGGGGATGAGAATTGCGGAGGAGACAAGACGAACAACGATGGCGCGGCGCATAGACTTGGCGCTCAGCTGTTCGCGCTCACCACCCGACATGCGCTGGGTTAGCCAGTTGCGCTTGCGACGCCGCCATAACGACGGTCACGGTTCGTATACTGCGCAATAGCGTCTTCAAACATCGCTTCGTTGAAATCAGGCCAGTACGCGTCGAGGATGACATACTCCGCATAAGCGGCTTGCCAAATGAGGAAGTTGGACGTGCGCATCTCGCCGCTTGTCCGAATAACAAGATCAGGGTCTGGGGCGTCACCCGTATCCAGGAATTGCGAAAATGTATCTTCGGTGATCTCATCGAGGGAAAGCTCACGGTCTTGGACGGCTTGAGTCGCTTTTCGGATCGCGCGGACAATTTCGTCGCGACCGCCATAATTGAAGGCGATCTGCAAGACATAATTTTGATTGTGTGCGGTTTCCCGCTCTGCTCGACGGGCCAGTTCCCTAATATCCGATGCAAGGTTTTCCTTATCACCAAGGATACGCACCCTTACGCCTTCCTGTTTGAGCCTGGGTAAATCGTCAATGATGAACTGCTTAAGCAATCCCATGAGATCGCGCACTTCACGAGCGGGCCGTCGCCAATTTTCCGTAGAAAAAGAGTAGAGCGTCAGATAGCGAAGACCCAAATCGCGGGCGGCTTGCAAGGCGCGACGCGCGGCCTCTACGCCTTCCCGATGGCCCGCTGTGCGCGACATCCCCCTCGCCTTCGCCCACCGGCCATTGCCGTCCATGATGATCGCAACATGTTTCGGTATCGCGCGCTCATCGCTCTCTGGCGCTTGCGTCGTGGACAGAGACGCTTTTGGCATACTCGAAGGCCTATACTTGCATAATTTCGGTTTCTTTCGCGGCGAGCGCGTCGTCCACCTTTTTGATCATCGTGTCGGTCAGCTTTTGTACGTCCTCGGAGAGTTTCTTCTGTTCGTCTTCGCTGACGCCTTCTGACTTTTTGATACTCTCCATACCCTCACGTCGCACATTGCGAATGGCGATACGAGACTGTTCTGCATATTTCGCCGCCACTTTCACCAATTCGCCACGGCGTTCTTCGGTAAGCGGCGGAATAGGGATTCGCACCGTCTGGCCGTCCACCACCGGATTAATGCCAAGGCCCGACTCGCGGATCGCCTTTTCTACTGCGCCCACAAGGCCTTTGTCCCAAACCTGCACGGAGATCATGCGCGGCTCGGGGACGCTGACAGTCCCGACCTGGGTCATGGGCATTTTTGAGCCATAGGCGTCAACATTGATCGGCTCCACAAGGTTTGCGCTCGCGCGCCCAGTCCGCAACCCGCCAAACTCGCCTTTTAATGACGATAGTGCGCCTTCCATGCGTTTATTAAGATCTTTCAAATCTACGTCGCCGCTCATGGCGTTCCGCTCCCGTCGTTCAGGTAATGTATGCGCTGGTTCGCCTGTTTATACTGATATTTTGAATAAAAAAGCGATTTCGATTAGTCGTCGGTAATTATCGTGGTCGGCCCCTGGCCGGTGAGCGCCGCGCTGACGCCCCCGGCCCGCGCAATGGGAAAGACGATGACAGGTATGCCGCTTTCGCGAGCAAGCGAGATCGCAGCTTGATCCATGACCTTAAGATCCCGCATCAGCACTTCATGATAACTCAACCGATCGAACCGTTCGGCATTGGGGTCTAGTTTTGGGTCAGCCGAGTAAACGCCATCAACCTGGGTGCCCTTCATCAACACGTCGCAGCCCATCTCAGCCGCCCGCAAGGCGGCCGCCGTATCAGTCGTGAAGAACGGGTTGCCGGTTCCCGCCGCGAAAATAACGATGCGCCCTTTTTCCATATGACGAAGCGCGCGGCGGCGAATATAGGGTTCGCAAATCGCCGTCATCTCAATCGCGGACAGCACTCTAGTATGCACACCGATGCGCTCGAGTGCGTTTTGCATTGCAAGCGCGTTCATGACCGTCGCCAACATGCCCATATAGTCGGCGCTGGCCCGCTCCATACCTCGAGCGGCCGGCGAAACGCCTCGGAAAATGTTGCCGCCCCCGATGACCAAAGACAGCTGAACGCCAAGTGTGAGCGCTTCTTTGATGTCTAGGGCCATCTGATCGACGGTATCGCTGTGGATGCCGTATTCGCCCGACCCCATGAGCGCCTCGCCCGACACTTTGAGCAGGACGCGCTTGTATTTCACGGCCTCAGCGCCGGGTTTTGGGCTAGATTCGGTCATGGGGCCTAGCTTTTGATTCGCGAGCCTAAGACTAAACCCTTCGCTTCAAAAGAAACAGGGCGCGAATGACGCAATCGCGTCAAATCAACTTTAGTCCTCGTCCTCGGAAATCTCGACGCCTTCGCCAAGCTCGAGGCGCACAAAACCAACGAGCTCAATCGATGCACCGATATCTTTTGCGGCGCCGTCAATCACCTTTGAAACCTTCGTTTCGCCATCGATGACAAAAACCTGCTCGAGAAGGACCGATTCTTCATAAAACTTGCGCAGCCGGCCCTCGACCATCTTGCCGATAATCTCCTCGGGCTTGCCAGACGCGCGCGCTTGGTCCGCCAGAACGGTTTTCTCGCGCTCAAGCACCGTCGGATCCAAATCGTCAATTCGAGAGGATAGAGGCCGCGCCGCCGCGATATGCATGGCGATCTGCTTGCCCAGCGCGCCAAGTTGCGCCTTGTCGCCTGACGATTTTAAGCCGACCAGAACGCCAATCTTGCCCGCACCATCCGTGACTTGACCGTGAACGTAGGACGCGACAACGCCCTCATCCACGACAACGCCATTTGCGCGCCGCAACGACATGTTTTCGCCGATTTGGCCAACCATTTCCGCAATATGTTCGTCAACGGACTTGTCGACGCCAGGAAATGACGCGGCGCGAAGTTTGTCGAGATCGCCAGCGACGCTCACGGCCGTCTGGGCGACGTCGCTCACCATGCTTTGGAATACAGCATTACGCGCTACGAAGTCCGTCTCGGAATTGACCTCGACGACAACGCCCGTCGCGCCGCCCGCCGCCTCTTCTACGGCGACCGAAACAAGCCCTTGGGCTGCGGTCCGACCAGCCTTTTTTGCCGCCTTCGCAAGACCCTTTTTGCGCAGCCAGTCTACGGCCGCATCAACATCGCCATCGGTTTCCGCTAACGCCGCCTTGCAATCCATCATGCCGGCGCCCGAAATCTCTCGAAGCTGTTTGACCATCGCTGCCGTAATATCGGCCATGACTTTCGTTCCTTTTTTCGTGCTCGCCCTGACGCCATCGCTTTCAGGGCCGTTTCATTTCCCGTTATCTAAGATGCGATCACGAAAGAAAAAGGGGCGCGCGGCCTGGGTGCAGCCGCCGTATCAGCCTTAACTTATCGCCCGGTCCTGCCCCGGGCCGCCCCAACTGATCTTTCTAGACGGCCGCGGGTTGCTCAGCTTCCGCTGCCGGGCTCGTCGCCTCGGCCGCGCCGTCTTCCGGAGCAGTCTCGTTAGCGGCCGCTGAAGGCTCCTCAGGAACAGCCTCCACAGGAGCCTCGTCCATCGCCCCCATATCAACGCCAAGCGCCGCTTGCCCTTCGCTAATCCCGTCAATCACCGCATCGGCGATCAAATCGCAATAAAGGCTGATCGCACGAGAGGCGTCGTCATTCCCAGGGATAACAAAGTCGA
Source organism: Pseudomonadota bacterium (assembly GCA_039183665.1). Classification (GTDB taxonomy): domain Bacteria; phylum Pseudomonadota; class Alphaproteobacteria; order Caulobacterales; family Parvularculaceae; genus Hyphococcus. Next base: position 3,951 of record JBCDBM010000074.1, on the reverse strand, counting down.
TATCGTCGGGGCAGCAATTGGAATCGACCACCGCGATCACCGGAATGCCGAGCTTCTTGGCTTCCTTGACAGCGATAGACTCTTTGTTGACGTCGATCACGAACATCACATCCGGCAGGCCGCCCATCTCGCGAATACCGCCTAAAGATGCGTTCAACTTTTCGCGCTCTCGCGTGAGCTGAAGCGTTTCTTTCTTCGTCAGGCCCGTGCCGCCGCCATCGAGGATTTCTTCCATCGACTTTAAGCGACGAATAGAGTCCGAAATTGTTTCCCAGTTGGTGAGCGTGCCCCCTAGCCAGCGCACATTCATGAAATATTGTGCGCATCGCTGGGCCGCATCCGCGATCGGACCATGGGCTTGGCGTTTGGTGCCAACGAAAAGCACCCGCCCGCCGCCGGAGACGACATCACGAACTTTGACCAATGCTTGGTGCAGCAATGGGACCGTCTGCGACAGATCAATAATGTGGATTCCGTTGCGATCGCCGTAAATATACGACTTCATCTTCGGATTCCATCGGTGGGTCTGGTGACCAAAATGTACGCCAGCCTCAAGCAGCTGGCGCATGGAAAATTCAGGCAGCGCCATATCTATAACTCCATCGGTTGTTCCGCCGCGGCGCGCCTATCTATCGAACGTTTCCGCTCAACAGATCACCGAAGGATGACGCCGCGTGAGAGATGGAGGGGCCTATACGCGGTCCGCATTGCTCGCGCAACCAAAAACGCCCGCCAAAATGAGCCTAAATCAAGTCCACATCAGAAACGCCCGATACCGCTTTTAACGCGCCGCGCATGGCGGGGGTGCACGCCACGACGCCGGGGAGCGTCAGCTCAACATCGCGCCCGGTCTCCGGCAACCGCATGGACACAATGACTTTGCCGCCCTCGCGCGAGGACGCTGGTTTAACGGCGGAGAGCCGTTTCTTAACGCCCTCCAGCCCTTCGCGCGACGTCACGAAAATTTTTAACTGCGACACGGCCGCCGCCGCCGCCCCGTTCAAATCCCGCACGCCCTCGCAGATAAAGCGAACCTCGCCGTCATTGGCCTCGGCTGTGACATTGAACAACAACAGCGCACCGGCCTCGAGCAAGTCCCGGGCGCTGGCTAATGTCTCCGAGAACGCCGTGACTTCGAAATCACCGGTGGGATCGGATATTTCAATCCATGCAAACGGCTTTCCGGTTTTCGAGCGCCGAACGCGCACCGCCCGCACGACGCCCGCCATTTGAAAACCTTCGCGTCCTGCTTTCACCCGTTCGAGCGCTTCTGCGTAAAAAACAGCGTTGAGACGTTTTAGTTCACGCTCATAATCGTCCAAAGGGTGGCCGCTAAAATAAAAACCGATGGCGGCGCGTTCTTCATCGAGGCGTTGTTCGGTGGTCCAGTCCTCAACGCTCGGCAGATCAGGTTTCGCTAGGGCGTTCGGTTCATCTGCGAACAATCCCCCTTGCGCGCTGTCTCGCTCTTCGATTGCACGCGCAGAGTAGCGAACCAGCAAATCTGCCGCCGCGAATACTTGCGCTCGCGTTGCGCCCAACCCATCAAGCGCCCCCGCGCGCGCCAGGTTTTCAAGCGCGCGTTTACCCACAGCTTTCAAATCAACTCGTTCAGCGAAGTCAAAAAGATCGCCAAAGGCGCCGCCCCGCTCTCTCATCTCGACAATATGGGCCATCGCGCCTTCGCCGACATTTTTTACAGCTGATAAGGCGTAATTGATGGCGCCGCCGCCGCTATCGTCATCATTGGCGACGGAAAAATCTGCCCGCGAGCGATTGATATGCGGCGGATTGACAGCAACCTTAATTCGTCTTGCTTCTTTCAAGAAGACGGCAAGTTTATCGGTGTTGATCCGATCAAGCGCCATGGAGGCTGCAAGAAACTCAGCAGGAAAGTGCGTTTTGAGCCACGCCGTCTGGAAGGCGATCAACGCATAGGCCGCCGCATGCGATTTATTAAAACCGTAACCGGCAAACTCTTGTACGAGATCAAAGATCCCTGACGCTTTAGCTTGATCAACGCCATTTTTCGCCGCGCCCTCCACAAAGCGCTGGCGCTGGCGATCCATCTCTTCCTTTTTCTTCTTCCCCATGGCTCGACGCAACAAGTCTGCTTCGCCAAGCGAATAGCCCGACATGATTTGCGCGATCTGCATCACCTGTTCTTGGTAGATGATCACGCCATAGGTTTCTTTCAAAACGCCCTCGAGCATGGCGTGCAAATAATCAGGCTCCTGAAGGCCCTGTTTGCGCTCGATGTAGGTTGGAATGTTCTTCATCGGCCCAGGCCGATAAAGCGAGACAAGGGCAATAATGTCTTCCAGGCTGTCTGGTTTCATCGCCCGAAGCGTCGAGCGCATGCCCGCGCTTTCGAGTTGGAACACCCCGGCGGCATTGCCTTCGCCGAGCATGGCGTATGTCTCGGGGTCGTCCAACGGCAATTCGCTCATCTTAATAGACGCGCCGCGCTCTGCGGCAAAGCCAACAGCGCGATCGATGACGGTGAGCGTTTTTAGGCCCAAAAAGTCGAACTTAACGAGACCAGCCGGCTCGACCCACGTCATATTAAACTGGGTCGCAGGCATGTCCGAGCGTGGGTCGCGATGAAGCGCCACAAGCTCCTGGAGCGGACGATCGCCGATCACCACGCCGGCTGCATGGGTCGAGGCGTGGCGATAAAGCCCCTCAAGCTTCAACGCCATAGTGATAAGCGTGCTGACAGTCTCGTCGTCATCACGTTCTTGTTTTAGCCGCGGCTCGGTTTCCAACGCTTCAGCGAGCGTCACCGGGTTTGCCGGGTTGTTCGGCACAAGCTTGCAGATGCGATCAACCTGGCCGAAGGGCATGTTTAAGACGCGTCCCACATCACGCAACACGGCGCGGGCCTGCAGTTTCCCGAAGGTAATGATTTGGGCAACGCGATCACGCCCATATTTTTCTTGAACGTACCGGATCACCTCATCGCGACGCTCTTGACAGAAATCGATATCGAAATCTGGCATCGAAACGCGCTCAGGATTCAAGAACCGCTCAAACAAGAGACCGAAACGCAAGGGGTCGAGATCAGTGATCGTTAGCGCCCATGCCACAACGGATCCAGCGCCAGATCCCCTGCCTGGTCCCACCGGAATGTCCTGCGCCTTCGCCCATTTGATAAAATCGGCGACGATAAGAAAGTAGCCAGGGAACCCCATGCGGTTGATAATATCGAGCTCGACGTTGAGGCGATCCCAATAGGCGGCTTCCTCAGTGGCCATGTCGATCGTTCGTAGGCGTTCTTTTAGCCCTTCGCGCGCTTGGCGCTCAAGCTCAAGGGCCTCAAGTTCCTCTCGCCCCAGACCCTGATCGTCAGTTGCGTCATCGCCGACGCTCACAAAACGCGGCAAAATCGGGTCTCGAAACCTTGGTCGGAACGCACAGCGACGCGCTATCTCGATGGTATTGTCGATGGCCTCCGGGAGGTCCTCAAACAAAGCGCGCATCTCATCGGCGCTTTTGAAGTAGTGGTCCGGGGTGATCTTGCGCCGCTCATCTTGGTGAACATAAGCGCCTTCGGCTACACATAAGAGCGCGTCATGGGCGGCAAAATCAGATTCTTCAGGAAAAAACGGCTCGTTAGTGGCGACGATTGGAATGCCCAGATCATAGGCCAGATCAAGCATCTCTTCTTCGACGCTTTCTCCGGCGCGGGCATCGTGGCGTTGGAGTTCAACATAAAGACGATCGCCAAAAACGCCTTCTAACCGCTGCAACGCCTTTCGGGCCTCGTCGCTACGACCGTCCCGAAGCAATCGGTCGATGGGACCGTCATAGCCGCCCGTCAAGCAAATGACGCCGCTCGACGCTTCTTCTAACCACTCGAAATCTGCGCAGACGTCATCATCGCTGGTGCGCAAAAACGCGTCGCTCGTGATCTTGGTCAGGTTTTGATAGCCGGTTTCTGACTGCGCT